>NZ_JAUSBZ010000065.1 GCF_030651755.1 Phenylobacterium sp. | reverse complement strand
TGTAGTCGCCACCGCCGTCAAGCTCCTGACGGCCCACCGCGCCGCTCAGGCTCAGACGCTCGGTCAGCGGGGCCGCGGCGTTCACTTCATAGTAGAAGGCGTCGCCGGTGCCGCCGAAGAACTCCGGCGAATAGTTGATGGCCGCGCCGATTTCAGCCGGACCGGCCGGGACGGTGGCGGAGGCGTAGAACTCCCAGAAGTTGTAGTCCGAGCCCGACGGGGCGTCGACGTAGGAGTAGTAGACCACGCCGAAGTCGGTGGAGGCGATCCCGATGGTCGGGGTGACGCCGGCGTAGAAGTCGACCTCCGCCTTCGTGCTGTCGCCGAAGTCGACGTTCGAGGCCCAGATGCCCGCATAACCCATTTCGCCGATGGCCAGATCGACGCCGCCGAACACTTGCGGGCCGCCATCGGTCTGGCTGACGCCACGGTAAACATAGTCGGACGCGACGCCGAGGTTAAAGCTGACCGGCGATTCCTGGGCGACGGCGGCGCCGCCCATGGCGAAGGTTGCGGCTGCGGCGAGAAGCGTAAGCTTGAGAGTTTTCATTCGTTATCCCCTTGAGTTCCCGATCTGGCCTTGCCCGACCGACGTTCTGCATCCTCATGGTGAAGGCCCGCAGATCAATCTGGGCTGGCCGCTCAGAGACGCCTCCTTAGACCGTGGCGAATATTTCATCACCCCTCAGTAGGGCCGCCTAAAAAAATGGCGGACAACTGTCACGCTTGCGCCACAGGGCTAGCGCATACTCAACGGCGCAGCCCCAAGGTGAGTCCCGGCGTCCACCAGCAGGGTTTCCCCAGTGATGTGACGGGCGGCCGGAGAGGCCAGGAACACCGTCGCTCCGGCCACATCCTCGGCGGTGGAGGCGGCCTTCAACGGGGTTGAGGCCGCGGCCCCCTGGCGCATCTTTTCCGCCCGACCCGCCGGCAGTCCCTTCTCAAACCACGGGGTGTCGATAAATCCGGGGCATACCGCGTTCACCCGAATCTTCGGCGCCAGAGCCCGGGCGAGGGACAGAGTCATGGTCGTCAAAGCCCCCTTCGAGGCCGCATAGGGCACCGACGAGCCGATGCCCATGACGCCGGCGATTGACGAGGTGTTCACCACCGCGCCCGGCTGGGGCGCCTGCTCCAGCAGCGAGCGGCAGGCGCGAAGGGTCTGATAGGCGCCCACCACATTGACCCGGTAGAGATCCATGAAGTCCTGGGCGTCGACCGCGTCCAGATCGGCATGATTGGGCGCAAACTTCGTCACCCCGGCGTTGTTAAAGAGCGCGTCGATGTGGCCGAAGGGCGCTGCGGCTGCAGCGATCGCGCGGCAGTCCTCATCCTCGCCCACATCGCCTTGCACCAGCACGGCCTGGGCGCCGTGGGCCGCCACCAGCCGGGCGCTCTCCTCGGCTTCGTCCCGGCTGCGGGCGAAGTTGATGATGACGGCCCTGGCGCCGCGGGCGGCGGTCTCCACCGCCACAGCCCGGCCAAGGCCGGTCGAGGCTCCGGTGACCACGACGACGAAATCCTTGAAATCCTGTCCGCTCATGGGGCGTCCTTCCGGTGTGGCAGGTCTTGGCCTGCCTTGGGTTTGAGGCTTCAGCCTCATAGCCGGACATGGTCGATCTGTCGCGTCCAGGGCGGTTGCCGACGGGGCGAACCAGGGCTAAAGCGCGCAAATGGAAGAGACCCATCTCACCCAGCTTGGCCAGGATGTTCGGGGCTTCGCCAGCCCCGAGGTCGCCGTTCTCGAGCGCGTACCCAATCCCCAGGCTGACACGCTTTATCTGGCCCGCTTCACCGTGCCGGAGTTCACCTCCCTGTGCCCGGTCACAGCCCAGCCGGACTTCGCCCATCTGGTGATCGACTATGCGCCGGCTCAGTGGCTGATCGAGTCCAAATCGCTGAAGCTCTACTTGGCCTCATTCCGCAACCACGGGGCCTTTCACGAGGACTGCACGGTGGCCATCGGGCGCAAGATCATGGCGGTGGCCGAGCCGCGCTGGCTGCGGATCGGCGGCTACTGGTATCCCCGCGGAGGGATACCCATTGATGTGTTCTGGCAGTCGGGTTCAGCCCCTGACGGCCTGTGGCTGCCGGACCAAGGGGTGGCGTCTTACCGAGGGCGGGGCTGATCGCGCAGGCGGGCAGGCGTCGCCCATTCGCCACCACTGCGGCAGAATATAGCGGGGCTTAAGGTTAAGCTTAGACTGAGTTTCCGGGCGTCAATTCATGACCATCTGGGCCTCATTGTCGCGCCAATACGGGGCCCGTCTGGCGGCGAGGGCCAAGAACAGCTATATAGGGGAAGCCCAACTCTCCTCGGGCGTGTCACCGGAGGCCGGCCGACGCTTGCGTCGGCCGGTCTTTGTGTTTGGCTCAGTTCGATGATCCGGCTTCAGGCGCGCCAACGGCTCACAAGGGTCTGGGGATCAGGCCGCACGCGCTCAAGCGGCGCTTCGCCGGGCGAGCCCATCAGAATATACCCAGCCACCCGTTCGCCGGCCTCCAGACCCAGGATTTTGAGCGCGTCGGGGTCATAGGCGTACCAATCGGTGATCCAGTTGGCCCCGTAGCCCATGGCTGTGGCCCCATAGAGCAGGTTGGTGCAGACCACGGCCGCCGACAGCAGCTGCTCCCACTCTGGGATCTCTGAGAGTTGCGGCCGGGCGACCACGGCCACGCCCATGGGCGGGACCTTCAGCTTTGCCAGCTTCGCGGCGGCCTTGGCGTCCTCCCGGCCAAGGGCCAGGGCTTCCAGGCGGGCGGCGAATTCGGTTTTGGCGGCGCTCTCCAGCACGATCATACGCCATGGGGTGAGCTTGCCATGATCTGGAGCCCGGCAGGCCAGCCGCATCAGGACGTCGATCTCTGCAGCGTCAGGACCAGGGGCTGTGAGGGTGAGGGCGGAAGCTGACCGGCGGGTGGCCAGAAAGGTCAGCACCTCGGGTTGAAAGGCCTGGGGCATCGGGACGCCGAGCGCCACTGGCTCAGGTAAGGATAGGGGCAAGGGATACCTTTTCGTGGACGCGCCAGGGATTGTGGCGCTGAATTTCAGTTCGTACCGGCCGCTATAGTTGAGAATATGTCGCAGAAACCATCCTGGCGCCAGCCCCATGGGCGCCCCTGGCAGGCCGGTCCGCCGCGCAGGATCTACGATAACCCCTGGATCGCCCTGGAGGAGTATGACGCCACAGCGCCCACCGGCGCGGCGGCCCGTTACGGCGTGGTGCGCTTCAAGAACCTGGCCCTGGCCATTCTCCCCCTGCATGAGGATGGCGCCGTGACCCTGGTGGGACAGAACCGTTTTCCTCACAGGGACTATAGCTGGGAAATCCCTGAAGGCGGCGGCCCCATGGGGGAGGACCCCCTGGCGGGCGCAAAGCGTGAGCTGCGCGAAGAGGTCGGATTGGAGGCCGGCGTGTGGCAGGAAATCCTGCGGGCCCAACTCTCCAACTCGGTGACCGATGAGCGGGCCATCGGGTTTCTGGCCCTGGACCTGAGCCCCGTGGCCTCAGCGCCGGACGAGACCGAAGCGCTGGCCATCGCGCGGGTTCCCTTCACTGAAGCCCTGGAATCAGCGCTTGCCGGCCACATGCCTGATATGCTGACGGTGGCGATGTTGCTCCGGGTCTACCATATGGCCCGTGAAGGGGCCTTGCCGTCGGCGCTTGCGCGTCGGCTGCTGAGCTAGGGAGAAAGCGCCATGGGCCGGGAAGACGCCAAGCGACTTGAAGTCATTGATCCAGGCCACGCCCCGCCAGTCTGGGCGGCCTTGCGTAACGAGGCCGAGCGCGCGGCGCGGGATGAGGCGGCCTTGGCCTCGCTGTTGAACGCCGTGATTCTCAGTCACCACAGCCTGGGAGACGCGCTCTCCTATCAGCTGGCGCGAAAGCTGGGCGACCAGGAACTCCGCGCCATGAGCCTGCGCGATATCGCCGAACAGGCCTATGCCGCCGCCCCTGGCCTTGTGGACGTGGCCGAGGCTGATTTGCAGGCGGTGTTCGAGCGCGACCCGGCCTGCAAGGGCTATGTGCAGCCCTTCCTGTTCTTCAAAGGGTTTCTGGCCCTTCAGACCCAGCGGGTCGCCCACTGGCTGTGGGCCCAGGGTCGCGACACCATGGCCTTCTATCTGCAAAGCCGCATGTCCGAGGTCTTCCAGGTGGATATCCACCCGGCCACACGGATCGGTTCGGGCGTCTTCATCGACCATGGCACCGGCATCGTCATCGGCGATGACGTCTCGCTGCTTCAAGGGGTGACCTTGGGCGGCACAGGGGCCGAGCGGGGCGACCGCCACCCCAAGATCGGCCGAGGCGTTCTGCTGGGGGCCGGCGCCAAGGTGCTCGGCAACATCACCATCGGCGACTACGCCAAGGTGGCCTCAGGTTCCGTGGTCTTGAAGCCCGTGCCCGCCCACTGCACCGCGGCCGGCGTGCCGGCGCGCCTGGTGAACTGCCCGACCTGCGAGGAACCGGCCCGCAGCATGGACCACACCCTGGCCGAGGCTGTGTACGACTACGTCATCTGAGCCAAAATCGGTTCGGTCGAGGTTTAACAGGAGGCCGTGAACGTCTAGGTTCGCGGCCTCTTCAGATTCCAAAGGAGCCCCCCGTGGACGAACGCGCGATGCGTAAAGTCGAAGGCCACCTGCGCGGCGCCTTCGCCAACGCCAGAATCACCCTTGTGCCCCGCCCCAAGCAGAAGGATTCCGCTGAGGTCTATATCGCTGATGAGTTCATCGGCGTGGTCTTTGAGGACGAGGATGAGGCGGGCTCATACATGTTTGAAATGGCCATCCTGTCAGAGGATTTGCCCTAAGCGCGGCGGCGCCAGCCGATTAGGCTGAACAAGCTCATCAAAGCAGCATTTGACGTCCCGTTAACCTCCCCCGGCTGACTCTCACCCAAATTGAGTAGGCAGTGGATTTTCGAATGTTCGGGACAGTACAGCTGTGGGGTGGGGGAGCCTCTCCGAAGTTTGACGCCGAAGCCCTTCGGCCGGTTCTGCGGCGCATGGCGCGGGCCGCCCGCGCGCATTTCGGAACCGACCACGTAGAGGTCGTCCTCCATGATGGGGATGACGCCTTCCGTTGCGGCGAGGACGGCGTCTTGTCCCTTGTTTTGGATGCCGGCTCCGAAGACCTTTTCGGCGCGCCCCTGTGGTCAATTTCGAAAGCGAAGAATGCTGAGCTGGGGTTTGGCGAGGCGGCGTTCGTCGCCAGCGCGCCGGTGCTTTTCGAGGGGGAGGGCCGTCGGGGGCGGCTGACGGTTGTCTCGAGGGCGCCGGTGACCCCTGACCCCGATCTGGCCGATATTCTGGCTGACCTGGCTGAGGGCGTGGCCACCGCCGCAGAGCGACTCTATGCCGACCGCGCCAGGGACTTCGCCCGCGCCGAAGCTGACGCGGCCGAACAACTGCTGCTCAACCTGATGGCCTCAGCGCCGGTGGCGCTGGCGATCACCGACTGTGACCTGCGGGTCATGCACGCCAGCCCCCGATGGCGTGATGAGCTCGGTCTTGCCGACCGGGATGTTCAGGGGGAGGCGCTTGCTGATCTCCTGCCTGATGTGTTCATCCGCTGGGAACACCAGATGAAGGGCTGCCTGGAGGGCGAAACCCTCAAGGCCGAGCGGGTGCGTTTCCATACCGCCGATGGTCGACAGATCTGGGCGCGGGTGGAGGTCGGACCCTGGCGGACGCCGGAGGGCGCCATTGGCGGCCTGCTCCTGCTGTCCCAGGACATCTCCGATCTCGTCGAGGCCGTCGATCGGGCGCAACGCTCAGAGGGTCGGATGCGTCTTGCCGCCGAGCTCGCCGAGCTGCACGTCTACGAACTCGACTATCAGTCCCGCCAACTCCTGAGCATCGGCGCGGAAGACACCTTCTTCACCAAGCGACTGACCTATGAGGACCTCTATCGGGACATCTGGCTCTCTGTGCATCCTGATGATCGCGCCATGGCCGCAGCGGCCTGGGAGCATGCCGTCAAGACGGGCGAACCCTACCGCGCCGAGTATCGGGTGGCCCGGGACGACGGGAAAGAGGTCTGGGCGTTTTCCACCTCAGAACTGATCAGCGACCCCCAGGGGCGTCCCCTCCGCCTGGTGGGCGCCCTCCAGAACATCACGCATCGCAAGCTCGCCGAGGCGGACATGGCGCAGGCCCGCGACGCCGCTGAGGCCGCCAACCGGGCCAAGAGTGAGTTCCTGGCCAATATGAGCCATGAAATCCGCACGCCCATGAACGGGGTTATCGGCATGAACTCTCTGCTCTTGCGCAGTGAGCTCTCCCCCGACCAGCGTCAGTACGCCGAGGCGGTGCAGACCTCCGCCGACAGTCTGCTGTCGATCATCAATGACATCCTGGATGTGTCGAAGCTGGAAGCGGGCAAGGTGGACCTGGAATCCATCGACTTCAGCCTCACCCGCCTGGTCGAGGACGTCGCCGAGCTGATGGCGCCCCGGGCGGCTGAGAAAAACCTCGAGGTGGCCTGCTACCTCGACGACGGCGCTCAGGGCGGGTTCACCGGCGACCCTACCCGGCTGCGCCAGATATTGCTGAACCTGGTCTCCAACGCGGTGAAGTTCACCGAGCGCGGGTTCATCGCCATCGAGGTCAAGTCGCGGGAGACCGCCCATGGCCGACGCGCCCTGCGGCTGGAGGTGGCCGACACAGGGCCAGGTCTCAGCCCTGAGGCCAAGCTGGGCCTGTTCCAGAAATTTCACCAGGCCGACGGATCAATCACCCGGAAGTTCGGCGGCACTGGGCTTGGCCTGTCGATCTGCCGTCAGCTCGCCGAACTCATGGACGGTCAGATCGGCGTCAGCGACCGCCCCGGCGGCGGCTGTATCTTCTGGCTGGAAATCGAGCTGCCCCCCGCTGAGATTTCGGCGACGGAAGGGCCCGCGCCTGCCGATCCTGACGGCTTGCGCGGCGTCCGTATCCTCGTGGTCGATGACATCGCCTTGAACCGGGACATCTTCCGCCGCCAGCTCGCAGGGGAGGGCGCCTTGGTTGTTGAGGCTGAGGATGGTCCGCGCGCCCTTGAACGGCTGGCGGCGGCCTGCGCCGCTGGCCAGCCTTTCGACATCGTCCTCTTGGATCACATGATGCCTGGTATGGCCGGAGACGAGGTGGCCCGCAGGATTCGCGCGGCCCGCGGCGCCCATCAACCGCGCATCGTCATCGCCTCGTCCATGGGCGCCCCCAGCCGCGCCGAACTGCAGGCCTGGCCAGCCCTGGACGCCTTCCTGACCAAGCCGGTGCGCCAGCACCTCCTGACCGAGACCCTCGGCTCCCTGGTGGCGGGCCGTCAGAATGATCGCAAACTCAGCCTGGCGGCTCCTGCTGCGCCCGTGACCGACATCAAGCCGACCAGTGGGCCCGAAGATGCGCCGGTGCGGATTCTGTTGGCTGAAGACAACGAGATCAACACGCTCTTGACCCGTACCCTGCTCCAGGAAATGGGCTGCGACGTGGCCTGCGTGGTCAACGGCGCCCTGGCCGTGGAGGCGGTCCAACGATCGGCCTTCGACCTGATCCTGATGGACATGCAGATGCCGGTGATGGACGGCCTGGAGGCCACCCGTCGCATTCGCGCCCTGGGCGGCGCCTTGGCGGTGATCCCGATTGTCGCCATGACGGCCAACGCCATGCAGTCCGATCAGGACGCCTGTTACGCCGCGGGCATGGATGACTTTGTCTCCAAGCCGATCCAGCCGGAGTCGTTCCTGACCACGGTCGAGCGCAATCTGGACAGGGCGATGGAGACGGCTTCGGCATCGGCCGCGCAACTGCTGAGTTCCGCCCTCTGACGACACCCGCTAAGGGAGGGCGTGTTTTTCCGCGGGGCGAGTCCATGCTGAAACTGCTCGTTCTGTCGCTCGGCGCCTTGGCGGTCCTGTGGATCTCGACCGGCCTGATCCTGGGCGCGGCGTTTGCGCCGAAAACCCTTCGCGGGGAAATGGTCGACCTGGGGGATCGCCGACTTCGGCTGGTGTGCGAAGGCCCTGCCTCCGGCCCTCTCGTCTGGCTTGAGGCCGGGGCCTTTGGCTTCTCGGCGGACTTTGCGGATCTGCAGAGCGCCTTGGCCGTTGAAGGGGTGCGAAGTTGCGCCTATGACCGGGCTGGCCTGGGCTTCTCCGATCCAGGGCCTCGGCCCCGCGACAGCGCCGCCGTGGTGACCGATCTTGAGCGTCTGATGGCCGCCGCCGGGGTCGACCAGCCGGTCGTGCTCCTGGGTCACTCCATGGGCGGGCAGCATGTCCGTCTGTTTGCGACCCGTCACCCGGAGCGGGTCGCGGGCATTGTCCTGGTCGATGCGGCCACCCCTGAGGCGGTGGAAATCCCCCTGGTCCGCCGGTTCGTGTCGACCTTTGGCCATATCTCTCAGGCCACGGCGGGCGCCATGACCCTTGGCCTGGCCAAGCCCCTCTTCTTCTTCGGCGACCGTATCGGGCTCAGCGGTCCTGCGGTCCGAGAGAAGCAGGCGGCCTTCGTCTCCGGCCGTCACGCGCGCAATGCGGCCAATGAGGCTTCCCATTGGCTGGAAAGCGCGGCCATGGCCCGCGCCGCAGGGGGGCTCGATCCCGCCTGGCCTGTGGCTGTCGTCACGGCCGGCGCTGCGGCTGACCGCAATGGCGCATGGGGCCGCGCGCGGCTCGCCCCTGTCGAAGCCTCACAGCATGGCAGCTACGCCGCCGTCCCCGCGGCCGGTCACGCCACCATCCTCTCCCACGCCCACAACGCAGAGATTGTCGCGGCGGTGAAGCGGGTGATCGCCAGCGCAGGCCTTCCACCCAGAGGTGAGGAGGGTCATTCCCCAGGACGTGAGACTGCGCCGGTTGATGGTCCTCAACCCTAGGGGGTCTCTACGGTTCGCCCCTCCACAGGGGGCGCCCCGTCACGGGCTGGCGCGGCAGGCATGTAGGTCTCTTCCGCCCTTGGCTGGGGCATGGTTTCACCGCTTGGCGTGACCCGGTGGTTATTGCTCCCCAGGACGGTGAAGGCGATCCAGCCCGCCACTAGGGCAAGGACGATCCACACCAGGGGCGGCACGCCCTTCTTGGATTTTGTCTTCTCTGAGGTGTTCAGATCAACCATCACAGCCTCCGCACTCTAGGCTTAAACACACGCCTCGGCCTGGCGCTCGCCAGGCCTTTGGGCCTAGCCTCACGCCCGGTAACGGGAGAGTCTTAAAACCGTTCCGAGCCTGGGCTCTGACACCCCTTCGGGACGACAGGCCTGACTAGGCGGCCTTGAGTGATGCGGTGTCGAACTCCGCCTTCCAGGCGGCCAGGGTCGGCCCGGTCTCTTTCTGATCCCAGGGATGGAAGCCTGGCCGGTACCAGGCGAAATAGGTCTTCCAGCCGCGACGGAACAGGCCAGGCTTGCCCCAGACAAACTGATTCACCGCCTTTAGCGCCGCCTCAGGGGAATAGCCGTCGGCCTCCAGCAACCGGGCGGCGTAACGGCTGATGTTGCGGGTGAACATCAGGGTGATCAGAGCCATGGCGATGCAGCGCCGACGATAGCGCAGGAAGGGCGACCAGTCCTTGGTGGCCACCATGAAGACGTCATAGGCCACCGCCTTGTGCTCGGTCTCTTCCAGGGCGTGCCAGCGCCACAGGCGCTCAATGGCCGGATCGGTCTTCTGGAACAGCTCGTCGCGATGGCGGATATGCATCTCGGCCATCATGGCGGTGAAGTGCTCAAGGGCGATGGTCGAGACCAGCATGGCCATGGGCCCCCGGGCGCGGCTGAACGCCACGCGCTCGCGCACCTGAGCCTCGATCTCGGCGACGGGGTAGCGATCCCGGTCGATCAGTTGATTGAGCGCGTGATGCTCGCGCGAGTGGATCGCCTCCTGGGCGATGAAGCCGCGGACATCCTCGGCCAGCTTGCCAGAAACCCGGTCCCGGTAGTGGCGGACAGCGTCCATGAACAGACGTTCCCCGTCCGGAAAGGTGAGGGACAGGGCGTTGAACACCGCCGTGGCCACCGGATCGCCGTCCAGCCAATGGCCCTGCTGGGCGGCGTGGGAGTCAAAGCGGATGTCGCGCGGGGTCACATCGACATCGGCGGGCGTGGTCTTGCGCGTCATGACGTGGTCCTGTGAAACGGGGGCCAGGCTGATGCCCCGCCCTGTGTCGCAGATGTAGAGTTATCTACAAAAATGTCAATAGAGTCCCCCCGCCGCATCCGGCGCTCCCCTGAGGCGGCGCGCGAAAATATCCTGAGCGCCGCCCAAGGCCTGCTGCTGGACCGCGGGCCCCAGGCCCTCAAGCTGGTGGACGTGGCCAAGGGGGCCGGCGTCTCTCACGCCACTGTCCTGCATCACTTCGGCTCCATCGGTGAGGTCCAGACCGCCCTGATGGAACAGATGATCCGCCAACTGGTGGAGCAGATCCTGACCGCCGAGCGATCCGATGATCCTGAAGGTCAGCTGGAGAGCGTCGGCCAGGTGCTGTTTGACGCCTTTGAATCGGCCGGCGGCGCGCGACTGGCCGCCTGGCTGGAGCTGACGGGGGAGGCGCGGCGCCTGACTCTGGTGCGCGAAGCCGTGGGGGAGGTGATCTCAGGGCCCATGGCGCAAAAAGGGATCTCGCCGGATCGCGCGACCAACCTCGTCCTCGTGGCTGTCTCCCTGGCCATGGGCGTCGGCCTGATCGGTCGCTCCCTGGCCGAACTGGTGGGACGCCCGCCCGACTCCACCCGCGAGGCGGCCCAGGCCTTCCTGAAGGCCGGGCTGGCGGCGGCGCTGCAAGAATAGGCGGCTGGCTGGCCTAGCTGACGTCTGAACGCCGGCCGTTGGGCTCCCGCCTCACCTTCCGGCGAGGCGGGATAACCGGGTCAGAACCGGGTGCGGAGCCCCACCAGGACGCTGCGCCCACGTTGCGGCGCCAGGGTGGAGAGGTAGGAGGTGTGGCTGAGCGCCGTCTCATCGAGGAGATTCGTGCCCCGGACGAACAGCTGGTTGTTGAACGCCCCAGCCGCAAAGTCATAGGCCAGGGTGGCGTTCACCATGTCGTAGCCCGGAGTCGCGGATTCAAAGGCGGCGGTCTCGTCCTGCTCGAAGACCCGGAAGTACTCGACGTCGCCCGACCAGGGTCCTGCCAGGAACTCCGCCCGTCCTCCCAATCGCGCCGCGGGGATGCGGGGCAGGGGGCCGCCATCGTCCAGTTCAGCCTTCACCTTGTCTCCGAAGGCGCTCACGGCCAGGCCGTTGGCGAAGGCGTAGCGGACCTCACCTTCCACACCGGTGAAGGTGGCGTCGGCCTGGCTGTAGCGGATGAGCCGGAAGTCCTCGAACCGGTCCAGGGTCGTCGCATAGATGTAGCCGTCATAGGCGTAGCGATAGGCGCTGGCGGAGAAGGTCAGGGGGCCTTGCGTTTTGCGCAGGCCGATCTCGATGGAGTTGGCCGTCTCCTCTTCGAGGGTGGCTGTGCCAAGCTCGAAGGTGTTGGTCGCCAGGTGGATGCCTCGGGCGTAGAGCTCCTGGGCATGGGGCGCCCGTTGTGAGCGGGCCACATTGAGCGAGGCCACATAGCCTGGGGCGAAGGTCCAGCTGGCGCCGGCCGAGGCCGAGAATGGCTTGTGCTCGGTGTCGGGGCGACCGATCGCCTGGGCTTCCTGCCACTCCTGTCGCAGGGCGCCTTCGAAGCGCCAATCCCCAAACGTCACCGCCTCAAGCAGGAACAGGGCCCTGTTCTTCGTCCTGCTGGGGGGGACGAAGGACTCCGCCCCTACGGCGGCGAAGTCGCTCTCAGAAACCTGGACGCCCACCACCCCAGTGAAACCGCCAATGGGGACATGCTGCACCTCGAGCCGCATCTCGTGGCCCTTGTTGCTGAAGGTCGTGGCCACCACCCCGTCATCGATCTCGTCATGGGCGTAGTCGGTATGGCCGCCGCGGAAGCGAATCCGCTCCACGCCAGCGAAGGGTGAGCGGATTTCC
>NZ_JAUSBZ010000061.1 GCF_030651755.1 Phenylobacterium sp. | reverse complement strand
CGATCGTGACGCCAGGCGGCGGGATGGAGTCTTCGGGCACGAAGAAGTCCGGCATCAGGGGGGCGGTGGGGTCGACCCGGTACTTGTCGAAGTCCCGTTCGCCCTCGCCATAGAGGAAGGTGTCGTCGATCAGGAAATTGCCGGAGAAGTCGCGGGCCGGCTTGTTGAAGATGGCGTAGGCGGCGTCGGCCATGATTTCGGTGGTGCGGCAGCTCTTCATGCCCTCCTCGCCGGCCAGGGCGAACTGGATGGCGGCCGTGGCGATGCCGGTGCGGGGCCAGAGCGCGTTGAAGGCGATCCCGTCCTCGCGGAACTCCTCGGCCATGCCGAGCACGCACATGCTCATGCCGAACTTGGCCATGGTGTAGGCCACATGGCCCTTGAACCAGCGGGGGTTCATGTCCAGCGGCGGCGACAGCATCAGGACGTGCGGGTTGGCGCTGCGTTTCAGGTGCGGGATGCAGGCCTTGGAGGTGAGGTAGGTCCCCCGGGCGTTGACCTGGTTCATCAGGTCATAGCGCTTCATGTCGGTCTGGAGCGTGCCGGTCAGCTGGATGGCCGAGGCGTTGTTCACGCAGATGTCGATGCCGCCGAATTTCGCCGCCGCCTGCTCGACCGCCTCCATCACATTGGCCTCGTCGCGGACATCGACGATCAGCGGCAGTGCCTGGCCGCCGGCCTTCTCGATCTCCTCGGCGGCCGAATAGATGGTGCCGGGCAGGTGCTTGTGGGCCTGCGCGGTCTTGGCGGCGATGGCCACATTGGCGCCGTCGCGGGCGGCGCGCAGCGCGATGGCCAGGCCGATGCCGCGGCTGGCGCCGGTGACGAACAGGGTCTTGCCTTGCAGGCTCATAGGGTCGCTCCCACGGTTTCTTCTGACAGGATCCACAGGCGTTCAGCGGCTTCGGGATCCAGGGCGTGATCCATCACGCCGTGATTGGGCTTGTCCTTGGTCCAGGGCATGGCGACGGAGCAGTCCTCCAGATAGAGGCCGCCCTCCCCTTCCAGCTCCTCGGCCACGGCGGCCCAGACGCTGGTCGACGCCCCCTGTTCCGGCGTCTTGAAGCCCTCGACCGGCTTGCCGTCGTCGTCCAGCCAGCCCATGGCCGCCATCTCCTCCTGGGAGAGGTGGCGCTGCAGCGGCGTCATGATGCCCCCGGGCATGACGGCGTTGGCGTTGATCCCGTGCTCGGCGAACCGCTCGTCAAAGGCCACGGCGAAGAGGGCGTTGGCGGTCTTGGACTGCCCATAGGCCTCCCACTTGTCGTAGGGGCGCTTGCGATAATGGATGTCGTCGAAATGGATCGGGCTGCGGCGGTGGCCGATGGACGACAGGCTGACGACGCGAGCGGCGCGGTCCTCATCGGCGGCGTTCATCAGGGCCCGGGCGAGACCCACGCTCAGCAGGAAGTGGCCGAAGTGGTTGACCCCGATCTGCATCTCCAGATCGTCGGAGGTGTACTCCAGCGGACAGGCCATGACCCCGGCGTTGTTGATCAGCACGTCCAGGGGCGCGTCCCCCCAGGCGTCGACGAAGGAGCTGACAGAGGACAGGCTGGCCAGATCAAGGGTCCCGGCCACCACCTTGTCGGCGCCGATACTCTCATTGATCTGGACCGCCGCCCGTTCGCCGGCCGAGCGGTCACGGACCGCCAGCATGACGTCGGCCCCGGCGCCGGCCAGGGCCCGGGCGGTTTCCAGGCCGATGCCGCTGGCGCCGCCAGTGACGATGATGTTGCGGCCGTTCAGGTCATGTTCGCCGGCGACGATGCGGGCCGGGGTGAAGGCGCCAAACCTCACCGGCCGCCGACCTTGGCGAAGTCGGGCGCCCGCTTTTCGGCGAAGGCGGAGAAGGCCTCCTTGGCTTCCGGCGACTTGAGCTGGTCGGAGAAGTGGCGACCCTCTCGGTCCATCCGCTCGGCGAGCGCCACGGGATCGCGCATCAGGGCCTTGGTGATGGTGACGGCGGCCGGCGGCCGGGCGGCCACGGCCATGGCCGCGGCGCGGGCCCGGGCGCGCAGTTCGTCCCGGGGCAGGACCTCGTTGGCGATGCCCCAGGCGAGCGCCTTCTGGGCGTCGACGGCCTCGCCCAGCACGAACATGGAGAAGGCCCGGGCGTGACCGATGCGGTCGGGCAGGGTCAGGCTGGAGGCGGCCTCTGGCACCAGGGCCAGGTTCACGAACGGCGTGGTGAGCAGGGCGTCCTCGCTGAGATAGACCAGATCGCAGTGCAGCAGCATGGTCACGCCGACGCCGACGGCGCGGCCGTTGACCGCGGCCACCAGGGGGGTCTTGGCCCGGGCGAGCGCGGCCAGCAGCGGGTTGCCGCCGCGGCGGGCCTCATTGGCCGGCGCCTCGCCGGCGTTGACCGCGGCGAAGTCCGACAGGTCGTTGCCGGCGGTGAACATGTCGCCCTCGGCCTGGATCAGGACGCAGCGGACGTCCCTGTCGAACTCGGCGCCGTCGATGGCGTCGCCCAGGGCCTGGTACATGTCCCGGGTCAGGGCGTTCTTCTTTTCCGGACGGTTCAAGGTCAGGGTCAGGACCCCATCGGACGTCTCGGCGATGACATGTTGGCTCATGTCGGTCCTCCCAAATGATCTTACTTCGTAAATTCTAGGCCGACGCGGGGCGAGCGTCGACGCCGTTTCTTGCCGGTCGTTCGGGCCTTCGCGCCCCCTGGTCGACGCTCAGCCGCTGTTCATCTTGACGGTTCCAATATCGTTACAGGCCAAAAGCCCGACGAAGCTGTATAGAGGCGCCCGCCATAAGGCCGTCCGCAGCGGCGCCACAGTTCGGTCGTCGAAAGACGCCACCTTGACCCCAATGGTTCGCGGAGGCTTATCTCCGCGCAGAGGAACCACCCCAGGAGATGAGCTTATCATGAGGCGCAAGACAATCGGGCTCGCCGCAGCCCTGGCCCTGGTCGCCCTGGCGCCGGCCGCAGTGATGTCGCAGTCCCGGGACGCCGGCGTCACCGAAAAGGCCCGCACCCAGGGTATGGCCGAGGCTCCCGCCGTGGCGCAGGCCGCTGGCCTGAACTGCCAGGTCGTCGACGCCCGGTTCGTGGGCAAGAACGAAGATCGTCGGGCCAAGACCTCGACCTCCTATTATGAAGTCGACTGCCAGGAAGGCATGGGCTTTGTCCTGGAGGCCGTGACCGGCGGCGCGACCAATCTCTACAGCTGCCTTGAGGCCAATGCGCCGACCCCGGACGGCAAGCCCTCGGCCCTGGCCTGCCAGCTTCCCGGCAACCAGAACCCCCAGGCTGAGCTGGCCAAGCTGGCCGCCAAGGACGGGGTGGCCTGCCCGATCGTCAACAGCCGCGCCATCGGCCGCAGCGCCACCAACACCTTCTTCGAAGTGGCCTGTGAGGACGGTATCTCGGGCTACATCCTGAACACCGGCTATCCGGCCACCGCCGACACCAAGGTCGACGCCACCAACTGCCTTATCTACGACCAGACCGAGACCAACATCCGCTGCGAGCTGAGCGACGCCGCTTCGCGCCTGCGGGTGGTGGATCAGATGGCCGCGGCCGACGCCAAGAGCTGCGCGGTCACCGAGCGCCGGTTCGTCGGCGCCACCACCGACGGCTCCAACTACTTCGAAGCCGCCTGCGGCGACGGCAAGGGCTATATCTACAAGGTGGCCAGCACCGGCCAGCTGGCGGAATCCTGGGACTGCGCCCGAGCCCTGGGCGTCCTGGGTGGTTGCACCCTGACCGACGCCCGTGAGGCGGCCACCGAGCAGGCGGCCCTCTACACCCGTCTGTCCAAGGCGGCTGGCTTCGACTGCGACGTCGACAAGTATGCGGTCTTCCCGGCCTCTGGCGGCAAGGACGTGGTCGAGCTGGTCTGCAAGGACGGCAAGCCCGGCGGCGTCGGCGTCTTCGAACTCAACAAGAGCGCCGTCTACAACTGCGCCTATGCCCCGATCGTCGGCTATCGCTGCGGCCTGAACCCCGAGAACAGCGCCTATGCCGCCCTGACCGGCGACCTGAAGAAGCTTGGCCGTGACAGCTGCGTCGTCTCCGGCCAGCGCCTGGTGGGCAAGACCTCCGACGGCTCGGCCTATGTCGAGGTCGCCTGCGCCGACGGCCTGGCCGGCTACATGATCGAGTACAAGCAGAACCCGATCAATGCGGTGGAAGCCATGGGCTGCGCCTTCGCCAAGGGCATCGCCGGCGGCTGCAAGCTGCCGGGCAACACCTGATCGGTTCGATCAGACGAAACGACGAAGGGCCCGCAGCGCAAGCCGCGGGCCCTTTGCTTTGCCCGGCGGCCAGATGGCTCAGGCGATGGCGGCCTCGATGAACATGGGCCCGGTCTGGCGCATGGCGCCGGCGAAGACGGTCTCGAAGGATTCGGCGGTGTCGCAGCGCACCGCCGGCAGACCCATGGCCTTGGCCATGGACACCCAGTCGATCTTCGGATCCCCCAGGTCCAGCAGCTTGGCGGCTGACGGGCCGGCCTCGCCGGCGCCAGTGCGGTTCAGCTCGATGCCGAGGATCCGGTAGGCGTGGTTGGCGAAGACCACGACGGTGACGTCGAGGTTTTCCCGGGCGATCGTCCACAGGCCCTGGACCGTGTACATGGCCGCCCCGTCGCCGTTCAGCGACAGGACCTTGCGATCTGGGCAGGCCACCGCCGCCCCGATGGAGAGCGGGATCGCCTGGCCAATGGCCCCGCCGGTGAGCGCCAGCACCTCATGGGGCGCAGCCGTGCCGGTCTGGCTGGCCACGCCGCCTCCAGAGGTCACCGAGTCATCGCAGATGATCGCGCCCTCCGGCAGGTGGCGGGCGATGGAGACGCCGGCCGCCTGGGGGGTCATCGGACCGGTGGGGGCGGCCTCGGGGCGCTTCAGCGGCTGGGCGGGGCCGGACGCCGGGGCGCCCAGGGCGTCGGCCAGGGCGCGCAGGCCCGCCACCGCGTCCTCGGCGCGGGTGGCCAGGGTCATCAGATCACAGCCCTCTGGGACCAGCAGGCTTGGCCGGTCGGGATAGGCGAAGAAGGCCACCGGCTGGGTCGTGCCCGCCAGCAGCATCAGGTCGGTTCCGGCCAGATCGGCCAGGGCCGCCTCGCCAAAATACTGCATCCGGCCGGGCTGGAAATGGCCAGCCCCGCGGGCCTGCCGGGCGACAAAGGTGTCGGCCAGGACGCGCACCCCGTGGGCCGAGAGCCGCGCCGCCTGGACCATGGCCTGCGCGCGACAGGCCTGGCCGCCGATCAGCAGGACGGGTTTCTTCGCCGCGCGGATCGCCCGGGCGGCGGCCTCGACCGCTTCGGCGGCGGGGGCGTGGCGCTGGGGTTTCTCCGCCTTCACCGCCCCGACGCGGGTCTCCGTCCAGGCGGAGTCCGCCGGCAGGATCAGGCTGACCGGCCCGCCCGGCGGGCCGTAGCTGGCGGCGACCGCCTCGGCGGTGATGGCGGCCACCTCATCAGCGCTGTCGGCGGACTTCACCCACAGGGAATTGGGGCCGACGATGGTCGGGATGTCGGAGTTCAGCGGCGCGTCGTACTGGCGGTGATAGGTGGCGTGGTCGCCGATCACATTGACGAGCGGTGTGTGCGCCCGCCGGGCGTTGTGCAGATTGGCCAGGCCGTTGCCGTAACCTGGGCCCAGGTGCAGCAAGGTGCAGGCCGGGCGATCGGCCATGCGGCCGAAGCCGTCGGCGGCGCCGGTGGCGACGCCTTCGAACAGGCAGAGCACCGGGCGCATCTTCGGCTGGCCGTCCAGGGCGGCGACGAACTGCATTTCGCTGGTGCCGGGATTGGCGAAGCAGGCGTCGACCTCATTGGCCAACAGGGTCTCGATCAGGGCGTCGGCGCCGTTCATCAGTCAAACACCATCACATCAACAGGCGGGGAATCGGCGAAGAGGCGCGAGAGCGCGTCCGCGCGGCGGGTGCGGGCCAGGGCCTGGGCTATATAGCCCTTGTCGGTGATCTCGCCGGAGGCGCCGTCGGGGCCGTCGGGCAAGACGAGGGCGCGGGCGATGCGCGCCCCGCCCCGGGCCTTGGCGTTGTGGGCGGCGAGACCGGCGCGCACGGCGGCCTCCACCTCGTCCCGGGGCCGGCGGGGATCGGGATAGAACATCAGGCCAAGGGCGGCCTGGCCCTCGCCACAGACCACCGCGTCGCTCACCGCCCCGCCGATGGCCGAGAGGGCGGCGATCCGCACCTCCCCCACAGCGACGAAGGTGCCGCTGGCCAGCTTGAAGTTCTCCGAGATGCGGCCGTCGAAGGCCAGGCCCGCCTCCGGCGCCTCGGGGTCCACCAGGCGGGCGGCGTCGCCCAGAATGTAGAAGCCGTCCTCGTCGAAGGACTGGGCCGACAGCTCAGGCCGGCCAAGATAGCCAGGGCTGACCTGCGGCCCCTTGACCCGGAATTCCAGCTTGCCGGCCACGGGAACCAGCTTCACCGCCGTGCCGGGGATCGGCAGGCCGATCAGCCCCATGCGGTCATTGGGCCAGTGGACATTGCAGGCGGTGGGGCCGGTCTCAGTGGCGCCATAGCCGCTGGCGAAGCTGATCTTCTCGCCCACCGTGCGAACGGCCACGGCCTGGATCCGGTCGCTGATGTCCTGGCCAAGGCTGGCGCCGCCATACTGCATCAGCCGCACCCGGGAAAAGAAGGTGCGGGCGAGCGCCTCGTCCTTCTCCAGCTCGTCCACCAGCAGCATCCAGCCGGCCGGCACCATGTTGTGATAGGTGGGCGCGATCTCCCGCAGGTTCCGAACGGTCTCGGCAAACCGCGCCGCCGTGGGCTGGCCGGCGTCGATGTGCAGCGTCCCGCCCCGGGTGGCGCACATGTGCAGGATGGAGTTGGCCCCCAGGCTGTGGCTCCAGGGGGCGGAATTGACGATCACCGGTGGCTCGTCGTCCACAAAGCAGGCCTCGATCTGGGCCGAGTTCAGGGCCAGCGCCTGCTGGGTGATGATCACCGCCTTGGGCAGGCCGGTGGAGCCCGAGGTCAGCAGATATTTGGCGTGGTCGCCCGGCTGCGCCCGGGCGGTGGCGGGCTCCCCAAAAAGTTCGCCGAGGGCGATGTGGCCCGGCCGGCCGTGGCTGGCGGCGATCACCGGCAGGCCCGCCAGGATTTCCGCCGACAGGCCGGTGGCGAACCGCTCGGCGTCCTCGGTGAAGACCGCCGCCGGCTTCAGCACCTCGCAGGCATGGGTCAGCCGCGCCAGGTTTGCGCCGGCCAGCCCGTACTGGGGCGAGACCGGCGCCACCGGCGTTCCCTGGCTCATGGCCGCATACATCAGGAGCGCGTGATCGATCCCGTTATGCGCCAGGATCAGGATCGGCCGCGGTCCAATCAGCCCGCGGGCGATCAGCCCGCCCGCAAGATGGGTCACCGCATGCCAGGCCTCGCCATAGGTGAGCGTCCGCCAGCCCGCCCCGGCCCGTTCCGCCAGCCAGACCCGGTCGGGGGCGGCCTCGGCCCAGTGGTCCAGGGCCTCGTGGGGCGTCTGAAACCGTTGCGAGAAGGGCGTGGGATTGGCCAGGACCACTGTCCCGTCCGTCCGCCGCTCCACCTCAAGTCGCTTGGGGGCGTAGCGGGGATCGCGGAACGGGGCCGTCTCGATGCGAAGCTTTGCGTCCATATGACTTTATGGACGCGGGCGACGGCGCCTGGAAAGGGGGCCGTGAGACCGAAGGTCGTCGTCAGTCTGAGGAGGACCGACGCGGTGCGCCGTCGCAGGCGGCTTTGATCATCCGCCAGTCCTCGGGTGAAAAGGCCGGGGCGCCGGGCCGGGCGCGCCCTTCGCTGGCGGCGGCGCGACCCAGACTGTCAGGGTGGGTCGACAGGAACTCCATCACCCCTGCCCTCCGCTCCCCGCGCTGTTCGTCCCCGGCCAGACGGCGAAAGAAGGGGGCCATGCCTTCTGAGGAATAGCCCAGGGCCTGAAGGATCTCCTGGCCGCGGGCGTCGGCCTCGGCCTCGGCCTCACGGCTGTAGCGGAGCTCCGTCACCGATCCGGCCAATAGCACCACCTGCTGGCCTGCGCCGGTTCCGCCGCCGACCACGGCGTCAAGGATCATCCCAAGGCCCAGGGAGCGCCACACCGCCTGCATCACATGGCGCTGCTCCACATGGGCGGCCTCGTGCGCGATGACCGCTGCGAGTTCGTCCGGAGTCTCAGCCTCGGCGATCAGGTCGCCGGTGATCAGGACCCGCCCGCCCGGGAGGGCGAAGGCGTTGACCATCGGCGCCTCGACCGCCTCAACCAGGATGTTGAACGGAGTGTCCATGCCGTCTTCGAGCCGATCGCCAAAGGCGTGGAGAATGTCCTGTCCCTCTTCGCCCGCGCAGGGCGGAAAGGCGAACTGGAGCTGGGCGGCGTAGGTCTCGCCCAGACTCTCCTCGAGGAGGGGAGGAGTCATTCTCGCCAGCGGGCCTGAGGCCAGGGGCACGCCGACGAAGACGAACAACAGAATGGCGGCCGCGGCGATGAACAGGCCGATGACCAGACGACGCTCGCGCCGCCGGTGGCGGCGCGCCACGGGGGCGGCGTCTCCGGCTGCCGCCGCACGCCAGTCCTCGGCGGCCACCGTCAGGCGCGCGCCCTGGCCCCGGCGTCTCAGGCGGACCTGATCGCCGAGGGGCTCCACCTCGATCTCCGACAGGCGCCAGAGCTGGACCTCGTCTCCCAGGCGGAAGCTGATCGCCCAGCTGGAGACCTCCACCTCAACCTCGTGGACCGCGGCGGTCTCACCGTCATGGGCTTTGCCGCGCATGCTCAGATGATGGAAAGGCCGAAGGCGTCGGCGAGGCCTTCGCCCTGACGGGGACCAGACTCCGCCGACTGGTGGATGGCGCCAAAATCCACCTCGCCCTCCAGGACCAGACGGTTGAGGATGAACCTGGCCGATCTCGCCTGCACCAGGGGCATCAGGAAGCCGAGGGAGAACACAATCAGCAGGATATTGCCGAGGTACAGCCAGCCCACGGCGAGGGCGCCGATCTTCAGGCGGACCTTCACCCCATCGAACTGGATGCCGCGGGCCACTGATCGCATCATCGCCGCCCGATAGGGCAGGCTGATCAACAGGAAGAGAAGGCCGAACAGAAGAGCCGCCGCGTAGATGGCGGCCAACACCGCAGGGTCCCCGGCGGGATCGAAGTCAGGCTGCATGGCCAGGCCCATGAAGAACGTCGCCACGGCGGCGTAGCTCACAACGCCGCCGAACCACATCAAGGCGAAGGGGCCGTAGACTTTCTCCTTGCGGGCGGCGACGGGGCTGAACCGGAAGCGGCGGTCGCCGAAGCGAAGATTGGCCCAGAGCGGCTCGGCGAGCTTGCGTTCGACGAAGGGCCAGGCCCAACCCAGGGTGACGCCGGCCAGGATCATCAGGCCGAAATACTTCAAGCCATAGCTGACGGCTGACCCCGCCATATGAAACCTCACCCCGCGCCAGGCGGTGCGGCTGGCCAGGTAGCGGAAGGCCGCATAGATCGCGAAACCGATCAGCACGATCAGCCCGACATAGAGTGGCAGGATCAGCAGGACAGCGAGCGGCCCCAGGAGCTGGATGCCGAAGACAAGGAGCAGGAAGACCAGGGTCAGGCCCGTGGCGATCAGAAAGCCGATAAACAGCTCCATGCCGCGCCCGGAATATTCGAACGCCTCTTCATTGAGATAGGTCGAGGCCCAGATGCGTCGACGGACCTCGGTCTTTCCCCAGAACCGGTACAGCGTCAGGGTGAGCAGGTTGAGAAGCCCGTTTTTGAGGCTTAGCCCCAGATAGGACGAGAGTTTCGCCCTCTGTTCCAGGCGCAAGGGCGTTCCCGCCGCTTCCGGCGCGACCATCGACTCCGGCATGACTTGAAAGCTCCCCTTCCCCTCAAGGCAGAGCTTGGCATGAAAATGTGACGGCCGCCAACGTCCGGTTGCAGTCGCCCCTAGCCCGACAACGTCTCGGCGAAACGGACCGGTTCGCCCGTCCCCTCCGCCACCACCTCGTCGTCGCGCATGACGACGCGGCCGCGGATGATGGTGGCCATGGGCCAGCCCTTGGCCTCCATCCCGTCGAAGGGGGTCCAGCCGACGCGGTTGGCCTGGGCGGCGTGGGTGATGGTTCGCCGGGCCTTCAGATCGACGATGGTCAGGTCGGCGTCATAGCCCACCGCCAGCCGGCCCTTGTCGGCCATGCCAAACAGCCGGTTGGCGCCGTGGCTGGTCAGGTCGACAAAGCGCTCGAGGGACAGACGACCCTCGGCCACATGGGTCAGCATGACCGGCACCAGGGTCTGGACGCCCGGCATGCCCGAGGGCGAGGCGGGATAGGGCCTGGCCTTCTCCTCCCGGGTGTGGGGGGCATGGTCGGAGCCGATGACGTCGGTGACGCCGGCCGCCAGGCCCCGCCAGAGGCCGGCCCGATGGCGGGCCTCGCGGATCGGCGGGTTCATCTGGGCGAACCCCTTCAGCCGCTCATAGGCCTCGGGGCCTTCCAGCGTCAGGTGTTGGGGGGTCATCTCGACGCTGGCGACGTCCTTGTGGCGGGCCAGGATCTCGACCTCTTCGGCGGTGGTCACGTGCAGGACGTGGATGCGCTTGCCGAGCTTGCGGGCGATGCGCAGCAACCGTTCGGTGGACTCGATGGCGGCTTGCGCGTCGCGCACCTCAGGGTGGCTGGTCCAGTCGCCGGTGCGGGCCAGGCCCCGGCGATCGGCCAGGCGGTATTCGTCCTCGGAATGGAAGGCCGCACGGCGGTTCACGTGGCGCAGCACCTGCTCGACGCCCTCATCGTCCTGCACCAGCAGGGTGCCGGTGGACGCGCCCATGAACACCTTGATGCCGCAGCAGCCGGGCAGACGCTCCAGTTCGCCGAGGAAGGTGGCGTTCTCATGGGTGCCGCCCACATAGAAGGCGTGGTCGCAATGCATGCGGCCCTTGGCCCGGGCCAGCTTGTCGGCCAGGGCGTCTGGATCGGTGGTGGTGGGCTCGGTATTGGGCATCTCGAAGACGGCGACCACGCCGCCCAGCACCGCGCTGCGGGAGCCGGTCTCCAGGTCTTCCTTCCACTCCAGGCCGGGCTCGCGGAAGTGCACCTGGGTGTCGATGACGCCCGGCAGGACGTGCAGGCCCGCAGCGTCGAAACGCTCCCCGGCCGAGGCCTGGGAGAGGTCGCCGATGGCGACGATCTTGCCGTCGCGAACCCCGATGTCGGCGGCCCCGCGGCCGTCGTGGTTCACCACCTCGCCCCCATGGACGATCAGATCATAGGTCTCAGCCATGGCTCGTCTCCGTCTGCCCCAGTAGGTCGTAGGCCGCCCGCGCCACGGTGTCGACGCTGAGATCCATCATGTGACAGAAGCTCTGGTTGAGGTCAGGGTCCTGCAGGCGAATCTGCTCGAATTCCCGGGTCCCGCGGACCACGCGGGTATGCGGCCCCCAGGGGCCGTAGAGGGTGTCGTCCGACGGGCCGAAGAGCCCCAGCGTCGGGGCGCCGGCCGCGGCGGCCATGTGCATCAGGCCCGAATCATTGCCGACGAACAGCCGCGCATGTTTCAGCGCCGCATAGCTGGTCAGCAGGTCGACCTTGCCCACCAGGTCGATGAACCTGGCCTTGGGGACCACGTGGCGCAGGGAGGCGACGACGCCGGTGTCATCTGGCGAGCCCAGCACCATCAGCCGCGCGCCCTGCAGGTCGCCGCCCTCGCCCAGCAGGCGGATGGCCAGTTGAGCGAAGCGCTCCAGGGGCCAGGTCTTGCCCACCCAGTTGGCGGCCGGCGCCAGCGCCAGGATCGGCCCCTCGCCCTGGGTCAGGGCGGCGGCGGCGGCCTCGGTCTCCGGGCTGGTGAAGATGTGCGGGGCTGGCGGCTCATCCTCCAGCTTCAGCAGGCGAGCGGCCTCGATCACCTTGTGGACCGGTGCGCCCGGCTGGCGGCGGAAGATCGCCCGGCGCCTGGTGCGCACAAAGCTGGCCATGGCCGAACCGCGCAGATCGACCACCAGACCCCAGCGCCGGTGGCGGACCTTGTTCCACAGGGCCAGCCAGTGGCCGCCGTTGCGCGCCTTCTGGAAGACGATCACCTCGTCCAGGCCCGGGGTGTCGGCGAACAGCGGCGCGGCGGCGGGACCCGCCACGATGGTGAAGCGGGCGTGGGGGATCTCTTCGCGAAGCTTGGCCAGAAGGCCGGAGGACAGCACCGCATCCCCGATCCGGGTGGCGGTGATGAACAGGATGGGGAAGGACCCTTGCGTCATCTGCCGGTTATAGAGGGCCTCTGGCTGGCGCGCGAGCCGCCGCGATCCTAAGTGCGACACCATGGTCCAGACCCCGAGCTATGTCCGCCTCGCAAGCCGCGCCCTGATCGCCCTGGGCGGGGCCGACTGGCGGGACTTCCTGCACAATCTGATCAGCCAGAATGTCGAAACCCTGGCCCAGGACGAAGTCCGTTTCGGCGCCCTGCTGACCCCCCAGGGCAAGGTGCTCTACGACCTGTTCGTGATCGGCGGCGGCGACGGCTGCTGGCTGGATGTGGCCGCTGAGCACAGGGACGCCATCCTGCACCGGCTGATGATCTATCGCCTGCGGGCCAAGGTGACGATCGCCGCCCATGAGGCCGAGGTGGCCGTGCTGTTTGGCGAAGGCGCGGCGCCGGGCGAGGGCTGGCTGGCCGATCCGCGGCTGCCGCAGCTCGGCTGGCGAGGCTATGGCCTGCCCGCGCCCAATGGCGCAACCGAGGGCGATGAAGCCGACTACGAGGCCTTCGCCCGGTCGCTCGGCGTTCCGGGGCCGGCCGACTGGGGGGTCGAGCAGACCTATCCCATCGAGGCCAATTTCGACCTGTTGAACGGGATCGACTTCAAGAAGGGCTGCTTCGTCGGCCAGGAGACCACCTCGCGCATGAAACGCCGCGGGACGGTGAAGACGCGGTTTCTGCCGATCGCCTTTGACGGCGAGGCGCCGGGGCCGGGCGCCGAGGTGTTGGCCGGCGAGTTGCGGGCTGGCCTGGTGCTGAGCGGCGCAGAGGGTCTGGGCATGGCGAGCTTGCGCCTGGACCGCATCGAAGGCGCAGACCTGAACGTGGACGGCCGACCGGTGCGGGTGCTGCGACCGGCCTGGTTTGAGCAGGCGCTCGCCTGACGTAAGACGCCGTCATCCTGGGCCTTGTGCCCAGGATCCCTCGTGGCGCTCGCGCCCGCCCTCGAGAGGGATGCTCGGGACAAGCCCGAGCATGACGGGCGTGGGGGGCAGGTGCTCACCCTTGCGAGCCTGCAAGGCCCCAGCGAGACTTCGCCCATGAGCAGCGAGCTGATTCGATGTGGCTGGCGCGGCATGGCGGGGGACCCGCTGTACGAGGCCTATCACGACACCGACTGGGGCGTGCCGGAGTACGACCCCCGGGCGCTGTGGGAGAAGCTGGTGCTCGACGGCTTCCAGGCCGGGCTCTCCTGGATCACCATCCTGCGCAAGCGTGAGGCCTTCCGCGAGGCCTTTGCGGACTTCGATCCGGAGGTCGTCGCCCGCTTCGGCGAGGCCGACCGCGCCCGCCTGATGGCGGACGCCGGCATCGTCCGCTCCAACGCCAAGATCGACGCGGCCATCGCCAGCGCCCGGATCTATCTGGACATGCGCGAGAAGGGCCAGGACCTGTCGGCCTTCCTCTGGGCCTTCACCGACGGCAAGCCGATCCAGAACCGCTGGAGCGAGATCGGCCAGGTGCCGGCCCAGACGCCCCTGGCGGTCGAGGTGTCCAAGGCCCTCAAGGCCCAGGGCTACAAGTTCGTCGGCCCGGTGATCGTCTACGCCTTCATGCAGGCCGTGGGCATGGTCAATGACCACCTCACCTGCTGCTTCCGTCACGACGAAGTCGCGGCTATGAGCGCCTGATGGCCCGCAAGCCCGCCCTTCTCGTCCTCCCTGGCCTGCTGCTGGAGACCGCCTGTCCCTCGCCCGTCTGCGGCGTGGACGAGGCGGGCCGTGGCCCGTGGGCGGGGCCGGTGAGCGCCGGCGCGGTGATCCTCGATCCTGCGCGCATTCCCGCTGGCCTCAACGATTCCAAGAAGCTGACCGCCAAGGCCCGGGAAGGCCTGGAGCTTGAGATCAAGGCCAGCGCCATCGCCTGGGGCGTCGGCTTCGCCTCGGTGGATGAGATCGGCGAGCTCAACATCCTGCACGCTGCGGGCCTGGCCATGTGCCGGGCCATCGAGGCGCTTGAAGTGACTCCGGTCTTCGCCCTGGTGGACGGCAACTATCCCTTCAAGCTGCCCTGCCCGGTCAAGACCGTGGTCGGCGGCGACGGCAAGTCGCTGTCCATCGCCGCGGCCTCCATCCTGGCCAAGGTCGCCCGGGACCGGCTGATGATCGAGATGGACGACCTCTATCCCGGCTACGGTTTCGCCGGCCACAAGGGCTATGGCGCGCCGGTCCATATCAGCGCCCTGGAGCGCCTGGGCCCCTGCGAAATCCACCGCGCCACCTGGGCGCCGGTCCAGAAGGTTCTGCGCGGCGAGCGCATAACCGCTGATTTCGAGGCTTAACCCCTCGTTCACCACGTTTCGAAACGGCCCCTTCACTACGATGGGGGAGGATTCCCTTCTGTAGATCCGAGGGGCGTCCATGAACTTTCCCGCCGAGACCATCATCCAGGGCGATTGCATCGAGGAGCTGAAGAAGCTCCCCACGGGGTCTGTGGACCTGGTCTTCGCCGACCCGCCCTACAATCTGCAGCTGGGCGGCGACCTGCTGCGGCCGGACAATTCCAAGGTCGATGCGGTCGACGACGAGTGGGACCAGTTCGAGAGCTTTGCGGCCTATGACGCCTTCACCAAGGCCTGGATGGCCGAGTGCCGTCGGGTCCTGAAGGACGACGGCGCCCTGTGGGTGATCGGCAGCTACCACAACATCTTCCGGGTCGGCGCGACCCTGCAGGATCTGGGTTTCTGGATCCTCAACGACGTGGTCTGGCGCAAGACCAACCCGATGCCCAACTTCAAGGGCACCCGCTTCACCAATGCGCATGAGACGCTGATCTGGGCGGCCAAGTCCCGGGGCGGCCGGCGCTACACCTTCAACTACGACGCCATGAAGATGGCCAATGACGAGCTGCAGATGCGCTCGGACTGGACCTTTCCCCTGTGCACCGGCGAGGAGCGGATCAAGGACGCCACCGGCGCCAAGGCCCATCCGACCCAGAAGCCCGAGGCCCTGCTGCACCGCCTGATCCTGGCCTCCACCAAGCCTGGCGACGTCATCCTCGACCCCTTCTTCGGCTCCGGCACCACCGGGGCGGCCGCCAAGCGGCTGGGCCGCCGCTTCATCGGGCTGGAGAAGGAGGACGAATACATCGCCGTGGCCAAGACCCGCATCTCCAAGGTGCTTCCGGTCTCCCCGGAAGACGTCCAGGTGACCGGCTCCAAGCGCTCGGAGCCCCGGGTGCCCTTCGGCCAGATCGTCGAGGCCGGCCTGCTGCGGCCGGGCGACGTGCTCTACTGCCCCAAGGGCGAGCGGGCCGCCCGGGTCCGCGCCGATGGCAGCCTGGCGGTGGGCGACATGACCGGCTCGATCCACAAGGTCGGCGCCATGGTGCAGTCGGCGCCGGCCTGCAACGGCTGGACCTACTGGCACTTCAAGACCGACGCAGGCCTCGCCCCCATCGACGTCCTGCGGATCAAGATGCGCAAGGACATCCCGGCGGTGGCGGCCTAGGGGCCGCTCACCCCACCACAATCAGCATCGTGCTCGGCCTCGTGCCGAGCATCCCTGCCCGGGGTGGGCGCAAGGGTCACGAGGGATATTGGGTACAAGGCCAGGATGATGGTGGAGGAGCGGCGGACGCGAAGCTCGAGCCCTACAACAGATTCGAGAGCCCGGCCCGGGCGGCTTTCAGGAAGACGCTGGGCAGGGCGTCAAGGTCGCGACGGGGCGTCCAGATCAACTCCTCAGCCGCCCCTTCCGCCCGCAGCAGTCGCAGGGTCAGGGAGAAATGGGTGAAGACGTGGTCCACCTCGCCGACGCCCCGCCAGTCGGCCAATGCCGGGGCCGACACGAGCGCCTCGGCGTCTGACCACCGGGCGTACCGCCAGTCGCTGGTGGGCAGGCCGAGCATCCCGCCCAGCAGGCCCTTGGGCGGCCGGCGCACCAGGGCGACCTCGTCCCCCCGGGTCAGGATATAGGCAACCCCGTGGCGATGGGGCCGGGCGGCCTTGGCGCTCTTGCGAGGATAGGACTCCGGCGCGCCCGTGGCCAGGCCCGCGCAGGCGTCCGTCAGGGGGCAGCGGTCACACAAGGGGGACTTCGGCCGGCACACCGTGGCGCCCAGGTCCATCAAGGCCTGGGCCCAGTCGCCAGGGCGCTCATCGCGGACCAGGGCGGCGGCCAGGGACTTCAGCTCCGGCTTGGCGGCCGGCAGCGGCGTCTCCACGGCGAACAGCCGCGCCATCACCCGCTCCACATTGCCATCGACCACATTGGTCGGGCGATCAAAGGCGATCGCGCCCACCGCCGCGGCGGTATAGGGGCCAAGACCAGGCAGACTCAGCAGCCCCGCCTCGGTGTCAGGGAAGACGCCGCCATGATCCCGCGCCACAGCCCGGGCGCAGGCCAGCAGGTTGCGGGCCCGGGCGTAGTAGCCAAGCCCCGCCCAGGCGGCCATCACCTCGTCGTCCGGCGCGGCGGCGAGGTCCGCGACCGTCGGCCAGCGGGCGGTGAACTTCAGGAAATAGGGCGCAGCGTGCGGCACGGTGGTCTGCTGCAGCATCACCTCCGACAGCCAGACCCGGTAGGGATCGGACCTCTGGCCCGAACGGCCCTGCGCCGGCCCCGTCCGCCAGGGCAGGTCACGGGCGTGGGCGTCGTACCAGGACAGCAGGCTGAGGCGGATCTGTTCAGGGCTCACGGTGAGGAGACTTAAGGCGTCTCACACGCCTTGGGCAGGGGGACTCCGCGACGGACGCTTCTGGGTGTATCCTGCGAGCGCCATGCCGCCCCGCCCCCTGCCCGACCTGGAACAGACCCGCGCCATCCTGGCGAGCCGCCGCACGCGCCCCGCGCCACGGCCGCCGCCGCCGGCCGGCCGCGGGCTTTCCAAGCTGATCCGCGAACTCGACGCCCGGTTTGGTCAGGGGCCCGGGGCCCTGCAGGCCCGCTGGCGCGAGATCGTCGGCGAGCAGATCGCCCGGCGCACCGAACCTGTGAAACTGGTCAAGGGCCGCAATGGCGCCGGCGCGGCCCTGGAGGTCCGGGTGGCCGGCCCCGCCGCAGCCCTGATCCAGCATCAGGCGCCGGAAATCCTGGCCCGGGTGAACCTCTTTCTGGGCTCTGGCTCAGTGGAGCGCCTACGCATCGTCCAGGGTCCGCTGCGCCCTCAACCTGCGGGGGCCGCGAAGCCGACCCGCCGCCGGCCTGCGCCCCTGGACGCGGCTGAGGAAGCTGAACTGGTGCGCGGTCTGGCTGAGGCGCCCGATGGCCCTCTGAAAGCCGCATTGCTGGCCCTGGGTCGTGGCGCATTGCGCAACACCCATCGTGGCTGACCCGACGACGTTGACATTGAGGCCCGCGGGCCGTTCTTGCCGCTCAAACGGCGCCGTGGGCCAGCCCCAGGGAATCGCGCTTTAATCCACAATCCGGACTCTCACGAGAAAAGGGCCGACCCAGATGCCAAACTTCAGCCGCCGACTTCTGATGGCCGCCGCCGCAGTGACCCTGTTCCTGGGCGCCTGCTCGGGACCGTCCTCCGCCGCCGCCGATGGCGACATGACCCTGGGCGACGCCAATGCGCCGGTGAAGATGGTCGAGTACGCCTCGTTGAGCTGCGTCCACTGCGCGGCCTTCCACAAGGATGTCTTTCCGGAGATGAAGGCCAAGTACATCGACACCGGCAAGGTGCACTACACCTTCAAGGAGTTCCTGACGCCCCCGGCCGAGGTGGCTGCGGCCGGCTTCCTGCTGGCGCGCTGCGCGGGCGAAGACAAGTACTTCAGCGTCATCGACTCCATCTTCCACAGCCAGCAGGAGATGTTCACCACCGGCGACGTGCGGGGAACCCTGCTGCGGGTGGCGCGGTCGGCAGGTCTGTCCGAGGAGCAGTTCCAGACCTGCATCTCCAGCGAGGAAGGCCTGCGCGCCCTCAACGCCCGCATCGAAAAGACCCAGCGCGACGCCCGCATCACCTCCACCCCCACCATCATGATCAATGGCAAGGTGGCCAAGGAGGGCGCCATGACCCTGGCCGAGATCGACGCCGCCATCGCCGCGGCCCAGAAGTAGGCCTGAGGGGGACCTAGGCGCCCGTGCGCTTCCAGCGGCTTCGGCTCACCGGCTTCAAGTCCTTCGTCGATCCGACCGAGTTCCGGATTGAGCCGGGGCTGACGGGGATTGTCGGGCCGAACGGCTGCGGCAAGTCGAACCTGCTGGAGGCGCTCCGCTGGGTGATGGGCGCCAATTCCGCCAAGGCCATGCGGGCCGGCGGCATGGACGATGTGATCTTTGCGGGATCGGGCAAGCGCCCGTCCCGCAATCATGCCGACGTCACCCTGACTATCGACAACGCCGATCGCCGGGCGCCGGCGGCCTACAATGATCATCCGGTGCTGGAGGTGGTGCGGCGGATCGACCGGGGGTCGGGCTCAACCTATCGCATCAATGGCAAGGAGGTCCGCGCCAGGGACGTCCAGCTGCTGTTCGCCGACGCGTCGACCGGCTCCAATTCCCCGGCCCTGGTGCGCCAGGGACAGATCTCCGAACTGATCGCCGCCAAGCCGCAGAACCGGCGGCTGATCCTGGAGGAGGCCGCGGGCGTGTCTGGCCTGCACTCCCGCCGCCATGAGGCCGAGCTGCGCCTGCGGGCGGCTGAGACCAATCTGGCCCGCCTGGACGATGTGGCGCAGGAACTGGAAGGGGGGCTGGCCCGTCTGCGCCGGGAGGCCCGCCAGGCCGAGCGCTACAAGCGCCTGTCGGCCGAGATCCGCGCCCTGCAGGGTGCGGTGCTCTATGCCCGCTGGAGCCAGGCCGCCCAGACCGCCCAGCAGCTGAAGACCGAAGCCGGTGAGGCCGCCCGGAATGTTGAGACAACCGCCCGCGCCGCCGCCGCCGCCGCCGCCGCGGCCGCCGAGGCCGACGGCGCCCTCGCCCCCTTAAGGGAGGCTGAGGCGGTGGCCGCCGCCGTGCTGGGCAAACTCGCCATCGACAAGGACCGGATTGAGCGCGAGGCCGAGGCCCTGGCCGCCGAGGTGACCCGGGGGGAGGCGGAGATCGCCCGCATCGACGCCGACCGGGGCCGCGAAAGCCAGATGGCCGAGGATTCCCAGGCCGCCCTCGCCCGTCTGATCGAGGAGGTCGTCGCCCTGGAGGCGGCGGTGTCCGGCGCGCCGGAGCGGATTCCCGAGCTGGAGGCCGCCCTGGCCCTGGCTGAGGCCGCCCGGGCCGAGGCCGACGGAGAGGTCGAGCGGCTGGCCGCCGCCGCTGCGGCTGAGGAGGCCAGACGCCGCGCCGCCGCGGGCCGGATCAGCGAGGCCGAGGGCCGCCTGGCCCGCAGCCGTCGCACCCTGGAGCAGGCTCGGGCCGAACGGGCCGCCCTCGGCCCCCTGGAGAGCCCGCAGATCGCCGAGGCCCGCGCCGCCTTCGACGAGGCCCTGGCCGCCCTCACCGCCGCCCGGCAGGCCCAGTCCGCCGCCGAGGCCGCGCAAGGCCAGGCCCAGGCGCTTGAGGCCGAGGCCCGGGAGGCCGCCCGGCGGCAGGACGAGCAGATTTCCCGCCTCACCGCCGAAGCCCGGGCCCTGGCCCAGATCGTCGCCCCCCAGCTGCGCGGCGGTTTCGCCCCGGCCCTGGACGCCGTCGCGCCTGAGCGGGGGTTCGAGATGGCCCTGGCGGCCGCCCTGGGGGACGACCTGGAGGCGGCGTTGGATTCAAAGGCCCCCGCCCACTGGGCCGGCGCTGATGCGGTGGCGCCGGCCTGGCCTGTCGGCGCCTCGCCCTTGAGCGACCACGTTCAGACACCGCCGCAGCTAGCGGCGCGGCTGGCCTATGTGGCCCTGGTGGATCGGACCCAGGGCGAGGCCCTGTCCAGGCAGATTCCGCCGGGCTGCCGCCTGGTCTCCCGGGAAGGGGACCTCTGGCGCTGGGACGGCTTCACCGCCAAGGCCGAGGCCAAGAAGCCCGCCGCCGTGCGCCTGGAGCAGAAGTCACGGCTGGCGGAGGTGGAAGCCGAGATCGAATCTCTGGCGCCCGCCGCTGAGCAGGCGCGCGAGGCCCTGGCCGCCGCCCGTCAGGCCCTGGCCCAGGCCGAGGCCGACCAGAAGGCCGCCCGCCGCGAGCCGCCGGCCTGCGAGCAGCGTCTGGGCCAGGTGCGTTCGGCCCTCGAACGCCTGGAGCGCGAGGACGCCCGCCGGGAGGCACAGGCCCAGTCCCTCGACGACATGATCGCCCGGTTCGCCGACGAGCTCTCTGAGGCCGAGGCGAGCCACGCCGCCGTCCTGGCCGAGGTCGGCGCCCTGGGTGAGGCCGCCGATCTGAGCGCCGATCTGGCTGCGGCCCGGGCG
>NZ_JAUSBZ010000054.1 GCF_030651755.1 Phenylobacterium sp. | reverse complement strand
GACCTGGGCGATCAGTTGATCAATGGTGGGGGCGTCGGTCTGGCCGAGGGCGAGATTCTGAGCCAGGGCCAGGTTCTGTCGAACCGTCAGGGCGGCGATGAGGCGCAGGGTCTGGAACACCACGCCGATGGTCCGGCGTCGCAACTGGTCCCGTTGGGCGGCCGGCAGGGCGGACATGGCCGTTCCGTCGATCTTCACCTCGCCCGAGGTCGGGGTGATCAGGCCGGTGATCACGTTGATCAGGGTGGTCTTGCCGCTGCCAGACGGTCCAAGCAGCAAGGTATGTTCGCCCCGAGCGGCGGCGAAGGCCGGCGCGGCCATCACACAGCGCCCGGCGATTTCATGTCGGAGGTTGTTGGCCTCGATAAGCGGTACGGCTGGCGTCGTCATACGATCGGCGCGTCGATGTCCAAGGGCGAGCGATCAGAGGGAGTCAGCGCGACGCCACGGTGCGGTTGCGGGCGGCCTGGGCGAGGGCGGGCTCGTCAGGGCCGCGCTCGACCTTGATGGCGAACCGCGAGATCAGCGCGGCCCGGCCGGCCATGATATCCTTTTCCCGCATGGCCTCGCGGGCGGCGGCGTCTGCCGTCCGCCGCTCTTCGGGGCTCATGTCGCGATAGCTGAAATAGGCCGACATGGGGCTGTAGTCGTTGTCGTGCTGGTCGCACGCCTGAGCCGCGCCTGCGCCAAGGGCCACGCATAAACCGAGAAGGAAGGCTGGGCGCATGTTCTCTCACTCCATCGACTGAGGAGATGTTACAAAGAAACACCCCGCTTGACGACAGGGGATTGGTGTCAGCGCGAGATTCTCGCGTGGTTGGTCACAGAATTAGCGGAACCCGCACATCCTCAAGGCAAACCTTGCGGATTCTCTCGTTTACCCTCGGAGCGCCGCCGCGTTTTCGGGCAGGATAGAGCCAAGCGCCTATGAGCCAATTCGCCGAACTCGCCTATCATGTGACCCCCATGGGCGCGCTCAGCCTACGCCGTCGGCGGATGCTGTCGCTGGATATGGACGTCCTGGAGGTCAAGCTGGGCGAGGACTTCCTCATGTCCAGCCTGTTCACGGCCGGTGAGCGAGCTCTGGCCCATCTGGCGATCGAGGCGGCTCCGGCGGGTGAACTGGATGTCCTGGTGGGCGGACTGGGGTTGGGCTACACCGCCGCTGCGGCCCTGGACCACGCACGGGTGCGCGATCTGGTGGTGGTTGAGGTGCTGGCCGAGGTGATCGCCTGGCATCAGCAAGGTCTGGTTGATCTTGGTCCGCGGCTGTCTGGCGACTCCCGGTGTCGGCTCGAGCAGGGGGATTTCTTCGCCATGGCCCGCAATGGCGAGCCCCCAGCGCCGCAACGGTTTCACGTCGTGGCCGTCGACATCGATCATTCCACCGAGGCTTGGCTGAACGCCGCGCATGGAGATCTTTACACCGAGGCCGGCCTCCGCAAGCTGAAGCCGTGGCTGCACCCGGGGGGCGTGTTCGCCCTGTGGTCGGACGCCGCCCCGGACGCTGCGTTTCTGTCGCGCCTGGGCTGCGTCTTTTCCCGGGTTGAGGCCACGATCGTGCCATTCGAGAACCCCCTGCGAGACGCCGCCGAAAGCTGCACCATCTATCGGGCTTGGGCCGATTGATCGCCCCCGACGCCTCTCAGGTCAGCGACCTCCATCGTGAGCGGCTGGAAACCGTGGTTCAGCTGTTGCTGGCTCATGGGGTGCGAACCGTCTGTGATCTTGGATGCGGGTCAGGGGCGCTGCTGGAACGCCTGGTGGCCGAGCCGCAGTTCGAGACCGTGATTGGCCTGGAACAGTCCTATAGCGCCCTCGAACATCTGCGGGGTCGCCTGGGGTCGGCTTCGACAGGCGCGCGCGTTCGCCTGGCGCATGGCTCGTTCACGGAGGCCGATCCCAGGCTGGCGGGGCTCGACGCTGCGGTCATGATGGAGACCCTGGAGCATGTGGAGCCTGACCTGCTCTCACAGGTGGAGCGGGCCGTGTTCGCCGTGGCCCACCCCGGCCTGGTGATCATCACGACCCCCAATGTGGAGAGCAATCCGCTGCTGGGCTTGCGCCCCGGCCGATTTCGCCATCCTGATCACCGCTTCGAGTGGTCCAGGGCGCGGTTCGCCGGCTGGGCCGAGGGCGTCGCGCAGCGCAATGGCTATGCCGTCACCCTGGGCGGGATCGGCTGGAGCCATCCCAGGTTTGGCGCCCCGACCCAGATGGCCAGCTTCGTCCGCAAGCCCGGGACGGAGCGAAAGGTCTGAGGTCTGGCGAAAGCCTTTGCGCATATCCAAAAGCCCTGAGCTTCCGGCGCAAGGGAATCAGTTTCCAGCCCGCCCCCCAAAGGGTTATGACGAATCTATGGTCATCTGCGGCCGAGCTGAGCCGTGGCGAAGATCCTCGCCTGCCCCTGCCGCCGGATGGCCGCGGCTTCGATCAAGTTAGGAGGGGGCGTGGAGCACCCAGTTAAGCCAGAGGATGCGCAAGGCGGCCCCTTACTGTCCCTGGTTATCGCCGTGCTCAACGAGGCGGAGAACGTCGAGGCTGTGACCGCCGACTGTCTCGCCCAACTGGCCGGGATCGGCCCTTTCGAGATCGTGTTCGTCGACGACGGCTCAACCGACGCCACCGCCCAGGTGATCCTGGATTTGGCGAGGCGCCACCCTGAGGTTCGGCTGGTCTCCCACGACCGCTGCTGTGGCAAGTCGCAGGCGGTCCGCACCGGCGTTCTGGCCGCCCGAGCGCCGTGGGTGGGCACCCTTGATGGCGACGGACAGAACACCCCAGGCGACCTGGGCGACATGCTGGCCCTCGCCCTGGCTGCTCAGGGACGCCGCCCCCTGGTCGCTGGCGTCCGGGTGCGCCGGGATGATCCCTGGCCGCGCCTGGTGGCCACCCGCCTTGCGAACGGTTTCCGCGCCGCGGTCCTGAATGACCACTGCCCCGACACCGGCTGCGGCGTGAAATTGTTTGCGCGGGACGATTTCCTGCGGTTGCCCTGCTTCGAAGGCATGCACCGCTTCCTGCCGGCCCTGTTCCAGTCCTACGGCCACCCGCTGATCAACCATCCGGTGACCCATCATGCCCGTCTGCACGGGGTGTCGAAGTACACCAATTTCGGACGGGCCGTTGTCGGGGTTGGCGACCTCCTGGGAGTGATCTGGCTGAAGAGCCGGATTCGCGCGCCGGCCATCTCGGAGTCGCGACCGTGACCGTCGATGACGGTGAGAAGCTCAGCTTGAAGCAAGGGATTCTGCTGCTGATCGCCGCCCTGGCCATCCTGCTGCCGGGCCTGACCAGTTTGCCGCCGGTGGACCGTGACGAGTCCCGCTATGCCGTGGCGACGACCCAGATGCTGGCCAGCGGCGACTTCGTCGACATCCGCTTTCAGGACCAGCCTCGCTACCTCCAGCCCGCGGGGGTCTATTGGTTGCAGGCCCTCAGCGCCGCGGCCTTCACCGACCCCGACGCCCGACAGATCTGGGCCTTTCGGCTGCCGTCCCTGACCGCGGCCCTGGCCGCTGTGCTGGTGACAGGCGTGATGACCAGCCTGTGGTTTGGCTCCTGGACTGGCTTGCTGGCCGGCCTGCTGCTGGCCTCGTGCATGTCGCTGGGCTTCGAGGCGCGGATCGCCAAGACCGACGCCTCGCTGCTGGCCGCGGTGACCATCGCCCAGTTCGCCTTCATGTGGGTCTATGCCGGCGCCGCCCGCACCCGTTGGCCGGTGCTGATCTTCTGGATCGCACTGGGGGTGGGCGGGATGCTGAAGGGCCCGATCATCCTGCTGGTGGTGGGCCTGGGCGCTGTGGCCCTGGCCCTCTGGGACCGGAGTCTGGCCCGTCTGAAGCCCTTGCAGCCGCTCTGGGGCCTGCCGCTGGCGCTGCTGATCGCAGCCCCCTGGTATGTGGCCATCGGACTGGCCACCGACGGCGACTTCTTCCGCGTCGCCATCGGCGACAACCTGCTGCACAAGGTCGGCACGGGTCAGCAGTCCCACGGGGGCCCCGTCGGCTACCATCTCATGGGGTTCGCGCTCACCTTCTGGCCGGGCGCCCTGCTGGCGGCCCTGGCGGTCCCCTTCGCCTGGCGGGAGCGGGGCAGGCCGGAAATCCAATTCCTGATCTGCTGGATCATCCCGGCCTGGCTGGTCTTCGAGTTTGTCTCCACCAAGCTGCCGCACTACGTCCTGCCGGTCTTTCCGGCCATCGCCGTGCTGACCGCCGCGGCCGTGACCAGCGTGCAGCCGCAGGCGAACGCGCGATGGCTCAAGGTTCTGTTCGGTCTCGTTCTCCTCCTGTGGCTGGCGGTCAGCCTGACGGTCAGTCTGCTGGCTCCGGTCGGCTTCTGGATCTATGAGGCGCGCCTCGACCCGATCGCCATCGCGCTGGCCGCCGCCGCCATCGCCGCGGCGGGCGTCATGACCTGGCGGGTTTTCGCCGGGCGTCCTGACCAGGCGGTCCTGGCCGGCGCCGTGGCCGCGGCCGTGGTGTCGCTCAACACCTATGGGCTGGGCCTGCCGCGCCTGGAGGCCCTCTGGCTGAGCCCGCAGATCGCTCAGGCGGCCCGCGCCGCAGCCCCCGGCTGCGACCGGCCCCAGATCATCAGCGCGCCCTATCACGAACCGAGCCTGGTCTTCCTCAACGGCCCAAGGGCCACGCGCCTCATGGCGACCCCTGACGCGGCCGCTGAGGCGCTGGCCGAGACCCCGGCCTGCGGTGTCGCCGTAATCG
>NZ_JAUSBZ010000046.1 GCF_030651755.1 Phenylobacterium sp. | reverse complement strand
CGGCATAGATGTCGGCCAGGGTCAGGCCGAGCAGCACGCCATAGAAGACCGCCAGCCCCTGCCATTCCCGTCGGCTCGACGGCCGCGCCTTCAGCAGGACCGCCACCTGGCCGGCGATGTTCAGACCATGGGCGGCCAGCCAGCGCTTGTCGCCGCCGTCCAGCAGCAGGCCGGCGCCCGCCGACATCTCACGAAGGCCGAGGGTGCGGACCATGGAGGCCTCTCCCAACCCTGTCCCCCCGGCGATGGCGGCGGGACGGGCGGTCTTGATGAGACCGATGACGAGGCTCGCCAGGCCCAGCGCATAGATGGTCGGGCGGGCGGTGGCGGGGGTTTTGGGAAGCGAGGCCATGGACCAGAAAGGACGACGCCCGCCGCCGGGTTCCGGCGACGGGCGAAATCTGGTTTCACGCTTGCGTCAGGCGCAGGCCTAGAGGTCGATGGGGCTGATCCGGCCACCGCGGGTGACGACCCGACGCATGATGGCGACGCTTTCACCGGCCCCGGCCGAGGGCCGCGCCACGGTGATCACGAACCAGGCGCCGTCAGGCAGGTTGGAGAAGCTGAAGCGGTCGGCGGCGTCGCAGGTGGTCCGCCGGACGAAGGAAGAATAGTCGTCGTTGGGCGCCGAAGGGGTGCGGGCGCGCACCTCGTCCGCTGGCAGGGCTGCGGCTTCCGGCGAGGAATAGAGGATGGTCATCCGCCGACGGGTCCAGGGGGTCTCCGGCGTCAGCACGACACCGGCGCCCGAGCAGGTGAAGCGGCTCGCGCCCTGCCGATAGGTCAGCCGGCCATCAATGGTGTTGCGGCCGGGCACCGCGGACCAGGAGAAGTCCTCCTGACGGAAGACGGTCGGCGACGGCGCGGCCATTCCAGGGGGCGGTGGCGGCGGACCCATGGTGGGGGCGCAGGCCGTAGCCAGGGCGAGCGTGGCGGAGACCGCCATGATGCGAAGCTTGGACATGGAGCGACCATAATTAAGGACTGTGACAGAAGCCAACACTAGATGCGTCAACCCGACGCAGGCCTGGCCTAGTCATCACCACCAGGGCGCCCTCGGCCGGCCTTGACCACCCCCCGGCGGGTCTTGCTTTCCAGGCGGCGCTTCTTGGAGGCCAGGGTGGGCCGCGTCTTCTTCCGGGGGGGCGGCGGGGGTTCGGCGGCCTTGCGGATCAGCTCAATGAGGCGATCCTGGGCGTCGGCCCGGTTCCGTTCCTGGGTGCGGAAGCGCTCAGCCAGCAGGATGAGCACACCCTCCTGGGTCAGCCGCCGGCCCGCCAGCCGGGCGAGCCGGGCGCGGACGGGCTCGGGCAAGGTGGGCGAGTTCCAGACATCGAACCGCAGCTCCACAGCGGTGGAGACCTTGTTGACGTTCTGACCGCCGGGCCCCGAGGCGCGCACGAAGCGGAGGCTGATCTCGTCCTCTTCGATGGCCAGGGTGTTGGTGATCTTCAGCGGCGGCATGTTCGCGAGCGACCTGTGGCGGGTCTGCGGTCCCGAGGAGATCGGGAAACTAACCGCTAAGGGGACGGCGAGGAACGGCTGACCGGACGGCCGGGGACTCAGACCTTCAGGATTCAACCTTGCAGGCGGGGCAGAGGCCGCGGGCCTCCAGGGTCACGGTGCGCACAGCGTAGCCCGCGGCCTCCGCGGCGGCGAACTGCGGGGCGAAGTCCGGTTCAAATTCCTGGGCCGCGCCGCAGCACTCACAGATCAGGAAGGCGGCCCGATGGCTCGTCCCCTCCATCCGGCAGGGCACATAGGCGTTCAGGCTCTCGATCCTGTGGGCGAACCCCAGGCGCTCCAGAAAGTCCAGGGCGCGATAGACGGTCGGCGGCTTGGCGGGCTCTCCGTCCTGGCCGTAGGCCGCAATGAGGTCGTAGGCCTTCATCGGGGCGTCGGCCTCAAGAAGGAGCTCCAGGACCCGGCGCCTGGGCGGGGTCAGACGTTCGCGGGTCCGCTCGCACTTGGTGGCGGCGGCGGCGACGGCGTCGGCCAGGGCGAGCCCCTCAAGTCCAGGGTGCGCGCTTTCGGTGTGGTGGCAATCGAGTCCCATGCAGACCAGCTAATCATCTCCGTTTTTCGGCGCAACCGACTTGACGTCCAGTTATGTTATTTCATAACGCATACTTCCCGGTTCCAGAACAGGTCGTCGCCATGCGCAAGTCTCTTCTCCTCACATCTGCGGCCCTGATCGCCGTCGCTGCGGGCCCGGCCTTTGGCCAGGTTTCCGGCCGTGGCGCGGAGGTGTCTGAGGTGGTGGTGACCGCAGCCCCCTATGTGGTCTCCCTGGACTCGGTGACCACCAGCGTCGATGTGCTCAATCGCGATGACCTGGACGCCGCCCCCGCTGGAGGGCTCGGCGAGGCGCTTGGCGACCTGCCCGGCGTGCGCTCCAGCTTCTTCGGGCCTGGCTCCAGCCGCCCGGTGATCCGCGGCCTGGCCGGTCCCCGGGTCCTGGTGCTCACCAACGGCGTTGGGATGGTGGACGCCAGCGCCCTGTCGCCGGACCACCAGGTGGCGGTTGATCCGCAGGAGGCTCGCCGGATCGAGGTCCTGCGGGGGCCTGCGGCGCTGGCCTATGGTGGCTCGGCCATCGGCGGCGTCGTCAACGTCATCGACGACCGGATCTCCGAAACCACTGTCGACGGCGTCGAAGGCCGGGTGCTGGGCGCCATTTCCAGCGCCGACACCGGCGAGATGGCTTCCGGCGCCCTGAAGGCTGGGGTGGGCCCCTGGGTGTTCAGCCTGGACGCCATGCGCCGTCAGACCGAAGACTATGATGTGCCCGTGCCGGCGGAATCCCGCCGTCAGCTCGCCGCGGACGGCGAACCCTTTCTGGGCCGACAGGCGAGCACGGTGGAAAACACCGCGGTCACCCTCGACTCCTATGGGGCAGGCCTCTCCTATGTGGGCCAGCGCGGCTTCCTCGGCCTATCGGTCAAGCAGACCGAAAGCCGCTATGGCGTCCCCGGCCACGCCCATGAGCATGGCCATGACGATCATGATGACGACGATGACCACGATCACGATCACGACCACGACGAGGATCACGGGGACGACGAGGGCGTCCGGATCAATCTGAAGCAGACCCGCTATGACCTCCGCGGCGGGCTTGATCTGGCGCTTGGCCCCTTTGAACGCCTCCGGTTCTCCGGCGGCTATGCCGACTATGAGCATGTGGAGATCGAAGACGGCGCGCCGGCCACCCGGTTTGCTTCCGAGGGCTGGGAAGGCCGCCTGGAGTTGGTTCAGGCCGAGCGGAACGGCTGGCAGGGCGCCGTGGGTCTTCAGGCTCTGACCCGCGACCTCGTCGCCGAGGGCGAGGAGGCCTATGTGCCGCCGGTGGAGATCAACGAGGCGGGCATCTTCACCCTGCAGCGTCTGGATCGTGGGGCCTGGGGCGTGGAGGGTGGCCTGCGGGTGGATCGCCGCACCCTTGAAACCGCTGCGGCCAAGGCGGAATTCGACAATGTCTCAGCCAGCCTCGGGGCCTTTATGCGGCCGGCCGAGGGCTGGTATGCCGGGGTCAGCCTGTCGCGCACCGCCCGGGCGCCTACGGAGGCCGAGCTGTTCGCCGATGGGCCACACATCGCCACCCGCACCTTCGAGCTTGGCGATGCGAGCCTGAAGTCGGAAATCTCCTATGGCCTCGACGCCACGCTGCACTATGACGGCGGCCCCTGGGATATCGACCTGCACGCCTTCGCGGTCCGCTATGAGGGCTTCATCGACCTGCGGCCTACGGGCGACGAGGACCATGAGAGCGACCTGCCGATCTTCGCCTATCGCCAGACCGACGCCGAGTTCTGGGGTGGGGAGGCCGAGGTCGCCTATCGCCTGTGGCAGGACGGGGACCGCAGCTTCACCCTGGAAGGGGCGGCTGACTATGTCCGTGGCGACACCGACCTTGGCGCGCCAGCCCGCATTCCGCCATGGTCGGCGACCGGTCGGGCCATCTTCGCCACCAGCTGGTGGACGGGGAAACTTGAGCTGCGCCAGGTCGGCGAGCAGACCCGCGTCGCCGAGGGCGAGTTGCCGACGGACGGCTACCGTATGCTCAACGCCTCCCTGGTCGTGAGGCCGACCGACGGCTTCAAGGTCTTTGTCGAGGGGCGCAACCTGAATGACGCCGAGGCCCGCGAGCACGTCTCCTTCCTGAAGGACCTGGCGCCGCTGCCGGGCCGCAGCTTCCGCATGGGGGTCGGTTACACCTTCTAGGTTCGCCCCATCTGGCCGAACGAAAAGAACCCCGGAAGCCAGGCTTCCGGGGTTCTTCATGTCAGATCAGCGGGGCCGATCAGGCCTCTTCAGTCTCGTTCGCCGGGGGCGTGGCGCCCTCGCCACCCTCGAAGCTGCGCGGGGCGCGGCGACGGCGGGGCTTGCGAGCGGGCTCGTCGCCCTCGGCCTTGGGTTCAGGACTGCGGGCCTGCAGGAAGGCCGGAGCTTCGCTGGCGCCGCCCTCGGCGTCCCTCAGCATGGGGCCGTCAGGTGCGGGGGCCTCCGCCGCCGGCGGGCTTCCCAGGGGCGAAGCCTGGGGCTCCACCACCGCCATGGGATCACGTTCAGGGCGGTCGCCCCGTTCGCTGCGTTCTCGACGTTCGTCGCGTTCGCGCCAACGGTCGCGGCGGGGCGGTCGGTTTTCGTCCCGGCGCGCCTCGTCCCGACGATTGTCGTCCCGACGGTTCTCGTCGCGGCGACCCTCGTCTCGACGGCTGTCGTCGCGTTCGCGGGTGTTACGAGCTTCGCCCTCGGCCTCAGCCTCGGCCTCTGGCGGGTCCGACGCATAGGGCAGGCCCTGGCCGCTCTCGTCCTCGAAGTCGATGTCGAGGCCCGAGGTCACCTGGTCCCGTCCCAGAATCTCGCTGGGGGACCGCTGAGGCTGCATGGCCCGCAGCAGGCGGAAATAGTGTTCGGCGTGCTGGAGATAGTTCTCGGCCAGAACCCGGTCGCTGGACGAGGTCGCGTCCCGAGCCAGCTGCTGGTACTTCTCGAAAACATGCTGGGCGTTGCCCCGCACCTTGACGCCGTCGGGGCCGTTCGAATCGAAGGCGCGGTTCGCGTTGTGCTGCTGGGGCTTATTCCCGCCGCCTCCGCGATTGCGTCCGCGCTGACGCTTCATGCCCTTGAAATCTCTCATATTCGGTAACCGTCTTGCGCCGCGTCCAGGGCTTGCCCTGTAGGACGTGCGGCTGCGTGAGCCTCATCTCGGGATCGGGCTTTTGGCCCAAGGTTCCGTGTTGAAGACGTAAATTATCCCCGTCATCCGCCCGGACCTGGGAGCGCCCGTCGTAACGCGGCGCCTGCCGGCTTGGCCGATGTCCCGATTTCTGGGATCCAGGCCTGTTTCACCGGCGATTTGGGTGGAGACAATTAGGCATGTAGCGGCTCAGGCCTGAGTTTCCAAGGCTCTTTTTTCGCCGAGCACCACCCGGTCCAGTCCGGCAAGGTCCTGCTGGGTGCTTACCCCAAGGGCGCCGGCCTCCTGGAACAGAGCTTCGACCGCCGCCTTCTGGTCGTAACCAATCTCGACGGCGAAGCGACCCCCCGGTTTCAGCACCCTAAGGATTTCCGGCGCCAGGCGCCTGTAGGCCTCCAGGCCGTCCGGCCCGCCATCCAGGGCCAGGCGCGGTTCGTGCACCCGCACCTCCGGCTCCAGGGTCTCGATGACGTCGGTGGCGATATAGGGCGGGTTGGCGGTGACGATGTCGAAGCTGGCGTCCGACAGGCCGTGGGCCCAGTCACCGCGCAGCAGGGCGCAGCGTCCGGCCAGTCCCAGATGGGCGGCGTTGTCCCGGGCCACCGCCAGGGCGTCCTCGGACACGTCCACCCCCAGACCGCGGGCGTTGGGGCGCTCGGCCAGGATGGCCAGCAGGATGGCGCCGGAGCCCACCCCGAGGTCGAGGATCGACAGGCGGTCGGGCTCCGCGGTCGCCTTCAAGACGGCGTCCACCACGCACTCGGTGTCCGGGCGCGGGGTCAGCACGTCCGGAGTCACCTGCAGCATGATCTTCCAGAAGCCCTTGCGTCCCAGGATGTGGCTGACCGGCTCGCGCCGCGATCGGCGGGCGAGATAGTCCTCCAGCCGCGCCTCCTGTTCCGCGCTCAGCGGCCGATGGGGGTCGGTGACGATATCCAGTCGCGTGGCGTCGGCGGCGGCCTCCACCAGGAGGCGGGCGTCGATGACGGGGCCCGACAGGCCCACCGCCTCAAGCCGCGCCTTGGCCAGGCCCCAGGCCTTCAGCAGGGTCAGGCTCATGCTCCCAAGCTCCCGGCGGCGCGCTGCGGGATCTCTTCGGCCCCGGGCTGGCTGCAGGCGTCTCCAAGTCCGACTAGTCCGTCCCGGGTGATGTGGACATAGACGCCGCAGAACATGTGGCCATAGTGCTCGAAGAGGGCCTTGGTGATCTCCATGTCGCGCATCCCCGTGGCAGGATCCACATCCGGGGCGGCGCATCGGATGATCGGTTTGAACACCTGGGCCTGAGCCCAGCCGATCATCATCCTGGCGCCGGTCCACTGATTTTCCGCCCAGGCTGGCCAGCCGTCCACATAGATGTTGGCGCGAAAGCGCAGGGGATCGATCTCCCGCCCCAGCTTCTGCTCCAGGTCGCGCAGGCTGGCGAGGTTGAGGACGGAGACATCCCCCCTGGGATGATCCATGAAGCGGTGGCCCGGCGCCTGGACGACCTTCAGAGGTCCACGGGTCTCTTCGCCAAGCAGGCGGGTCAGCCAGTCGGCGAAGGCCTGCCGTCCAGCTTCGTCAGCCATGGAGACAGACAGATCGGGCAGGCCGGGCGCGCTGGCGCTCAGGGTCTGGGTGTCGTCGTCAAAATGGGTCGAGGCCCGCGCCACCTGGGGCAGGGCGGCCAGCACGGCGAATTTCTGCTTCGGCACAAAGGCCGGCGCGGCGGGATCAAAACCGGACGGTCCGGTCTCCACCGCATAGAGGCGGTCGCAGGGGAAGGGCGCGCCGACGTTCAGCTGCGCGCCTCCCAGGCGTTCGGGGGTGAATCCCTTGACGGGATGGCGATAGAGAGCTGCGACATGTCCGGCCATGCGTTCTCTGTTGCCGCAAGGCGTGCGGCCTCACAAGGGGAACGGCAGGGCTTGTTGAGGGTTTGATGGGGAACGTCATGCCCGGTTCCAACCCCAACGCCCCAAAGCCCCCCCTGGGGTCTACAATGTTGAAGCGCGGCCTGGCGGTCGCGCCGTGGGTCGCCTTGGCCGGCTTGGCGCTTTGGCGCCAACGTCCTGCCGCGCCTGAGGCAGAACCCCCTGGGATGAGCCGGCCCGCGGCCACCGACCCCGAGCAGATCGCGGCGGAGGAACCCGGCCGAGGCCGGCTGGCCGGCGATCCCCGAGACATTCCCCGGCGCGGCTGGAAGGATGTGATCTGGCGCACCATCGCCGAGATCAACCGCGATCAGATTCCCCGGGTGGCCGCAGGCGTCACCTTTTTCACCCTGTTGGCCATCGTGCCGGCCCTGGCGGTGTTCGTCTCCCTCTATGGCCTGTTCGCCGACATTGCTCAGGTCCAATCCCAGCTGGACCAGATGGCCCAGGTGATCCCCGCGGACGTGGTCAACATTCTGGGCGAGCAGATGGTCCGACTCGCCGTTGAGCGAAAAGCCAATCTGAGCCTGGCCTTCGCCTTCAGCCTGCTGATATCGGTCTGGACCGCCAGCAACGCCGTGCGCGCCCTCGTCGAGGGGGTGAACATCGCCTATGGGGAGGTTGAGAAGCGCAATATCGTCCAGCTCATGGCGCTGACCTATGCGGCCACCTTCGGCGCCCTGACCTTCCTGATCCTGGTGACTGGCCTGCTTGTGGCCGCCCCGCTCGTCATGAAGGTGTTGGGGCTGGGCGGCATCGCCGGGATATGGATTCCGCTGAGATGGGCGATCCTGCTGGCCGTGGCGGCCCTGGCCTTCACCCTGCTCTATCGCTACGGCCCCTGTCGCGCCCGTGCGCGATGGCGGTGGGTCATACCCGGCGGGGTCTTCGCTGCGGTGGTCTGGCTGGGCGGCTCCTTGGTCTTCTCCTGGTTCCTGAACAATGTCGCCCGCTATGACGCCACCTACGGCTCCCTGGGGGCGGTGATCGGCTTCATGATGTGGATCTGGATCTCATCCATGATCGTTCTCGTCGGCGCCGAGCTGAATGCAGAGATCGAGCACCAGACGGCCTTGGACTCCACCACCGGCCCAGATGCGCCCATAGGCGAGCGGGGCGCGGTCATGGCCGACACGGTGGGCAGGTCCTTGAACACCACCCTGATGGAAGCCTTGAAGCGGTTACGCAAAGGCGGCTCAGGGCTTCTTGATCGGTTCCGCGCGCGGCGGACGGGATCCTAGCCGAGCTCGTCCTCGAGCGCCGCCAACCGCCCGGCCTGATCCTCGGCGATCAGGGGCTCGATCACATCGTCCAGGCCCTCGCCCTCGATGATCTTGGGCAGGTTGTAGAGGGTCAGATTGATCCGGTGATCCGTCACGCGGCCTTGCGGAAAATTGTAGGTGCGGATGCGTTCGGAACGGTCCCCGGACCCGACCTGGGTCTTGCGAGCGTCGGCCCGGGCCGTGTCCAGGGCTTCGCGCTGCTGGTCATAGAGCCTGGCCTTCAGCACCTTCAGGGCGCGGGCCCGGTTCTGATGCTGAGACTTTTCTGAGGAGGTCACCACAATGCCGCTGGGCAGGTGGGTGATGCGCACCGCGGAGTCGGTCTTGTTCACGTGCTGGCCGCCTGAACCTGAGGCCCGGTAGGTGTCGATCCGCAGGTCGGCGTCGTTGATCTCGATCTCCACATCCTCCACCTCCGGCAGGACGGCGACGGTGGCCGCCGAGGTGTGAATACGTCCCCCGGCCTCGGTTTCCGGCACCCGCTGGACCCGGTGGACGCCGCTTTCGAACTTCAGCCGGCCGAACACCCCGTCGCCGGTGATGGCGGCGATGATTTCCTTGTAGCCGCCGACCTCGCCCTCGGAGACGGAGTCGATCTCCACCCGCCAGCCGCGGGTCTGGGCGTAGCGCTGGTACATGCGGAACAGGTCGCCGGCGAACAGGGCGGCCTCGTCGCCGCCGGTGCCCGCCCGGACTTCCAGGATGGCCGAGGCGTTCTCGTCCTTGTCCTTCGGCGCCAGCAGCAGGGCCACCTGGCGTTCCAGTTCCGGCAGACGGGCGTTGAGCTCGGCCAGTTCTTCGCGGGCGAGACCGGCCATCTCCCGGTCGGCCGCGGCGGCCATCTGTTCCAGGTCCGGGGCCTCGGCCCTGGCCTTCAACAGCGTCTGCACAGCTTCGGCCACGGGGCGCAGCTCGGCATGCTCCTTGGACAGCCGGACGATCTCTGCGCCGTCAGCGGCCGCGCCCATGCGCGCCTCGATCTCATGATAGCGGTCGAGCACCTGGTCGAGCCGGGCCTGGGGAAGTCGCACGTTGAATTGTCACCTGAACATCTGGGGACGCCTATCTAGCGTCGCGCGCGGTCCGGGACAAACGCCCCGCGCCGATCGGCGGCTGGGACCCTATCGGATTGTGAGAAAGGGCCGCGCCGGATGGGGCGCGGCCCTGCCTGTCTCTTAGGCGCGGACGCCGCTCATCGGCGCGGAGCCGAAGGCGCCGAGCTTCACATTGCCGTTCATGGTGTCGCCGGAGACCGTGGCTTCGAATTCCAGGGTCATGGGCATGGGCGAGGTGATCTGGGTGGACCAGGTCAGGGTGTCGCCATTGACCTTACCCTCGACCGACTGGGTGCCCATCTGGCCCGAGGTGGTGCCGGTGAAGGTGTCGCCATTGGTGGTGATGGCGGCGTCGACCGTCTGAGCCCCCATCGGCGTGTTGATCGTGATCTTCCAGTTGCCGTCTGCGGACATGAGGTCCTCCCCTTTGTTGTGGAGCCGGCACCTAATCAAGAGGCGGAGGGTCGCGCAAGCATGACCCTAGCGTCATCTTTGGCTGCCGGAGCGCTTTCACCCATGGGAACGCCGACCTTTTGCAGCTGCGCAATCAGGCCGATCAGCCGGCTATAGGTCTCATTGGCGTCCGACAGCATCTCCGAACGGGTGAAAACAGCCGAGGGCACGACCAGTCCGCCCGCTCGCCGCTCCAACAGTCCGGTCTCGATCAGTGACTCCACATAGGCGTCCTGGATCGGACGGGGCAGACAGAGGTGGCTGGCGAGGTCGGCGTCGCTGATGGGCCGCCTTTGGCTGTCAGGGGGTATGTCGTGCAGCGTGGCGTAACGATCGCTCACCCCCCGCAAATGGCGCGTATTGGCCGTCCAGACGCCGGTAAAGACCAGCAGGGCGATCACGTCGCCGCCTCGGCGCCGCGCCATGTCGCTCAGGATGTCGATAAACTCATACGCCAGGATGCGTGTGGTAAGGCGGCGGTTGTCCGGGGGAGTGGTCATGAAACCAACCTGGAAAAAGGGGCGTTCTCGCCCCGCACACTACTCTGCGGCGGCTAGAGAATTGGTTTCGGCCGCCGCCAGTTCCGCCGCCCGGGCCTCCACGAGCTCGACGATGTGGTCGACCATATGCTCGTTGTCCATCTTATGGTCGGGCTTGCCGGCCATATAGATCATGCCTGAACCCTTGCCGCCGCCGGTGAAGCCCAGGTCGGTCATCAGAGCCTCGCCGGGGCCGTTCACCACACAGCCGATGATGGACAGGCTCATGGGCGTGGAGATATGCGCCAGGCGTTCCTCCAGGGCCTCCACCGTCTTGATGACGTTGAAGCCCTGCCGGGCGCAGGACGGGCAGGCGATGATGTTGACGCCCCGGTGCCGCAGGCCGAGCGATTTCAGGATGTCGAAGCCGACCTTGATCTCTTCGACCGGGTCGGCGGCCAGACTGACCCGGATGGTGTCGCCGATGCCGGCCCACAGCAGGGAGCCCATGCCGATAGCGGACTTCACGGTGCCCGTGCGCAGGGCGCCGGCCTCGGTCACCCCCAGGTGCAGGGGGCAGTCGATGGCCTCGGCCAGCATCTGATAGGCGGCCACCGTCATGAAGACGTCTGAGGCCTTCACGCTGATCTTGAACTCGTGGAAGTCGTGGTCCTGCAGGATGCGGGCGTGGCTCAGCGCGCTCTCGACCATGGCCTGGGGGCAGGGCTCGCCATAGCGCTCCAGCAGTTCGCGCTCCAGCGAGCCGGCGTTGACGCCGATGCGGATCGAGCAGCCGTAGTCCTTGGCCGCCTGGATCACTTCGCGCACGCGGTCGGGCGAGCCGATGTTGCCGGGATTGATCCGCAGGCAGGCTGCGCCGGCCTTGGCCGCCTCGATGCCCCGCCGGTAGTGAAAGTGGATGTCCGCCACCAGGGGGACCTTCGCCGCCTTGGCGATGGTGGCGAAGGCGGCGGTGGAATCCTCGTCCGGGCAGGAGACCCGGACAATGTCGGCGCCGGCCTCCTCCAACTGGCGGATCTGGTCGATGGTCGCGGCCGCATCGGAGGTCAGCGTATTGGTCATCGACTGCACGGTGATCGGGGCGTCGCCCCCCACCTCCACGGAGCCGACGCGGATCTTGCGGCTGGTGCGCCGCTCTATGCTGCGCCAGGGGCGGAGGTGGGTATGATCGTGCTGGGTCATGACCGTTGGAAAATAGCCCCTTGCAGGGGAATTCCCAAGCCTCCAGGCGTGCGACGGGTGGGGCTGCTCCAGATCGCGGCCTGATGCGCCCAGCCGCAACGCCCGAAGCCTATCGGGGCGCTCCGACGGCCGTCCTGCCGCGCCTGGATCCTGGCGAAGCCGGCGCCTCAGTCAGCCAGTCGGCTGACCGGAGTCTGATTGGCGGGCAGCAGCCCGCGGGTCTCTCCGCCTACGAACACCTGGAAGGCGCTCGGCTCCGAAACGTCGATGATCAGCCCTCTCATCTGCGGGGCGCCATAGGCTTCACCCGCGGCAAGCTGTCGGGCGAAATAGACCGAGCCGTCCGCGCCCCGGACGATCAGGGCGGCCGACTCCCGAGCCTGCAGCACCACCGCGGCCGTAGCCGGGGGCGCGCCATAGACCTCTCCATCCGCCTTGAAGACGGCCGGCAGGTCCGTGGGGGCGGCGGCGACCTGGACATTCCGCGCCCGGGCCGCATTGGACGCGATCACCGCGTCGGCCGACCCGCCTGCGGCGGCGGCGACGTCGAGACCAGGGGTCTCATAGAGCTTGGGTATGGTGGATTCCACCGGCGCCGGCAGCGGCGCGCCCAGGGCCAAGGGGCCCTGGGGCTCGATCGGAGGCGCGACCTGTTCAGGGGAGGCGGCGGCCACGGGGGCGGCGGGCGCCTGGGCGTCCTGGATACCCCGTTGGGCGAAGTTCCAGGCGACAGTGGCGCTGATCACCAGAATCCCGGCCACGATGGCGACGCCCAGGCGTCTGTCGCCGGTCCGGCGGACCCCGACGGGCTCACGCAGATCATCATCCGTCGCCGGCTCTTCGGCCTTGAAGCGGGAAACTGCGGCTTCGGCTTCCAGGCCCAGGGCCCGGGCATAGGCCCGCACATAACCTATGGTGAAGGGCCGCGACGGAAGGTCCTCAATCCGCATCTCTTCGATCGCGGCGAGATAGGCCCGGCGAATCCGGGTGGAGTCGGCGACATCCTGGAGGGAAAGGCCGCGGAATTCCCGCGCCGCCTTCAGGGCCGCGCCGATGTTGGGACCAGAATCGAGGGTGGGCATATAGGAGTCGATAATGGTGGCCCGAGAGCCCTCAAAGCTCACGTTCAAGTCGCCGACTCGGCCGGTATCGAGCGCCATGTCTGTGCGCCGCCCTCAAACTAAATTTGCCGCGACCGAAGGTCGCCACCCGCCCTGTCCGTTTGCCACGGAACTGTTAATTTCCCTTTTAGCATAACGCGATAGCGCGCGGAACTCAATGTCGGCCTGTGGTTGATTCTCCACGGTCAAGCTATACCGACAGGTAGAGTTTCCGGGCCAGGGTCTCGATCTCATTGCGCACCGAACCGCCGGTCCCACGGATCAGGGCGGTGACCCCGCGGTGGGCCGCCTCCCGGTCGCAGGACAGCACCATCTGCTTGACGGGGCCTATGCCAGCCGGCGGCATGGACAGGCGTTCATACCCCAGCGCCACCAGGGTGAAGGCCTCCAGCGGGCGGCCGGCCATCTCCCCGCAGACCGACACCGGCGTGCCCGTATCGGCGCAGGCCTTCTGGATCTCGGCCAGGACCCGCAGGGCCGGGGGCGACAGCGGATCATAGCGGTCGGCCATGCGGGCGTTGCCCCGATCGGCGGCGAACAGATACTGCAGAAGGTCGTTGGTGCCGACCGAGACGAAGTCGGTCATGGGCAGCAGGGCG
>NZ_JAUSBZ010000040.1 GCF_030651755.1 Phenylobacterium sp. | reverse complement strand
ACCGCCACCACCGTCTGACCCGGGCTCGAATCTGGCGGGACGAGGAACCTTCGCCTTCAGGACGTGTTAGCAGCGCGCCCATGTCCCGACTGATCATCCGCCACGAAACCCGCTACGGCTATGAGCGCCCGGTCGCCTTTGGACCGCACCAGCTGTTGGTGCGCCCCAGGGGCGGCCACGCCCTGCGGGTGGTGAAGGGCGCCCTGACCTTCTCCCCCCGGGGCGAAACCCGCTGGCGCTATGACGCCTACGGCAACTGCGTCTGCCAGTTGACCGTGACGGAAGAGTCCGACGAGTTCTTCATCCTCAGCGAGCTGGAGATCGAGCGGTTCCCCGCCCCCCTGGAGCCCCAGGAGGTGGACGACCCCCGCACCGCGACGCCGATCGTCTATCCCCCCAGCGACCGGGCTGTGCTGGGCCCCTATATCGAGCCGGCCACCCTCGATCCCGAAGGCCTGCTGCTGCGCTGGCTCCACGGCCTGGCGCCCACGGCAGGCGAGCCGGCGCTCGACTATGTGCTGCGCCTCAACCGGGCCATCCACCAGCAATTCGACTATGAGGCCCGGCATGAGGAGGGCACCCAGGCGCCGCACGAGACGGTGGCGCTGGGCCGCGGCACCTGCCGCGACTTCGCCTGGCTGATGGTGGAGACCCTGCGCCGCGTCGGCTTCGCCGCCCGCTTCGTCAGCGGCTATCTCTATTCGCCGGGGTTGGAGAGCGTGCGCGGGGCCGGCGCCACCCACGCCTGGTGCGAGGTGTTCCTGCCGGCCTTCGGCTGGATGGACTTCGACCCGACCAACGGCCTGGCGGAGGCCGCCGACCTCATTCCCATCGCCGTCAGCCGCACCCCCCCCGAGGCGGCCCCCATCAGCGGCTCGATCCTCGGCGATCCCGGCCTGAGCCAGATGGTGGTCAAGGTGGACGTCAGTCTGGCCGCTCCCCTGGCCAGCGCCGCCTGATCCTTCCCCAGCGCCTTTTTGGCGCGGGCGAGAAATCGGCTTTTCAGGGCGATGGACTCTGATAGGACGGAGGCATTGTTTTAGCTGATCATAATTTTTGGGGAGCCGCCGCGCGACCCTTTGCGACCCCCGCGCGGCAGGGACGCTATTGGAAAAGACCACTGAGGAAGCGCCGATCGCCGATGAGGCGGTCGTGATTCATCCTGACGAAGACGGCAAGAGCCTGGCGGAGCGCGAGGTCGAGTACGAGAAGTTCGTCTGGGCCAACCTGAAGCGCAACTACATCGCCCATTATCTGCACGGCATGCTGGGCATGACCGGCTTCCGGCTGGTCAATGCGCCCACCTTCCTGCCGGCCTATCTCTACCTGATCTCAGGCTCCAGCTTCATTGTCGGCCTCGGCCTGGCCCTGCAGCAGGTGGGCGGCATGATCTCGCCGATCTTCGGCGCCACCCAGATCGAACATCGCAAGCGGGTCATGCCGGCCGCTGTCTGGATGGGCGGCCTGGCCCGGGTCCAGATCCTGGGCATGGCCCTGGCCGGCTGGTTCCTGTCGGGCCAGACCCTGGTGGTGGCCATCCTGGCCTTCATGTTCATGTTCGGCCTGTTCATGGGCACCCAGCGGGTCGTCTTCTCCCTGCTGATGGCCAAGGTGATCCCCATCAGTCGGCGCGGCCGGCTGCAGGCCTGGCGCAACGCCACCGGAGGGGTGATCGCCGCCGCGCTGGCCTGGGTGGCCGGCAAGTACTTCATCGAAGGCAACATGCTGGGGAACGGCTACGCCACCACCTTCCTGTTCGCCACCATCCTGACCACGGCAGGCCTGTGGGCGCTCCAGTTCCTGATGATCGAGCCTGAACCCCCGACCACCCGGGTCCAGACGCCCTTCTTCGAGCGTCTGAAAGACTTCCCGCGCCTGATCTCCCAGGACCGGGGCTACATGTTCTTCCTGATCGTCCAGATGCTGACCATCACCGGCCGGATGGCGACGCCCTTCTACATTCTGTACGTCAGCACGACGATCGAGCTGACGGGCGCCAATATCGGCCTGCTCACCCTCGCCTTCCTGGGCGCTGACACCCTGTCGAACCTGGTCTGGGGCTATCTTGGCGACAAGACGGGGTTCCGGGTGGTGCTCATCAGTTCCCTGGTGATCTGGATCGCCGCCACGTTGCTGCTGATGAACGTCGATGGCGTGACCGCCATCTTCTTCGCCTTCTTCGGGCTGGGCGCATCCCAGTCCGGCTACATGATGAGCGCCCAGACCATGATCCTGGAGTTCGGCTCCCGGGACGAGATGCCCATGCGCATCGCGCTTTCGTCGACCGCCGAGGGGGTCATGGCCTCGGCGGGGCCCCTGGTGGGCGGGCTGATGGCCGCGACGCTCGGCTATGAAAGCGTGTTCGGAACCTCGATCGCCTTCCTGGTGGCGGGGCTCATGCTGCTGCTCTTCATGGTGCGAGAGCCGCGCAACGACAAGAAGGCGAGCGTCTGACCCTATTGGGCGGCGAGGGGCGCCCGCCCCCGGGCGATCCGTTCGCGGGCCATCTCGCCGGCCACCTCGTGGGTCGGACGGCGTTCAGCGATGGAGCGGTCGAGGACCTCCTCCAGGGTGATCATCAGCCGCGACAGCTTGCCTTCCACCCAGGCGGGATCGAAAGCTTGGCCGGCGTCCAGGGCGCGGATCTCGCCGGCCACATTGATGATGCCGCCGCCATTGATCACATAGTCTGGCGCATAGAGCAGCCCGAGGTCGAACAGGGTCTGGCCGATCACCGGTTCGGCCAGCTGGTTATTGGCGCCGCCAGCGATGATGCGGGCCCGCAGGCGCGGCAGGGTCTCGGCGCTGATCGCGCCGCCCAGGGCGCAGGGCGCAAAGACGTCGGCCTCGACGTCGAAGATCTCATCTGGCGCGACGATCATTGCGCCGGTCTGCGCGGCCACCTGGGCCAGGGCCTCGCGGTTGACGTCGGTGATCACCAGCCGTGCGCCGGCCGCACTCAGCTTCTGGGCCAGATAGGCGCCCACATGGCCGACGCCCTGGATGGCGACGGTCACGCCCGACAGGTCCCGGTCCAGGGCCCGACGCACGCACAGGCGGATGCCCCGGAACACCCCTTCAGCGGTGACCGGGCTTGGATCGCCAGAGGCCGCTGCATGGCCTTCAAGGCCGGCGACGAAGCGGGTGTGGCGGCGGGCGTGCATGAGGTCGGTGGGCGAGACGCCCACATCCTCGGCGGTCCAGTAGGCGCCGCCGACAGCCTCCACCGCCCGGCCGAAGGCCTCGAACAGGGCCGGCGACTTCTGGGTGCGGGAATCGCCGATGATCACCGCCTTACCGCCGCCCAGGTCCAGGTCGGCCATGGCGTTCTTGTAGGACATGGCCCGCGACAGCCGGAGCGCATCCTGCAGGGCGTCGGCGGAGGTCGGGAAGGGCCACATGCGGCAGCCGCCGGCCGCCGGCCCCCGGGCCGTGGAGTGGACCGCAATGATGCAGCGCAGCCCGGTAGCCTCGTCGGCGAAGGCGTGAACGGCCTCGTGGCCGTCAAAGTCGGGGGAGTCGAACAGGGTCATGCGCTCAAGGGATCGTTGCGTTTGAAACCAATCTCGCCGGCTCTAGCCCGCAGGCCGCGCCGTCACAAGCCCGCCGTCGCATGCTCGGCGAGCGGCGTCCAGTCGCCGCCGCCCGGGGCGGTGGGAATGGGCGGCGCGCCCGAGGGGAGCGCAGCCTCGGCGTCGGCGATGTAGGACAACACATCAGCCATCACGGCCTCGCCCTGCAGGTCCCGGGTCAGCAGGTGCCATCCGTCGGCATAATAGGCGGAACGATCGGTGGGCTTGAGCCGGGCGGCGGCCTGGAAGGCGGGCCGTTCGGGGATGATCTCGTCATTCTGGCCATAGAGATAGAGCACCGGAACCTGCAGCCTCGGGATGTCGCGCCAGGCGTTCTCCATCAGGTCCACCAGGCCATAGAGGGTGTCGGATCGCGCGCCCCAGATCATCAGCGGGTCGGCCCCCATGGCCCGCAGCTCGGCCATATTGTCGGTTGGCTTCACCCGGTCGGTGACCCAGCTGGGCGGGGTGTAGACCTTGGGGCCCGTGACGTGGGCGGCGAACCACAGGGCGGTCTTGTAAGGCAGGGGCTGGGTCGACCAGCCCCAGACCGCGGGCGCCATCAGCACCAGCCGGTGAGCGTCGGGGGGACGCTGTGAGGCGAAAGCGCGGATCGCCACGGCGCCGCCCATGCTCTCTCCGGCGACAACAACGAGGGCGTGAGGGTGGCGGGCGCGGACCAGGGCGACAATGGTCCGCAGATCCTCCTGCAACACCGCCTCGTCGGGCCAGACGCCGCGGTTGGGTGAGCGGCCAAAACCCCGCTGGTCATAGGCGTAGGTGGTCACGCCGTGCTCAGCCCAGTAGGGCGCGGCAAGGTGGAAGGCGTTGGCGTAGTCGTTCATGCCATGTACGGCGACCACCACGGCCTTGGGCGCCCCATCCTGGGCGCTCCAGGTGGTCAGACCGAGCCGCGCCCCGTCGAAGCTGACAAAGCGATCCCCAGAGAGGCGCGGGCCTTCAAATCCCAAGGGCGGTTGTCCGGCGGTCTGGGTCATGAGCGGCGTGCAGGCTCCGAGCAGCAGGGCGAACAGGATGGCGGTCAGGCGAGTCATGCGCGCAGAATGTCCCCCACCCTCTGGCGAAGATAGGGCGTGACCTCGGCCTCGAACCAGGGATTGCGCTTCAGCCAGGCTGTGTTGCGCCAGGAGGGATGCGGCAGGGGCAGGATGCCCGGCCCATAGTCAGTCCAGGCGGCCACGGTGTCCGTCATCGTCCCCTTGCGCGCCGCCCCCAGGGCCCAGGCCTGGGCGTAGGAGCCCACCAACAGGGTCAGCTCGACCCTGGGCAATTGCGCCAGCAGCCGCCGCCGCCAGAGCTCGGCGCAGCGGGCCGGCGGCGGGAAGTCGCCGCCCTTGGGATTGGTCCCGGGAAAACAGAAGGCCATGGCCGCCACGCCGATCGCCGGATGATCGTAGAAGGTGTCCCGGTCGATCCCCATCCAGCTGCGCAGGCGCACGCCTGAGGGATCATTGAACGGCAGGCCGCTCTCATGCACCAGCCGGCCCGGCGCCTGGCCGCAGATCAGCAGCCGGGTCTCTGCCCTCACCCGCACCACCGGCCGCGGCTCAGGCACGAGATCGCCGGCGCAGACCCGGCAGGCGGCGATTTCGCTGAGCAACGTCTGGAGATCGGCGGCGGAGGGCATCAGGGCCATGTAGGCGCCGCCCGCGCCGGCCGCCACATGGGGCCAGGGGTGCGACAACCTGTCTGCGTTGTGGGTCCGAGATTCAACTCCCGTTAACCGCGCGTCCAGGGTCGTGCGCGAGGATCGGCGACGCTTGCGGCCGCCGGTCGGCCGCAAGCGTCGCGAACGGAATGGGTGACGAGCGATGCTGAAGACGATCAAGGGACGCATGCGCCTTTCCTGGGGCGTGGGCATGGCCGCCATGCTGGCCCTGGCGGGCCTGAACATCACCCTGCTCCGGATGGTGGCGCAGGCCGGCGGCGGGGCCGAGGCTGAGCGGATCCTGGGGATGGCCACCGCCGTCAGCGTCGGGATCGGCCTGGCCACCGTGGTCGGGGTCGTGCTCGGCGCGCTGTATTTTGAGGGCCTGGTGATCACCGCCCTGTCTCGGATGAGCGGCGTCATGCGCCGCCTGGCCGCCGGCGAGATGGTGGACGCCATCCCGGGCGCCGAGCGGGGCGACGAGATCGGTCAGATGGCCGCCAGCGTGGTCGTGTTCCGGGAGAACGCCGAGGCCCGCGCCCGGCTGGAAGAGGAAGCCCAGGCCGCGCGGGGCGAACTTGACCGCCGCCTGGCCGCCGCCGAAGCCGCCTTCGACCGCGCGACCCAGGATCAGAAGGCCCTGGTGGAAGCCATGGCCCGGGCCCTGTCGCGCCTGGCGCGGGGCGATCTGGGCGCCCGCATCGACGTGGCCGTGGCGCCGGACTACGAGGCCCTGAAGACCGATTTCAACGCCGCGGTCAGCCAGCTGGAAGGGGCGTTCGGCGCCATCGCCACGGCCACCGGCGAAATACGCGCCGGCTCCCGGGAAATTTCGACAGCGGTGGAAGACCTCTCCCACCGCACCGAGCGGCAGGCCGCCAGCCTGCAACAGACCGCCGCGGCCCTGGATGAGATCACCGTCACCGTCCGCCGCACCGCCTCTGGCGCCCGCCAGGCCAATGGTTCGATGGCCTCGGCCCGCAGCGAGGCCGAGCATAGCGGCCAGGTGGTCGGCCAGGCCGTCGCCGCCATGGGCGAGATCGCCACGTCAGCCCAGGAAATCAGCAAGATCATCGGGGTGATCGATGAGATCGCCTTCCAGACCAGCCTGCTCGCCCTCAACGCCGGGGTGGAGGCCGCCCGGGCCGGCGAGTCCGGCCGGGGCTTCGCCGTGGTCGCCTCAGAGGTGCGGGCGCTCGCCCAGCGCTCGGCCGACGCGGCCAAGGAGATCAAGGGCCTCATCGAGGCCTCCGGTCACCAGGTGCAGAGCGGGGTCGACCTGGTGGGCCAGACCGGCGAAGTGCTGAACGGCATCGTCGGCAAGGTCACCGAGATTTCAGACGTCATCGCCGCCATCGCCGCCTCAGCCGAGCAGCAGTCGGTGGGCCTGGCCCAGGTGAACACCGCCATCACCGACATGGACAAGGTGACCCAGCAGAACGCCGCCATGGTCGAGGAGGCCAATGCGGCCACCCGAACCCTGGATCAGCACGCCGCCTCGCTGGCAGAATCGGTCGACCGATTCCAGCTGTCGGGGGCGGCCACCAACCCGGTCCACGCCCAGCAGGCGCGGCTGGCGGCCCTGGCCGGCGGCCGCTGAGACCTATTCGGTCGCCGGCGGTTCCGAAGGGGCGACCAGGACCCCAGGCAGGACTTCGCCTTCCAGGGGCAGCCGCAGACGGTAGACGCCCTTGAACTGATTGGGATCGGCCGGCTTGCCGTGGCGGGTGATCACCAGCCGGCCCTCCCGGGCCAGGCCCACCGAGACCGTGCGCACCCGTGACAGCCAGCGATGCCAGCCTTCAGGGTCGGCGGCCCGGGCCGCCTGCTCCGCTGAGATGGACTTGCCGGGCGCCAGGGGCGTCAGAAGCTCAAAGATCGCCGTTTCAATAGGATCGGACATCAACCGCCACGCTTCAGGGTTTCGCGGGCGATGACCACCTGCTGGATCTGACTGGTGCCCTCATAGATGCGGAAGATGCGCACGTCGCGATAGAACCGCTCGATCCCGTAATCGGCGACATAGCCGGCGCCGCCAAAGATCTGCACCGCCTTGTCGGCCACCCGGCCGACCATCTCAGACGCGAAGTACTTGGACGCCGCGGCCTCCATGGTCACGGCATGTCCAGCGTCGCGTTTGCGGGCGGTCTCCATGGTGAGCGCCTTGGCGGCCAGGGCCTCGGTCTTGCAGTCGGCGATCATCCCCTGGACCAACTGGAACTGGCTGATGGCCTGGCCGAACTGCTTGCGTTCGCTGGCATAGGTCACGCAGTCGGTGATCAGCCGCTCGGCGACGCCGACACAGACCGCCGAGATGTGCAGCCGGCCGCGATCGAGCACCTGCATGGCCACCTTGAAGCCCTCGCCCTCGGCGCCCAGGCGGTTTTCCACCGGCACGCGGACATTGTCGAAGGTGACGTCACAGATGTGCGCGCCCTGCTGGCCCATCTTCTTCTCGGGCTTGCCCACCGACAGGCCGGGCAGGTCCCGGGGCACGAGGAAGGCCGAGACCCCGCCGCCGCCCGGCTTGGACGGATCGGTGCGAGCCATGACGGTGAAGAGGTGGGCCTTGTTGGCGTTGGTGATGTAGCGCTTCGACCCGTTCAGCACATAGGCGTCGCCGTCCAGGATCGCCCGGGTCTGGACCGAGGCCGAGTCAGAGCCCGCCTCGGGCTCGGTGAGCGCGAACGAAGTGATGATCTCGCCGGACGCAATACCGGGCAGGTACTTCGCCTTCTGTTCGTCAGTGCCGAACATCACGAGACCCTGGCTGCCGATGCCGACATTGGTGCCGAAGGCCGAGCGGAAGGCCGGGCTTGTTCGGCCAAGCTCCACGGCGACAAGGCATTCTTCCTCCATGGAGAGGTCGAGCCCGCCGTACTCGGCCGGGATGGACAGGCCAAACAGGCCCAGTTCCTTCATCTCGGCGACCACGTCGTCGGGCATGGTGTCGGTCTCGGAGACCTGGGCCTCCAGGGGCCGCAGCCGTTCGGTGACGAAGCGGCGGACGGTGTCGATCAGCTGGTCGCGGGTTTCGGCGTCGAGAGCCATGGTCTTTCGCTTTCCTGGAAGGTCTTAGGCTTTGGCGAGCGCGAGGGCCGAGCCCTGGCCGACGCCGACGCACATGGTGGCGAGCGCGCGGGTCCCGCCGCGCCCATTCATCGCTCGGGCAGCCGTGAGCGCAATCCGCGCGCCCGAAGCGCCCAGCGGATGGCCGATGGCGATGGCGCCGCCGTGCGGGTTCACATGCTCGGCGTCGTCGGCCAGACCCCAGGCGCGGGTGCAGGCCAGGGCCTGGGCGGCGAAGGCCTCGTTCAGTTCGACCACGTCGAAGTCCGTGGGCTTAAGGCCCAGACGAGCGCACAGCTTCTCCACCGCCGGCACCGGGCCATAGCCCATGACCCGGGGCGGGACGCCGCCCGAGGCGCCGCCCTCGATGCGGGCCAGGGGCTCGAGGCCCAGCTTCTGGACCATTTCGGCCGAGGCCAGCAGCAGGGCCGCGGCCCCGTCATTGACCCCGGACGCATTGCCCGCCGTCACCGTGCCGTCGGGACGGACGATGGGCTTAAGGCCCTGGAGCGCTTCCAGAGTGGTGTCCGGGCGCGGATGCTCGTCCTTCGCCACCACGGTCTCGCCCTTGCGGTCCTTGAGCGTGATCGGCGCGATCTCGCCCTGAAAAAAGCCGCGGGCCTCACCGGCGCCATAGCGCTGCTGGCTGCGGGCGGCGAAGGCGTCCTGGTCGGCGCGGGACACCTGATAATCGGTGGCCACATTCTCGGCGGTCTCCGGCATGGAGTCGACGCCATAGTCCTTCTGCATCTGGGGGTTCACGAACCGCCAGCCGATGGTGGTGTCGAAAATCTCGGCGGAGCGGGAAAAGGCCGAGTCCGCCTTGCCCATGACGAAGGGCGAGCGGGTCATGCTCTCGACCCCGCCGGCGATCACCAGCTCGGCCTCGCCCACGGCGATCATCCGCGCTGCGGCGATGACCGCGTCCAGGCCCGAGGCGCAGAGGCGGTTCACGGTCAGGCCGGGCACCGAGCTTGGCATGCCGGCCAGCAGCAGGGCCATGCGCGCCACGTTGCGATTGTCCTCGCCGGCCTGGTTGACGCAGCCATAGATGACCTCGTCGACCTCTTCCCAGTCCACCTTGGGCAGGCTGGCCATCAGGGCGCGGATCGGATGGGCGGCCAGGTCGTCGGCGCGCACCTTGGCCAGCGCGCCGCCATAGCGGCCGATCGGGCTACGCAGGCCTGCACAGAGATAGACGGTCCGGCCTTCCATGGTTTCGCCTCACATCGTTCGGTTCAGAGAGAGGCGAACCTAGTGACTGCGGCCAGGGCGAGCAAACCCTTCGGCGCCGCCCTGGGGCGACCTTCGGCCCCGTCCCCTGAGAAATGAGGGCTTTCACCGGCCCCCAGGCCACGGCTAAGGAGCGACCAGTTGGGTTTCCAGGAGCAGGTAAAGGCAGATGGACGGCGGCGGCGAAGCGAACAACGGGCTGGTGGCCCAGGGCGAATGGGCCGGATGGCGCACCTGGGAGGGGTCCGACCCCTTCGAGGATCACGCCGGGCCGTTCTATTTCCGCCACGACCCGGACGGCGCCCCCCGCTGCGCCTTCCGCGCTGAGCAGAAGCACATGAACGGCGGCGGCTTCATGCACGGCGGCTGCATCATGACCTTCGCCGACTACTGCCTGTTCGTGATCGCCCGCGAGACCCTGGAAGGCCAGCACAGCGTAACGGCCACCCTGAACGGCGAGTTTGTCGGCGCCGTGCCCCTGGGCGCGCTGGTCGAATGCACTGGCGAAGTGGTCAAGGCCGCCCGCTCCATGGTCTTCGTGCGGGGTCTCATCACCACCGGCGGCGAGAACGTCATGAGTTTCTCCGGCGTCATCAAGAAGCGTGGTCCGCGGACGTGAGCCTTGCGTCGGGCATCGACGGGGCCATGTTCAGGGCTCGCCGCAGTTGCCAGGAGTTCCCATGAGCCCGCCGCCCGCCAAACGTAATCTGGGGCAGATCGCCATGGGCGCCGCCCTGGCCCTGCTGGCCGGCCCCGTGGCCCTGTTCAAGCTCGTCGAGCTGGTGTTTTTCCTGACCGGCGTGGCGCCCGGGGAATGGATGACGGCGGCGGAGCCCACCGCCATGCCGGTCTCCGTCGTGGTCATGTCCTTCGCAGGGCTCGTCGCGGCCTACGGGGTGCGGATGGTCTATCGTGAGCTGCGGTCGCCCAGCGCGTGACCCGGCTTTCGGTTCTTGATCTCTCACCCGTCGGCGGCAGCGCCACCCAGGCCCAGGCGGTTCGAGAGACCATCGAGGTGGCCAAGGCCGCCGAGCGTCTGGGCTACCACCGGTTCTGGCTGGCTGAGCACCACAATATCGAGGGCCTGGCCTCGCCGGCCCCGGAAATCCTGATCGCCGCCCTGACCCAGGCGACCTCCACCATCCGGCTTGGATCTGGCGGGGTGATGCTGGTCAACTATTCGCCCCTGAAGGTCGCTGAGGTGTTCATGGAGCTGGAAGCCCTGGCGCCGGGGCGGATCGACCTGGGGGTCGGACGCGCCCTGGGCGCCGACGGGCGTACAGGGGCGGCCCTGCGCTCGGCCTCGTCGGAGGCCTTTCCGCACTATTTCGCCCTGCTGAACGCCTGGCTGCTGGACGCCAGCGGCCGCGAACTGCTGGGCGCAGACCACCCGGCCAAGGGCATCCGGGCGCATCCGACCGGTCCGAGCCATCCGGACCTCTTCATGCTGTGCTCATCGGCCGACAGCGCCACCTTCGCGGGACAGGCCGGCGTCGGCATGGTGTTCGCCGAGTTCATCGCCCGCAGCGACGGCGCCCCGGCTGTGGCGGCCTATCGGAAGGCCTTCACCCCCTCGCCCTTCCGGGAGACGCCCATGGCGGCGATCGCCACCATCGCCCTGGCGGCCGACAGCGAGGCCGAGGCCAAGCGGCTGGACGCGCCGCGGCGCGCCTCGACGCTGGCGACCGCGACCGGTCAGCGTCGGCGCTTCCCGGTGATCCCCGAGGCCCTGGCCTATCTGGCGCAGTTCGAGGGCCATCCGGAGCTGGCGGTCATTGAGGCGCGCAGCATCGTCGGCGACGGCGACACTGTGCGGCGCCGGCTGGAAGACAAGGCCCGGGCGAGCGGCGCGGACGAAATCTTCGTCATGGCCTCAGGGCCAAGCCTTGAGTCCCGCATCCGCTCGCTGGAGCTGATCAGGCCCGCCTAGAACAGACCAGCGCGCTGGGCGATCACCACCAGGGCGATGACCACCAGGACCGCCTGGATGATCCCGTTCAGGGGCGCCGGGATGGGCAGGAGACGCACCGCATAGAGGGCCAGGCCCAGCAGCACGAGAACGATGACGATCAGGATGAGTAATGACATGCCATCCTAACCTCTGCCGTGGGCAAAGGTTCCGTGGCTGAGCGCCCAAAACACGCCCTGGTCGAACATCGGTTTCGGTTCTAGCCTCCGCCAATGCCCAGCTTCACCAACACCACCAGCCGCGAACGCCTGAACGACGCCAACCTGGGCAAGCTGCCGGGGCATCTGGGGCTCGAGATCATCGAGGTCGGGGACGGCAAGGTCGTGGGAACCTTCAAGGTGCGCCCCGACCTGGTGGCGCACACCGGCTTCCTGCTGGCGGGCGCGGTGCTCAGCGTCGCCGACATTCTCTGCGCCTACGGGGTCTCCACCGCCTGGCCCGAAGGCGCCAGCGGCTTCACCACCGCCGAGGTGAAGTGCAACTTTCTCGGCACCCTGCGGGAGGGCGAGGTGCGCTGCACCGCCACCCTGCTGCACGGCGGCCGCACCACCCAGGTCTGGGACGCCCGGCTCGAGGACGCCGCCACCGATAAGCTGATGGCCGCCTTCCGCTGCACGCAGATCATTCTCTACCCGCGGGCCTGAGCCCTAGTCCGCCAGCCGGTAGTCGATGGCCACCACCTTGCGGACGCTGCGCCAGGACTTGAGGTCGTCGGCGATGACCACCCGGCGGGGACCTTCCCGTTCGGGGAGGCGCTCGCCGTCCACGGTGTCAGCCAGAATCGCCACGTCACCATGCAGGTCCTTGTCCGCCTCAAAGGCAGAGATCACCGCGGCGTAGCCGTCAGCGCCGCGGACCACGAGATAGCCCCGCATCGGGTCCCCATGGGCGCGCATGCCCACGGGGAGACCAGCCGCCCGCATCACATAGGCCAGCGGCGGGCCCTCATAGAGCTTGGGGCCGGCGGCGCCAGTGACGCTCACCTGGGCGCGGGGCAGATCGGCCAGATCGGCGGCGCTCAGGGTCACCTCCGTCCCATCGGCCCGCGAGATGGTCACGTCCTGAGCAGCCGCAGGCGCAGCCAGCACCAGCAGAAGGCTTGCGAGAAGAAAGGGTCTCATAGGGCGATCTTGACCGAGTCTCTGGCGCGCATGGCGTCCAGCCAGCGGTTCACATGGGTCAGTTCTTCCGGCGGGCGGAACTTGATCATGCGGGCGAAATCGATGGAGGCGAAGGCGACGATGTCGGCGATGGTCAGCCGGTCCGCAGCGATCCACTCGCTCTCGGCCAGCCGGCGGTCGAAGAGTTTCAGCGCCCGGGTCCCGCTTTCGGCGTTGGATTCCCCGATGGCCGGGTTCTGTTTTTCCAGCACGGCGAGGGCCGGGTGGGTGTGGCGCACAGCCATCATCAGAGGCGTCGCGACCATCATCTCGGCTCGCCTCGTCCACATTTCGATGATCGCCGTCTCCTTGGGGTCCCGGCCCATCAGGTTGGGCTCAGGATAGACGCTTTCCAGGTAGCGGCAGATCGCCAGGGACTCGGTGATGCAGGTCCCGTCATCCATCTCCAGCATGGGCACGTTGGCCAGGCCCGCCTTGGCCAGATAGTCGGCCTGCTTGTGAGCGCCTTCCAGCAGGCTGATCGGGACGATCTCGACGTCCTCGATACCCTTTTCGATCATGAACAGGCGCACGCGGCGGGGATTGGGCGCGCGCTGGGTGTCGTAGATTTTCATGCTGGTTCCTCCGACTTTGGCGTCAGAGGTGGCGCCGTGCCGTGGCGGCGGTCAAGTCGCCTAGAGGCCGAACAGCTCCCGGGGCATGGCCCCGACCACGGCGGCCGTCATGCAGGTGGCGAGGAAGCCGGCCAGCAGGGCCTTCCACACCATGCCGATGATCTCGGCCCGTCGCTCGGGCATCAGCACCCCCATGCCGGTGACGGTGATCCCCACCGAGCCGATATTGGCGAAGCCGCACAGCGCATAGGTCATGATCATGCGCGTGCGCTCGCTCATGGCCTCGACGGGCACGCCGCCCAACTGGATGAAAGCGATGAACTCGGTCAGCATCAGCTTGACGCCCAGGAGGTAGCCCGCCTGGGGCGCCTCGGCCCAGGGTATGCCGATCAGCCAGGCCAGGGGCGAAAAGACCACGCCCAGCACCCGCTCGATGGTCAGGGGCGCCCCCAGCACGTCGGGAAAGGCGCTGAGCAGGCCGTTGCCGATGGCCACGAAGGACACGAAGACGATGAGGATGGCCGAGATGTTCAGCACCACCGTCAAACCGTCCATCGTCCCCTTGGAGATGGCGTCGATGGCGGAGTCGTACTTCAGCAGCGAGCCATAGTCGGCGAAATAGCCCCCCTGACCTTTTTTCTCCGGAACCATGATCCGGGCCAGCAGCACGCCGGCCGGCGCCGAAACGATGGAGGCCACCAGGACGTGGGCCGCCGCATTGGGCAGCACATCGCGCAGAATGGTGGCGTAGGCGACCATGGTCGAGCCGGCGACGGTGGCCAGCCCCACCACGATCATCAGGAAGACCTCTGATCGGGTCAGCTTGTCGAGATAGGCCCGGATGACGATGGGGCTCTCGATCATGCCCAGGAAGATGTTCACCGCCACGGCGAGCGCCGAGGCGCCGCCCAGGCCCATGGTCTTCTGGAAGATGAAGCCAAAACCTTGGGTGATCCACTTCAGGATCTTCCAGTGCCAGAGCAGGGCCGACAGGGCCGAGATCACCAGGATCAGCGGCAGGACCTGGAAAGCGAAGACGAACAGGGCGCCTTCGTCGGCCACCGGATAAGGCTGGGCGCCGCCGGCCATATATCCGAACACGAACTGGGTCCCCTGGGCGGTGGCGTCAGCCAGGCCATCGACCCCGGCATTGATCCCCCGCACCACCGCGCGCGCGCCCGGCAGGCCAAACAGCGCCAGCACCAGGAAGACCTGGACAGCGACAGCGCCGAGGGCCAGGCGCCAGGGAAAGCGTGACCGATCCTCAGACAGGGCCCAGCAGACCAGCAGGATCAACCCAAGGCCCAGCAGGCTCTGGGCGTTTTCCGGTCGGAACATGATGCCTCCCCCAGCCTGCCGCCCGAGTCGCGGCGACGTCGCCATGCCCTTGAAGAGCAAGGCCTTGTCGGGCGCAAGGGAGGAGAGGTCGCAGAAAGTCAGGCGCCTGCCCTTGACGCACATTAGATTGTACACAATCTAATTGCTTGAGATTGAAAAGGAGCTTCCCATGACCCCTCTCTATGAAACCAGCGCCCGCGCCGTCGGTGGTCGCGCCGGCCACGTCGAAACCACTGACGGCCAGTTCAAGGCCGACCTCGCCATGCCCAAAGCCCTGGGTGGCGATGGAAACGGCGCCAATCCCGAACAGCTCTTCGCCGCCGGCTATGCGGCCTGTTTCGAGAGCGCCGTGCGCCACGTCGCCCGTCAGCAGAAGATCGGTCTGAAGGACGCCGCGGTCACCGCCACTGTGCGACTCTTCCCCAAGGAGGGCGGCGGATTCCGCCTGGGCGTCGCGCTGGCCGCCGAAATCGAAGGCCTGGATGAGGCGGCGGCTGGCAAACTGGTGGAGACAGCCCACCAGGTTTGCCCCTATTCCAATGCGGTGCGCGGCAATATCGACGTGCAGCTGACCACGACGGTGCGGTGAACGAGAACCAGACCCGATCCGATCAGGGCGCGGGCGGCGAAGGGGTCGATCCCCTTCGCCTCGACCTGCAGCTCTGCTTCGCCCTCTATGGCGCCAGCAACCGGGTGACCCGCCTCTACCGGCCCCTGCTCGCCCCCCTGGGCCTCACCTATCCCCAGTACCTGGTGATGCTGGCGCTCTGGGAGCAGGCGCCCCGCAGCGTCGGCGACCTGGGCCAGGCCCTTGATCTGGACTCCGGCACGCTCACCCCCCTGCTGAAACGCATGGAGGGCCAGGGTCTGGTCGCCAGGACCCGCGACCCCCGGGACGAACGCCGGGTGATCGTCTCGCTCACTGAAAAAGGGGCGAGCCTGCGCGGCCCGGCCGGAGCCGTCCCAGGCCAGCTGGTCTGCCGCCTGGGCGGCGAAATGGGGGATTTGGCGACCCTGCGCACCGCTCTTCAGGCCCTCAACCGACGGCTCGACGAAAAAGCGTCGCCATAGGGGCAGATCTCGCCTGCGCGTCCCCTGCCCGGTCACGGGGCGCCCACAACATTTCCGTGCCCAGTCTGGGGGACCTTTATCTCACAGACAGATTTTGCCACTAGGATGCCACATCGCCCGGGCAGGTCAGCGCAGCGGTGATGGAGACCCCGACATGGAAGCGATGCTCGAACCGGTGGCGGAGTTCATCCGCAACAACAGCGCCTGGGCGGGCGCGGTCTTGGGCCTCTTCATCATGATGGAGTCCATGCTCATCATCGGCGCGCTGATTCCGGCGACGCCCCTGCTGGTGCTGACCGGCGGCCTGCTGGCCACAGGCATGCTCGACCCCGTCAGCGTCCTGATCGGCTGCATCATCGGGGCGATCGCGGGCGACGCCATATCGTTCTTTATCGGGCGACGTTACGGCGCACGGATTCTGCGTCACCGGCGGCTACGCCGTTATCGGCGCCAGTTCGCCCTCACCCGGCTCTATTGCCAACGTTTCGGCGTCGCCAGCGTGTATGTGGGCCGCTTCATCGGCCCCCTGCGGGCCTTCGTACCGGCGGTGCTGGGGACATTGCAGATGCCGGTGCGCCGTTTTCAGGTGGCCAATGTCGCCTCGGCGGTCGTCTGGGTGTTTGGCGCCCTCGCGCCGGGCTACCTGACCGCCAAGGGGCTGGAGCGTTTCGAAGTCCTGGACCATGTCCATCCTCTGGTCCTGGCCCTGATCACCGTGGCCGTGGTCGTGGTGGCCGGCACGGTGGGCTGGCGGCTCCTCCGCCGCAAGGTCGCCCGCCGCGCGCCCGTCCTGGACGCGCCGCGGGTCTGATCCTTTCGCCTAACGGCCCATCAGTTCGTCCAGCAGGCCGGTCAGGCCATAGACCTTTTCCAAGGCCTCGGTGGCCGCGGACGAGGCGGCCACGACCGTGCGGTTCAGCTCACCGTCATAGCCATAGTCGCCGCCGAGGGAGTGGATATTGCCGTCGAACGCCGCGCCCAGCACCTCCCCCTTGGCGTTGATCACCGGCGAGCCGGAATTGCCGCCGATGATGTCGTTGGTGGTGACAAAGTTGTAGACCGTGTCCGGGTTCAGCTGGTCCTTGGCGGCGATCCAGCGCGGCGCCAGGGCGTAGGGCGCCGCGCCGGTGGCCCGCTGATAAAGACCTGAGAAAGTGGTGGTGGCCGGCACGGTCCGGCCCCGATGGGTCCAGCCCTGAACCTGGCCATAGGACAGGCGCAGGGTGAAGGTGGCGTCGGGATAGACCGCATCCCCATAGGCGGCGAAACGCGCAGCGGCGACCCGCTCGGCGGCCCGGGCGGTGGGCGCCTCCACATCGGTCTCCCAGGCCTCACGGACCTGCCTAGCCAGGGGATCCATGCGCAGGGCGAGCGCGATCATCGGGTCGCCCGACGCCTGGATGGCGGGCAGGCCCCCGTCCCAGAGCGCCTTGCGAACGGCCGGATCATCCAGACGTGACCCCGACGCCAGATCATCGGCCAGGCCCTCGGGGCTTTGCGACCCCAGGAGTTGCTGCACCGCCGGATGGTCGGTGGTCAGATATTCCCGGGTCTTGGAGAGCCAGAAGCGCAGATAGAGCGCCTCCAGGTTCTTATCCACCGGTCGCTCGTCCAGGAGCCGTTTCTCCACCAGGGGCAGCCGTCCGTCCGCAAATTCCGGCAGGCGCTCGGTATTGGGCTTGGCCCGCTCGTGGGCCGCGCGCACCAGGGTCCGGGCGTAGCTTAACAGGTCCGAACCGCTCCCGGCGGCGGCCTCGATCTGGCGGTAGGGCAGGTAGTGTTCGGCATAGGCGGCCTGGGCGGCCTCAATCTCGCTCCAGGGGTCGCCGATCTGCCGGGCCAGGGTCCGGTTGGCGGCCACCTTGGCCTTCAGCTCGGCCTCAGCCGCCCGCTTGTCGGCCATGAAGGCCGCGTCGTTCAGCGCGAACTGGCGGCCGAAGAAGACCTTGAAGCTGTTTTCCACCCCAAACAGCGGGTCGGTGGCGACGCGCTTGTTCTCGGCGCTCACCTCAGAAAAGCCGATCAGCCGGCCGCGCAGCTCCGAACGCTGCAACTGCCCCATCGGAATGGCCAGGTCCCGCTGGGTCTCCAGCTGGGCCACGGTCAGCAGCCGGCCGGTGGAGCCGGGATTGCCCGAGACGAAGGTCGCCTCGCCCTCCTCCGGCGCCCGGGCGACCCAGGTCAGGTGCTGCGGGGTCTCGACGACCTTGTCGTCCTCGTAGAGGCGGAGGAAGGCCACATCGAGGTTGAAGCGGGGGAAGTTGAAATTGTCCGGGTCGCCGCCGAAGAAGGCCGTGGCGATCTCCGGGGCGAACACCAGCCGCACATCGGCGTAGCGGCGGTACTTGTAGAGCTTGAACTGCCCGCCCCGATAGAGGCTGACCACCTGACAACGATAGCGGTCGTCGCCGGCGCAGGTCTCCTGTTCCAGCCTGGCCACCGCGGCGTCCCGGGCGCGGTTGAAGGCCTGGCCCGACAGGCCGGCGCCTGCGGCGCGGATGGTCTCGGTGACGTCGGTGATCTCAGCCAGGATTTCGGCCTGCTGGCCGGGGCACTTGCGCTCCTGCTCCCTGGCCGTGGTCAGGAAGCCGTCCTGCACATAGTCGGTTTCCGCGCTCGACAGATCCTGCACGCAGTCGACCACGCAGTGGTGATTGGTCAGCACCAGGCCCTGCCTTGAGACCACCGAGGCCGAGCAGCCATTGGTCAGGCGCACCGAGGCGGCGCGGACCTTGTCCAGCCAGGGCTGGTCGATCTTGACCCCATAGGCGGCCTCGACCTTGGCGGCGGGGAAATTGTCGAAGGTCCACATGCCTTCGTCGGCCTGGGCGGTCCCGGCCGACAGACCAAACAGGAAAACGCCCGTGGCGGAGGCGGCGAGCAGGGCTGATTTCATCGATCAACACTCATGAGAAATGGGGCCTGGGCCCCAAGGGGCCCAACTGTCACCGAGGTAACAGCCGGCGCGGCGGCTGGCTACGGCGCGGCCTCCGCCTTACCTCGAATTAACTTGGGTTGCGGCCCCGGCCCAGCCACTTCTGGCGCCAGGAGGACCGGGGATGTCATTGGCTTTGGCCACACTGATCTATGAATGGCGACGCTATCTGGCGGCGGTGATCGCATTGGCCTTTTCAGGCCTGCTGATCCTGGCCCAGGTCGGCATGTTCACCGGCATCGTGCAGGCCGCGACGGCGACCATCGACCGCTCGCGGGCCGAGATCATGGTCCTGCCGGCCAAGTCCGAAAGCCTGATCAATTCCGGCTCCAACGGCCTGCCCCGGCGTCTGGCGCCGGAGATGTATCTGCATCCCGAAGTGGTGCAGGTGGCCAGTCTGGACGGATCCGGCGGCCGCTGGATGAACACGCCCGAAGCTGGCGAAAAGCAGGTCACCCAGTGGATTCAGCTCGACATTGTCGATCCGATCCCCGGGGCGGTCACCCTGCCGGTGGACTATCCCGAGGAGGTGCGGATCGCCCTGCTGGAGCCCTTCGCCGCGGTGATCGACCGCAGCGCCCAGGCCAGGCTCGGCGTCACCCTGAACGACAAGGCGACCATCAACGGCAAGACGGTCACCATCCGCGCCTTCCTCGACGGCTATCCCTCGATCAACCAGCCCTCGGTGGTGGTGTCCCGCGACACCCTGCGCCTGCTGGGCATGGCCGATGTCGGCGAAAAGGTCGGGCCGCTGATGGTCCAGATCAAGGACCCCGCCCGGGCGATCCAGGTGCGCAATGACCTCAACGCCGTGGCCGACGGCCGCTACCGGGCCTGGACCCGCCAGGAACTGGCCCAGGCCAATGAGGGCGCCCTGATGAAGGAGCAGATCATCGGCATCATGCTCGGCTTCTCGGTCTTCCTGGGCTTCCTGATCGGGGTCGGCATCACCTCCCAGACCCTGCGGGGCGCGATCATGGCCAACATCAAGGAATTCGCCAGCCTGCGGGCCCTGGGCGTCTCCATGGGGGCGCTCCGGTTGATCGTTCTGGAGCTGTCCTTCTGGGTCGGCATTGTCGGCCTGGCGGCCACGGCGGTCTTCACCTTCCTGGTTTCGCTGCTGGCCAAGAGCGCCGGCCTGCCCATGGGTTTTCCCATCGGCTGGGTGATCGGCGTGGCCATCCTGCTGCTCGTCATCTCGCTGGCCTCGGGGCTGATGTCCCTGGGCGTCCTGAAGAAGAGCCAACCTGCGGACCTCCTGCGATGACCTCTGCCCCGCACCGCGACGACGCCATCCGGGCCACGGGCCTGTCCAAGCGCTTCAAGACCGGCCGATCCTATATCGAGGTGCTGAAGTCGGTGGATTTCGACGCCCGCCATGGGGACCTGACCATGGTCATGGGGCCTTCGGGCTCGGGCAAGTCGACCCTGGTGGCCTGTCTGTCAGGCCTGCTGCGCCCTGACGAGGGCCAGGTCCAGGCCCTCGACCAGGACCTTTGGGGCCTGCGCACCGGCAAGATCGACCGGTTCCGCCTGGATCACTGCGGCTTCATCTTCCAGGGCTTCAATCTGTTCTCGGCCCTCACCGCGGTCGAACAGGTGACCACCGTCCTCAAGCATACGGGCCTGTCCAAGCGCGAGGCCCGGGACCGGGCGGTGGTGTCCCTCGAAGAGGTGGGCCTGGGTCACCGGCTGAACCAGCGGCCCTCGGAACTGTCTGGCGGCGAAAAGCAGCGGGTGGCCATCGCCCGGGCGCTCGCCAAGGCCCCCCGCCTGCTGTTCGCCGACGAGCCGACCTCGGCCCTGGACGGCGAAAACGGCCAGATCGTCATCAAGCTGCTCCAGCGGGCCGCCAAGGAGCACGGGGCGGCGGTGATCTGCGTGACCCACGACCCCCGGCTGGAAGCCTATGCCGACCGCATCATCCATATCGAGGACGGCGCCATTCTCGACGACCGGCGCGTCACCTCCGGCGCGCATCCCGCGCCCCATTCCCATCTGATCGAGGCCTGACCCATGCCCGCCCTTCTGCGCCGCCCCATCTTCTGGATCGTCATTCTCGGCCTCATCGTCCTGGCCGCAGGCGGCCTCTTCCTCAACAGCCAGGCCCAGGTCCGCAAGGCCGAGGCGGCGAAGGCCGCCGAAAAGGCCGCCCCGGTCAGTCCCTATGTGGCCATCGCCAACGGCAAGGCCGATGTGGAAGGCGGCCTGATCCAGGTGGCCGCCCGCAGCGCCGGCGTCGTGCGCGAAGTCCTGGTCCAGGAGGGCGACAGCGTGCGCGAGGGCCAGATCCTGGCCCGGCTGGAGGATGACGAGCCGCGCCTGTCCGCCGCCCGCGCCCGGGCCGAGGTCGAACAGGCCCGCGCCCAGATCGCCCTGACCCAGGTCGAGATCTCCACGGCCAGCCGCGAGTTTGATCGGCTGAACAGCCTGTCGGCCTCCAACTTCGTGGCCGGCCAGCGCCTGGACCAGGCCCGGGACGGGATCCGTCAGGCCGAGGCCCGCCTGCGCGCCCAGCGGGCGGCGGTGGCCACCGCCGAGGCCCGCCTGGCCGAGGCCGGCTATAATCTGGAGCTCACCATGATCCGGGCGCCGGCCGACGGGGTGATCGTCCGCCGCTACGCCAATCCAGGCTCCGGCGCCTCGACGCTGAATGTCTCCAACATGTTCGACCTGG
>NZ_JAUSBZ010000036.1 GCF_030651755.1 Phenylobacterium sp. | reverse complement strand
CGGTCAGGGGCAGGTTCGGGGCGTCGATGGCGCCCGCGCGGTAGGTCAGTTCGGCGTCCATGGAACGGATGCGCTGCAGATCCAAGGTCGCGTCCGGAAACAGGCGACGCTGGGCGCGGAGTTGCCGGGCCATCTGCTTTTGTTCTTCCGAGGCGGTCTCGCCGGGGCTGACCGAGGGGGCGCCGCCGAACACGGTGGCCAGGTCATCCAGATCCAGGCGCCGCGAGCGGAGATCGGCTGAAAGGAAGGGACGATCCCCAGAGACATCCACCCGCAGGCTGCCGGAAAGATCGCTGTCGCCCAGGGCGCCGCCGAGTCCGTCCAGGCGATAGATTTTTCCCTCGCGGATGAGCCGGCCAGAGAGCCGATACGGCGGAGTGTTGGGCAGGGCGAGCCCGGTCAAGGCGTAGATGCGCGCCAGGTCCGGCCCCTCCGCGGTCAGGTCCAGTCCGAATCGCCCGAGGTCAAAGGGTTCAGGCAGGGCGCCCTTGGCGGTCACATGGGTGGGTCCGGCACGGATATCTGCGTCGAAGGGATAGGGCTCATCGGGGTTGACGTTGATCAGCGGGCCGCCGCTGACCCGCAGGCGGAACACCTCACCGTTCAGTTCCCCGTCGCCGGAGAGGGTGAAGCCGGCGTCGCCGCCCCGGTCCTCCCGCGCCTCCACCCCGCCGGAAAAACGCAGGCCGCGACGTTCGTCGACCATCTCAAGCTGGCCCTCGTCGATGATGAAGCGACGAATGACAGGCAGGTCCAAGGGCTCATCGCTCCCGCCGGGCCGCGAGAAGTCCCAGGTGGCGCGCCCCTCGGCGTCGCGGCGCAATCGCACCACCGGCCGGGTCAACTCCAGCCGCCTCAGGATGGTGCGGCCGCGGAAGAGCGGAAGTAGCTCCATCTGGATGGTGACCCGTTCAATCTCGATCGTCCGGCCCTCCCCGGCCCAATCGGGGTCGCCGATACTGAGGGCGTTGACCGTCGCCTGCGGGCGCAGGGACCAGGGTTTGGCCTCCAGGTCGCCGGCCAGAATCACCTCGCGCCCCGTTCTGGCCGAGGCGAAGGCGCCGATCGGCCCCCTGAGGAGGTTCCAGTCGAACAACAGCAGGAAAAGTCCGATGGCCAGGGCCAGGGCGCCCACGATCCCGCCGGCCCAGAGGGCCGTCCGGCGGTAGCCCTGACGGGCCTCGGCCGTGCCGCTATGGGCGCGGGCGCGGGCGGTCCAGGCGGACATCCTGGCGCCCTGACGACCCGCCCAGGGGCGGATGGCCGCCAGGCGGCGGGACAGGTCAGGCGGGAACTGCGGCAATAGGGGGCTCCAGGTGCGTCCCTCACAACGCATGAAGCGGCCGCTAGTCTCCCCTCAGTGCGAAATCCCGCGCGCCGCAACCGCCGCGCGCAGGGTGATCAGGATGATGCGGATGTCGAAGACCAGACTGCGCCGGGCGGCGTATTCGGCGTCCAGCCGCACCTTGTCGACGATGGGCAGGTCGTCGCGGCCATTGATCTGGGCCCAGCCGGTCACCCCTGGCCTCAGGCGATGGACACCCGCGGCGGTGCGCAGCGCCACAAGGTCGTCCTGGTTGAACAGAGCCGGTCGCGGACCCACCAGGCTCATCTGGCCGATGAGCACGCTCCAGAGCTGAGGAAACTCATCCAGGCTGGTCCGGCGCAGGAGCCGTCCCAAGGGCGTGATCCATTGCTGTGGGTCATCCAGCAGGTGTGTCGCCACATCGGGGGTGTCGATCCGCATGGAGCGGAACTTGGGCATCAGGAAGAGCTCGTTGTTCCGCCCCACCCGCCGCGACCAGTGGATCGCCGGCCCCGGCGAATCCAGGCGCACCGCCACAGCGACGATCAGCAGGACCGGCCACAGGATAGCCAGGCCCGCCAGCGCCCCGGCCAGATCGAACAACCGCTTGATCAAGATATCCCGCACCTCCATTCGCCCCGGGAGCCCAGACCTATAGCGCGACAGGCGCAGACTCCAGACAGGCCAGACACGGGCCTCAGCCCAGGGACCAGACGCGACCAGCGCCGCCTTCGCCCCCGGCGGCGACCCAGGCGCAGGCCTCGGCCAGTCCAGCTTCGAGTCCCTCGGGCGCATTGATCAGCACGAGAGCGCAGCCATTCATCTTCATCGGGTCGCCGAGAGGCCGCATGCGGGTCTCGGCCACCAGGATGGAGGCCGGCTCGCAAGCGTCCTCCAGGTCGCGCAGGAAGGCGTCGAAAGTCTCGAGATCCTTCAAGGGCAGCCAGACCAGGAACGTCGTCGCCGGAGCCTTGGCCAGCACATCTTCAGCCAGGACCGCGATGCGGGCGTAGTCGTCGGCCTTTTCGAACGGCGGGTCGATCAGGATCAGATTGCGGGACCTTGGGTCGACAGACTTGGGAGCCTCGGCGAAGCCGTCCCCGCAGAGGGCGCTCACGCCCGGCTTTGCGCCCAAGACCTGGGCCAGCCGCGCGTGCTCCTCGCCCTGCATCTCGCAGGCCAGATAGGTGTCGCCGGGCCGCAGCGCCCGGGCGATCAGCCAGGGGGAGCCAGGATAGAGCCAGGGCTCGGCGCCGCCGCCATTGGCCGCGGTGACCGCCAGGGCCAGATCATCGAGGGCCTTGGGTCGGTCGCTCGCGGCCATCATCCGCATCACGCCGGCCTGCGCCTCGCCGGAACGCTGGGCCTGAGGCCCCCGGAGGTCGTAGAGCCCCGACCCCGCATGGGTGTCGACGATGTGAAGCGCCCCCCTCTCGGCCGTCAGCGCGGCCAGCAACTGCAACAGGGCGGCGTGCTTGACCAGGTCGGCGAAGTTTCCGGCATGGAAGGCGTGGCGGTAGTTCAAGGCGGCCTCGGGGGCAGGATGAGGAACTCGCCGCTCTCCTAGCACGTTGCTCGCGCGCTCCGGACCTACCGGTGTGAGGCTTGAGACTGGCCATGCCCAAAGACGTCGCCCACCCGTCCGAGCCTCTGGACTTCGGTCTGGTCTATGTGAACGCCGACGACCCGGGCCTCACCCGAAGGGGAGGTCCCAGCGGTTTCCGCTACATGGACGCCAAGGGCGAGCCGGTCACTGACAGACCGACCCTGGCGCGCATAGAGGCCCTGGTCATCCCCCCGGCCTGGACAGAGGTCTGGATCTGCCCCAGCGGCCGGGGCCACATCCAGGCGGTGGGGCGCGACCAACGGGGGCGGCGGCAGTATCGCTATCACGACAAGTGGCGCATCGCCCGGGACCTGGCCAAGTTCGAACGCCTGACGGCCTTCGGGCGCGCCCTCCCCCGCCTGCGCCGGCGAGTGGAGGCCGATCTTGGGCGACGGGGGCTGCCCCGGGAAAAGGTGCTGGCCGCCGTCGTGCGCCTGCTGGAGACCACCCTCATCCGGGTGGGCAATGACGAGTACGCCCGGACCAACAAAAGCTATGGCCTGACCACCCTGCGCAACCGGCACGCCAGCATCAGCAGCCGGGGCGCGGTCTTCCGCTTCCGGGGCAAGGGCGGCAAGGACCACGAGACCGGCTTTCAGGACCGACGCCTGGCCCGGGTGGTCAAGTCCTGCCAGGAGCTGCCGGGCCAGAGGTTGTTCCAGTATCTGGACGAGGACGGCGTCCGCCACGCCGTGGAGTCCGCCGACGTGAACGCCTATCTGCGCGAGGCGACCGGTCTGGACATCTCGGCCAAGGACTTTCGCACCTGGGCCGCCACGGTCTCGGCCGCCCGCGCCCTGGCCGGGAGTCGGGCCGGATCGGCTTCGGAAGGCAAGAGGACCGTGGCCACCTGCGTCAAGGCGGTGTCGGCGCTGCTGGGCAATACGCCCGCAGTCTGCCGTCGCGCCTATATCCATCCGTGGGTGCTTGAGGCCTTCGAAGCCGGCGCCCTGCCCTTGCGGGCGACGGGCGACCAGCGACGATTTGAACTGGCGGTCATCCGGTTTCTGGAGGCCGCCCCGACCCCAGATGATCCCCGGCGGGGCTGATTTTTGCATCAAAGGACGAACAAATTTTCGTCAGAATGGCGGGGCGGGACCGACAGTCATACTGTTTTTATTGTCTTTATAATCGCCTCTTATTCGACGAATTATTTCGATATAAGAACCTTATTGCATAGGCGTCGGTGTCGCCCCCTCGCGGTGGCCGGGCTCATGTTTCGACTGCAAGGAAGGATTGTAATGCGTCATCGCCTCCCCACCCTCGTCGCGGCCAGCACCGCTCTCGCCCTCGGCGCCGCCTCCATGGCCCATGCTCAGGCGGACGCCGCCGCCGCGCCAGCCGAGCCGGCCGCCGAGGCCACGGCCGCGATCAGCGATGATCAGGTCAACAGCTTCGCCCTGGCCATGAATGCGGTCAGCACCCTCAATCAAGAATACGCCGCCAAGATTCAGGCGGCTCCGGACGACGCGGCCCGCACCCAGATCCAGCAGGAAGCCGCGACCGAGATGACCGCGGCGGTGGAGAAGGCTGGCATCAGCCCCACCGAGTACAATCAGATCGCCCAGGCCGCGCAGGCTGACGAGGACCTTCGCGCCCGGATTGGCGCGGCCATGCAGGCCAACGGCATCTCGCCGGCCAGCTAATCGCCGACCAGCGGCAGCGCACGATCATCGCCGAGGCCCCTGGTCTCGGCGATTTTCTTTGTCCGGCTAACGACGCAGGCTGTAGCCGATGCGCAGGGTGCGGGGCGCCCCCAGGGTGATCAGGCCGTCCCCGGCCCGGGCGGCCTCAATGTCTGCGTCGAGGACATTGTCGGCGGCCAGGTAGAGGTCGGCGCCCGGGGCCAGGCGCCAGGCCGCCCGCAGATCAAGGGTGGTCGCCGCCCCGAGGACGCGGGTGTTGAGGTCGTCCTCATAGCGACGCCCCTCATGCCGGATCTGCGCCGAGAAGCGAAGGAAGTCCGCGGCCCGCCAGTCGAGGCCCAGGGTCGCGGCGAACTTTGGCGTCTGGGCCGGGCGAAGGCCGGTGAGCTGCGGGGCTGCGCCGCCGCCATCGACCTCGGCCCGGGTCGCCACGGCCGCGGCGCGAATCTGAACGGGTCCAAGGTCGCCCGCCGCCGAGAGCTCAAGGCCCAGGGCCTCGATCACCCCGGCGTTCTGGCGCTGTCGCAGGACGCCGCCCGCCGGAATGAAGCCGGCGATGGGAAAGGTCCCCGGCCCCTGTCCGATGGTCACATTGGTGATCGGGTCCTCCAGGCGATTGAAGAACACGGTCGCTGACCAGGCCATGACTCCATCGCCGCCCATTCCGGCCTCCACCCCGAACAGCCGCTCCGGCTCCAGCTCAGGATTGGCCTCTGTGATGTCATTGCCGACCCGGAACGGACGGTGAAGCTCGTTCAATGTCGGGGGCCGAAACCCTGCATAGGCCGCCCCGCGGAGATAGAGCGCCTCGCTGAGCGCCAATCGCGCCCCGAGGCGGGCGGTGGGGGTGGTCCCCGAGGCGTCTGGGGCGCGGGCGTCCAGAACCACAGCCCCGCCGTCCAGGTCGCGCTCGATCCGGCGGGCCTCCCGGGCCGACCATCCGTCCAGCCGAACGCCGCCGGTGAGCAGCAGGCCTTCGCGGTCATGGGTGACTTCGCCATAGGCGCCGCCCACCAGGGTGCGGCCGCCGGCCACCCGGCCGCGGGTGAAACCACCGCCAAGATCCCGGAAGAACTCCCGGGTCTCGCCATCGGTGACCCGAACATCGCCGCCCACCTCCCAGATCCAGGCTCCAGACGCCTGGCGCCAGGCCGCATTCACCCCATAGCCCAGGGCCGGCGTCGCGAGCTGTTGCGCCGCCGGGCGGCTGCTGGCGCGGGTGGCGTCCACGGCGGCGAACCGGTTCTTCAGATCACTGGACCGCAGCCAGGCCTGGGCGCGCCATCCCCCAGCGCCCGAGGCGTCGGGCTGGGCCAGGGAGAGGGTGGCCGAGCCGCCGCTGGCTTCGGAGCCAACGCCCGCGACCCCGCCGCCGCGACGTTCCTCGAAGGCCTCCAAGCGGAAGGCGGCCCGCACCCCCGCCACCTCGCCCTGCAGCCGGGCGGCGGCGGAAACCTGGTTGAGTCCGGCCGGTTGATCGACGGCCCCGCGCCCCGGCCCCCGTATCGGCGTATAGCCCTCGGTGGTCGAACCGGAGACGACAGCCAGCAGATTGGCCGTTCCAAAAGCCGCGGCGACCCGCTGGGTCCCTCGGGAGCCGGTGGAGACATCCAGGGCCGAAAGCCCCTCTTGCGGATCCCGCTCGGTCAGGGCGACCACGCCCGTCAGGGCGCCAGCCCCATAGGGACCTGCCCCTGCGCCCTTGATGATCTGGGCCTCGGCCAGGCCTTCAGGCGGCAAGGCCGACCAGATGACCCAGCCCCCGAAGGGATCATTCTGCGGCGCGCCATCCAGGGTCACCAGGGTGCGCCCGGCGCCGGACGGGGCTATGGCCCGCAGGGACAGACCCTGGATGGTCGGATTGGCCACTTCGCTGCCGGTGCGCCGAAACAGCGCCACCCCCGGCTCCCCCCGCAGGGCCTCGTCGAGGCGAGGCGCCTCGGCCAGGGCCTCGCCCCCCAGGCGGACGATCGCAAAAGCCCGGTCGGCGGGGCTGGGCGCCAGCCGCGGGGCGGTGACCTGCACTTCGTCGATCAGGGGCGGCAGGTCGGACATCAGGGCCTCATTCGGTTGGCGACGGCGTCACAACTGAGTGACCACGGCGCACAGTCGGCGATTCTTAACGGGCTGGCGTCCAAGCTAGGATATCGAAGTGGTTCAATTCCCAGCCCGTGATCGATCATGGCCACCCCAGACGCCGCCAGCATCATCTCCAGCCTGCTCACCGCCACCCGATGGTGGGGCGGTTCGACCATCACCTACAGCATCCCGCGGGAGGGATCGACCTGGCCCGGCTATGGGCCGACCGAGGAGCCGAACATCCCGGGCTATGGCGTGCTCAACGGCGCCCAGGGCCTGCGCCTGAACGCAGCGGTGGAGACCTGGGACAAGCTGATCGCCCGCCAGTTCGTCCAGACCGATGACGTCAGCGCCCCGGGCCAGATCCGCGTCGCCTTCACAGACGTCTCGGACGCCGATGAGGACCATGACGGGGGGACCTCCTGGGGTTTCGCCTACTATCCCCCCAGCTATGGCTCAGCCGGACTCGCCTATATGGGCGACATCTGGATCAGCAAGGACAAGATGGGCTCGGACTTCGCCGCTGGCGGATATGATTTCAGCGCCCTGATCCATGAACTTGGCCACGCCATCGGCCTCAAGCACCCGTTCGAGGACGGGGCGGTCCTGCCCACGGCCTATGACACCACGCGCTACACGGTGATGTCCTACACCGAGGCGGTCGACAGCCTGCACTGGGTGGCGACGGCGACCGCCACCGGCGTGCGGATCACGCCCACCCGGGTGGCCCCTGAGACGCCCATGGTGTTCGACATCCTCGCCGTCCAGGCCCGCTATGGCGCCGACCCGACGACAGCGACAGGAAACACCACCTATAGCTGGGACCAGAACCGCCCCTTCTTCCAGTCCATCTATGATGCTGGCGGCATCGACACCTTCGACCTGTCGAACCACACCCGCGGTTCCGTGATCGACCTGACCCCTGGCGCCTATTCCTCCATCGCCCAGTTCTCGGCCGAGGCTCAGATCGCCGAGATGCTGGTGCGCTTTCCGTGGGCGCACGCCTTCTTCAACGAACACATTCTGGATCCGGAGACCTATACCTGGACCGATAATCTGGGCATCGCCTACAACACGGTGATCGAGAACGTCATCGGCGGCTCCGGCGCCGACACGATCCTGGGCAACAGCGCCAATAACGAAATCCGCGGCGGGGATGGGCGCAGCTATCTGCGCGGATTTGACGGAAACGACCAGATCTGGGGCGGCCGCGACTTTGATGACCTGCACGGCAATGCCGGCAACGACACCCTGTGGGGCGGCGGCGGCGATGACTGGGTGGTCGGCGGCAAGGACAATGACCTGCTGCACGGTGAGGCCGGCGACGACATCGTCTATGGCAATCTCGGCAATGACACCGGCTATGGCGGCGACGGCAATGACCTGATCCGCGGCGGCCAGGGGGACGACGTCCTCTTTGGCGGGCCGGGAAACGACTGGATCTCCGGTGACCGGGGCAATGACACGATCAGCGGCGGTCCGGGCGCCGACATCTTCAACACCTTTGGCGAGGCCGGGATTGACCGGGTGCTGGACTTCAACAGCGCCGAGGGCGACCGGGTGCGCTTCGATCCCGGCACGACCTGGACCCTGGGCTTTTCTGGCTCTGACACGGTGATCGACATGGTCGGCGGCGCCCAGATGATCCTGGTGGGGGTGACCGCGGCCACCTTGGGCGACTGGATGCTCGCCTGAGGTCTTAAGCCGGCACCAGCGTGTGCTACATACGTTCTCATGTCTGCGCCTGAATCAGTCCCCGTTCCCGCCCCGAAGATCAGCGACCTGGCCCGCGTGGGCGGGCCTGGCCATGCGCCCGACTATCTGAAGGGGCTGAACCCCGAGCAGCGGGAGGCCGTGGAGACGGTGGAGGGGCCCGTCCTGGTCCTGGCCGGGGCCGGCACCGGCAAGACCCGGGTGCTGACCACGCGGCTGGCGCACATCCTGGCGACGGGCCGCGCCAAGCCCTGGGAGCTGTTGGCCGTCACCTTCACCAACAAGGCCGCCCGGGAGATGCGCGAGCGGATCGCCGCCATCATCGGCCCCCAGGCCGAGGGCCTGCGCTGGCTGGGCACCTTCCACTCGGTCGCCGCCCAGATCCTGCGCCGCCACGCCGAGCTGGTGGGCCTGAAATCCAGCTACACCATCCTCGACACCGACGATCAGGAACGGCTGCTCAAGCAACTTCTGGAAGCCGAGAACATCGACTCCAAACGCTGGACCGCCAAGGCCCTGGCCGGGCTGATCGACCATTGGAAGAACCGCGGCTGGACGGCGGACCGCCTGCCCCCGGCCGAGGGCGCGGCCTTCGCCAACAATCGCGGCCAGGCGCTCTACCGGCTCTATCAGGAGCGGCTGCGGGTGCTGAACGCCTGCGACTTCGGCGACCTGCTCTTGCACAACATCACCATCTTCACCTCGCAGCCTGACGTCCTGGCCGAGTATCACGACCGCTTCAAGTTCATCCTGGTGGACGAGTATCAGGACACCAATGTCGCCCAGTATCTGTGGCTGCGCCTGCTGGCCCAGAAGCGCCAGAACGTCTGCTGCGTCGGCGACGACGATCAGTCGATCTATGGCTGGCGCGGCGCCGAGGTGGACAACATCCTACGCTTCGAGCGGGACTTTCCAGGCTCGAAAGTCATCCGGCTGGAGCGCAATTATCGCTCCACCAGCCACATCCTGGGGGCGGCCTCAGGACTGATCGCCACCAACAAGTCCCGCCTGGGCAAGACCCTGTGGACCGAAGCCGACGGCGGCGACAAGGTGGTGGTCCGCGGGGTCTGGGACGGCGAGGCCGAGAGCCGGCTGATCGCCGACGAGATCGAGCGGGCCCGCAAAGGGTCAACCGAGCGCGATCCGCGCCCTTACAAGCACATGGCCATCCTGGTGCGGGCCTCGTTCCAGATGCGCGCCTTCGAAGAGCGGTTCGTCCTGCTGCAGATCCCCTACACGGTGGTGGGCGGACCGCGCTTCTTCGAGCGGGCCGAGATCCGCGACGCCCACGCCTATCTGCGGCTGATCCAGTCCGAGGACGATGACCTGGCCTTCGAGCGGATCGTCAATGTGCCCAAGCGCGGCATCGGCGAGACCACGGTCCAGAAGCTGCTGCAGATCGCCCGGCTGAACGGCGTCTCGGCCGCGACCGCAGCGCGGCAGATCGTGCTGACCGATGAACTGGCCGCCCGCACCCGCACCTCGCTGGCCAACTTCCTGCGCGACCTGGACCGCTGGCGGGCGCAGGGGGAGACCCTGCATCACAGCCGCCTGACCGAGATGGTGCTGGAGGAGAGCGGCTATACCGACGCCCTGCGCCTGGACAAGACGCCGACGGCCCAGACCCGCCTGGAGAACCTCAAGGAACTCGTCCAGTCCATGGGGAATTTCGAGACGCTCGGCGCCTATCTGGAGCACGTCTCCCTGGTCATGGACCTCGACCGTGGGGCCGGCGAGGACGCCGTGCAGATCATGACCCTGCACTCGGCCAAGGGCCTGGAGTTTCCGCTGGTCTTCCTGCCCGGCTGGGAGGAAGGCGTCTTTCCCTCGCAGCGCTCCATGGACGAGAGCGGCGAGAAGGGTCTCGAGGAGGAACGGCGCCTGGCCTATGTGGGGATCACGCGGGCCCGCGAGCAGGCCCACGTCTCCTTCGCCGCCAACCGCCAGGTCTATGGCCGCTGGACCAGCCAGCTGCCCTCACGCTTCATCGATGAGCTGCCCATCGCCCATGTGGAGGCCGCCTCCGACACCGGATATTACGGCGGCGGTCCGGGCATGCAGCAGCACGGCAGCCGCTGGGACGAGAGCCCCAGCTTCGGCTCAGGCTATTCCTCACCAGGCTGGCGGCGCGCCCAGGACCGCGGCTATCAGGGCAGCCATCCGGGCCGCCAGCAGGTGATCGAGGGCGAAGGCCGCTTGGTCGCCGTCTCCGACCCATCGGCCTCCAGCAGCGCCTTTTCCCGCGGCGACCGGGTGTTCCACCAGAAGTTCGGCTACGGCCAGGTCCGCACCATCGAGGGCAACAAGCTCACCGTCGCCTTCGACAAGGCCGGCGACAAGAAGGTCATCGACTCCTTCGTCGAGAAGGCCCCGGCCGCCTGATCGGCCTCAGCGCCAGGGCTCGCCCTTGCGCCGCGCCAGGAAGCCAGCCAGCACCGCGACGCCGCCGGCCAGCAGGGCCGCAGCCCCACCCACCACGGCGGTGGGCACGACAAGCTTAGCCCGCTGAGCAGGTTTCGCCTCAGGGGCGGTCGGCGCCTGCGCCTCAGCCACCGGCGCGGCCGGGGCGCTCGTCGGCGCGTCCTGAGCGCGGGCAAAGACGACGGTCTCCGCGGCGCGGTCAAGATCGAGCACCCGCCAGCCAGGTTCGGTCCAGGCGCTGTGGTGAGACTTCTCCCCGCCCCGCCACCAGGCGTTCTGCTCTCGGGCGCTCTTGGGCAGGGGAAAGCCCAGCAGCTTCTCCAGCTCGGCGAAACTCGCTGTCCAATGGTCAGCCTCATGCTGCGCCAAGCGTTGGGACAAGGGTTTGTACTTGCTCATCAGACTCCTCCTGCGCCCGAGCCTAACACGACATTGTTCTGCGTGGGTCGCTCCCGCCCCGACCCGGCGCCACGATTTGAGCGGACGCAGGCCTGACCGCTTCCCTGTGAAACCCTCTCGCGCCTGATGCGCTTTAGGCCGCGCAAGGAGGCGCAGATGAAGTCACTGTTTCACGGCATCACCGTCGCGGCGGCCAGCGGCCTGCTGCTGGGCGCGGCGTTCAAGCCGGACATCACCTTTGACGAAGCGGTTCTGGGCCCGCAGATTCTTCACGCCGCCGGCGCCTCCGCCCCTGACGCGCCGCAGCCCGTGGAGATGGCGGCCCTGGGCCCCTCCTAGTTCCTTCCCCCTCGCTATCTGCGTCATGCGCCTCTAGAGGAGGCGCATGACGCACGACGCTGTTCAGATCATCGCCCGGGGGCCCCGGGCGGTCGCCGAAGCCGCCGCCGAGGCCATTGACGCCCATCTGGGCCTGGAGGCCGTGACCTACTCCATCCTGGAGGAGGACGAGGATCGCGACGTCTGGCGCATCGACGCCTTCCCCACCGAGACGGTTGAGGCCGACGCCCTTCGTCAGGTTCTGGGGGAATACGACGGCCTGTCGGTCAGCACCGAAGTTCTGGCCGATGCTGACTGGCTGGCCATGGCCCTGTCTGGCCTGCCGCCGGTGCGGGCCGGGCGCTTCTTTATCTACGGCGCTCATGACCGGGGCCTGGCGCCGGTCAATGCGGTCAACCTTCGGATCGAGGCCGGGGCGGCTTTTGGCACCGGCCATCACGGCACCACCGTTGGCTGCCTTCTGGCCTATGACGCTCTGCTCAAGCGGGGTCGCTACGACCGGGTGCTGGACGTAGGCGCAGGCACCGGCGTCCTCGCCATCGCCGCGGCCAAGACCGGGTCGCCGGTAGCTGTGGGCACCGATATCGACCGGCCCTCGGTTCGGATCTCGCGGGAAAACGCCGTTCTGAACCAGGCCCGCGCCCGTTTCGTCCACGCCTCGGGCCTTGGCCACCGCCTGGTGCGCGCTCACGCCCCCTATGATCTGGTCTTCGCCAACATCCTGGCCGCCCCGCTGGTCATGCTGTCCCAGGACATCAAGGGCGCCCTCCGCCCCGGGGGCGTGGCCATACTCTCGGGCCTCTTGCGATCCCAGGCCCGGCGGGTGCTGGCCGCCTATCGCAGCCGCGGGTTTATCCTGGTTCGCCGGCTCAACCGCGACGCCTGGAGCACCCTGGTCCTGCGTCGCAACTAGGCTGACCGGAACCCTAAACGGACGAACCACGTTCTCAAGCTCGGCAGCAGGCAACAACCGCTCTGCCCGAGGAGAACAAATCAATGACCTATGATCCGAACACCCCGCGCACTGACGCCCCCCCTCCCCAACGTGAGGTCGTCCAAAAGAGCGGCAACGCCACCGGCTGGTGGGTGGCGGGCATTGTCGCCATCGTCGCCCTGGTGGGCATGTTCTTCGTCTTCGGCAATAACGGCGCCGACGACATGGACCTGGAGGCCGCCCGGGACACCGGCCGCGCTGAGGCGATGATCGACAACGCCGCTCAGAGCGCTCAGAACGCCGCGTCCGAGGCCGCTGAAAGCTCGCGCGCCGCCGCCGACAGTGTCGCCGCCAGCGCAGAAGCCGCGGCTGACCGCACCGCCGCCGCGACCCAGGACGCCGCCGACAGCGCTTCCGACGCGGTTGACCGCACCGGCATGTAAGCCAGGTCCACGGCTTGATTGATCAGATGAGGGCGGCTCCGGCGGAGCCGCCCTCTTTTTCTGGGGTCCGCCGCACGCGCCGCCGCACCGGACGCGACGCATCTTCCCCCACCGGCCCGCCGTACACTCGTTGTAACGTCCCTGGACGCGAACCTTGGAGGCCTGTCCTTGAACCCGGTTGACCGTCGAGACCTGAGCCGAAGAACTCTGATGGCCGTTGGATTCAGCGTCATGGTCGCGCCCACCGCCTTTGCCGCCGTTCCGGGCAGCGGCCGGCTCGCCTTTGCGGTCTTTCGCGGCAAGGACAAGGTGGGCGAACACGTCATGCGGTTCAGCCGTAGCGGATCAGCCCTGCTGGTCAGCACCGAGGTCGAGATGCGGGTGAGGCTGGGACCCATCCCGGTCTTTCGCTACGCCCATACCGCCACCGAACGCTGGCAGGGCGACAACTTCACCAGCCTCTCCACCCGTACCGACACCAATGGCAAGGTCGAGCAGGTGACAGCCGAGGCGAGCGGGTCCGGCGTCGCGATTGAAGGCCCTGACGGACGGCTGACGGCCCCCGCCTCGGCCGCGCCCCTCACCCACTGGAACGCCGCAGCCCTGGAACGCCCGCTGTTCAATCCGCAGCTGGGCAAGATCATGAAGGTGCGGACAGCGCAGGCCGGCCGGGAGACCGTCAGTCTCGCCGACGGCGGCTCCATCCCGGCCACCCGCTGGACCATCCGCGGCGAGGCCGAGATCGACAACTGGTACGACTCGGCGGGCGCGTGGGCGGGGCTGCGGGGGAAGCTGGAGGACGGCTCCACCATGATCTACCGGCGGCTCTAACCTTCACGGCTGATTGAACCCGAGGGGGCTGAAACCTCGTTAGGCTTTGCACGACGAACTGGAGGACACCATGCGCAAGACTCTGATGATCGCTGCGGCGGCCCTCGCCCTGGCCGCAGCCCCATCCGCCAGCCTCGCCCACCATGGCTGGAGCTCCTATGACGCCAGCGAACTGGTGCGGGTGACCGCGCCCCGTTCCGACGTGTCCTGGGGAAATCCCCATGGCGCCGCCAAGGTCGTCCATGAGGGCAAGACCTGGGACGTGATCCTGGCGCCCGTCTCGCGGATGGAGGCTCGCGGCCTGACCCGCGACATGCTCGGACCGGGCAAGACCGTCACCCTGGAGGGCTATGTCCGCCGGGACGGCACGGCTGAAATGCGGCTTGAGCGCATCCGGGCCGAAGGCAAGACCGTCGAGCTGCGCTAGGCGTGGAGGCCCTGGCCGCCCTGCTGGAGGCGTCGGCCCTGGGGCAGTGGGCGCGTGGCTCGGCCTACGCCTATCCCATCGCCAATGTCGCCCATCTGCTCGGACTTGTTCTCCTGGTGGGCGGGATCGGGGTCGTCGATCTTAGACTGGCTGGGTTTCTGCGCCGCCTGCCTGCCGAGGCCCTGACCCAGACCTTGACCCCCTTCGCCCTGGCCGGCCTGGGCGTCCTCCTGGCCAGCGGGCTGGTGATGTTCGCCGCGGACGCTGGTCCTATGGTCAGTTCCAACGTTTTTCGCGCCAAGATGGCCCTGCTCGCCCTGGGCCTGGCCCACGCCCTCGCCTTTCGAGCCATCTGGCGATCCAGGATGGCGGGATGGGACGCCGCGCCCCCGATGGCGGGCCGGATGATGGCCCTGACCTCTCTCGCCATATGGCTCAGTGTCGGCGCGCTGGGACGGCTGATCGCCTACGCCTGAACCCTGCACGATCCCCATGGCGCTTAGGCGCGGCCGGGCTTATTTCTAGGTTATGCGCCAGACCTTTGATGAGACGACCGAGCGCGCCTTCGGCGCCCGCCACCTGCCCCTGATCCGCCAGGCCATGGCCGAGCAGAAGCTGGACGGCTTTCTTGTCCCCCATGAGGACGAGCACCAGAACGAATACCTGCCCGAGGCCAACGACCGGCTGGCCTGGGCCACCGGCTTCACCGGCTCGGCCGGGGCGGCGGTGATCCTGAAGGACAAGGCCGCCGTCTTCGTCGATGGCCGCTACACCCTGCAGGTCCGCGACCAGGTCGATGAGAGTCTGTTCGAAATCCGCGACCTGGTGGAAGGCGGCGTGCCCGCCTATCTGGAGAGCGCCGCGGCCAAGGGCCAGGCGATCGGCTATGATCCTCGCCTGCACAGCCCCGACGGTCTGGCCCGGGTGCGCGCCGCCGTCGAGAAGGCCGGCGCGGAGCTGAAGCCGGTCGAGCAGAATCCCCTCGACGCGGCCTGGGGAACGGCCCGTCCGCCCCAGCCCCAGGCGCCTGTGGTTCCCCACCCGCTGGACTATGCCGGCGAAGACTCCGCGGAAAAGCGCGCCCGGGTCGGCCAGGCCCTGGCGGCCAAGGACGCCCAGGCCGCGGTGATCACCGCCCCGGCCTCCATCGCCTGGCTGTTCAACATCCGCGGCGGCGACGTGATCCGCAGCCCCCTGCCGCTGGCCCAGGCCATCCTGGACGCCAGCGGCCGGGCGCGGCTGTTTCTTGATCCGGTGAAGGTCAGCCCCGACCTGCCGGCCTGGCTCGGAAATGAGGTCAGCCTGGAGAACCCGGACGACCTGCCTGCGGCCCTGGCGGAGCTGAAGGGCCAGAAGGTGCTGGTGGATCCTGGGCAGTCCTCGGCCTGGTACTTCGACGCCCTGGACGCCGCAGGCGCCCAGACGATCCGCGCCGACGACCCCTGCGCCCTGCCCCGGGCCTGCAAGAACACCGTCGAGATCGAGGGCGCCCGCAAGGCCCATGTGCGCGACGGCGGGGCGCTGGCCCGCTTCCTCCACTGGCTGGCCACCGAAGCCCAGACCAGCCTGCCCGACGAAAAGACCGTGGTGCAGACCCTGGAGGGCTTCCGCGAGGCGACAGGCGCGCTGAAGGACCTGTCCTTCGACACTATCGCCGGGGCGGCGTCGAACGGCGCCATCGTCCACTACCGGCCCACTGAGCGGTTGAACAAGCGCACGGAGGCCGGCTCCCTGCTGCTGGTGGATTCCGGCGGCCAGTATCTGGACGGCACCACCGATGTGACCCGCACCGTGGCCATCGGCGAGCCCAGCCGCGAAATGGCCGAACGCTTCACCCTGGTGCTGAAGGGCCATCTGGCCCTGGCCCATATCCGGTTCCCGGCCGGGACAAGCGGCTCAGCGCTCGACGTCCTGGCCCGCGCGCCGCTCTGGATGGCCGGCCTCGACTACGACCACGGCACAGGCCACGGGGTCGGCAGCTATCTCGGCGTCCATGAAGGCCCACAGCGGATCTCGAAAGCGCCCAACAGCGTCGCCCTGCAGCCCGGCATGATCGTCTCCAACGAACCCGGCTACTACAAGACCGGCGCCTACGGCATCCGCATCGAAAACCTGCAGTTCGTCACGGCCGCCGACGAGATCGACGGCGGCGAACGCCCCATGCTCGGCTTCGAAACCCTGACGCTGGCGCCCATCGACCGCCGGCTGATCGTCGTCGAGATGCTGAGCGCGCAGGAACGCGCCCAGATGGACGCCTATCACGCCCGGGTGCTGCGCGAGATCGCACCGCTGGTGGACGGCGAGGTCGCCGCCTGGCTGGAAGAGGTCTGTGCGCCGCTCTAGGGCGCTCTCCTAAAGCGCCGTCACCCTGGGCCTTGCGCGCCCCTACCCCTGGCCCACCAGCTTCAGCCAGTCGTCCTCGGTGATCACCTCGATGCCGAGGTCTGTGGCGGTCTTCAGCTTTGAGCCCGCCCCGGGACCGGCGACCACCAGGTTGGTCTTCTTCGACACCGAGCCAGAGACCTTGGCGCCCAGGGCCTCGGCCTGGGCCTTGGCCTCGTCGCGGGTCATCTTCTCCAGGGCGCCGGTGAAGACGATGGTCTTGCCGGCCACCGCGGTGTCGGTCTTCGGCCGCGCGGCGGTCTGGACCTGGAGCTCGGCCAGCAGGTGATCGACCATGGCCAGGTTGTGATCCTCGCCGAAGAAGCCCGCGATCATGCTGGCGGCTACCGGCCCGACCCCGTCGACGGCGGCCAGCTCGCCAAATTCTTCCCCCGGGGCCTGGGCCACGGCGGTCCTCGCCGCGGCCTCGAAGGCGGCCCAGTCGGCGAACCGTCGCCCCAGTGCTTCACGAGCGGTCTTATTCAGCTTGGGCAGGCTGGTCTTCAGCCGCGTGTCGAAACTCGCCCCCCCAGGCAGCAGAACCTCATGGGGGGCGGAGGCCCAGGCCAGGATCGCTTCGAGCGCCGTGGGTCCCACCCCGTCCAGCTGGGAGAATTGGTCATGCGCCGCGCCAGCTCGCTGGGCGGC
>NZ_JAUSBZ010000031.1 GCF_030651755.1 Phenylobacterium sp. | reverse complement strand
GCCGCCGAGGCTTGCAGCCAGACCAGTTGGCCCGCCGCAGGATCGTAGGCTGTGACGCCGGCCAGGGTCGGACCCGTCCGTTCCCAGGGGTCCTCGACCCGGACCCCGATCACCGGATGGCGTCTGCGGAAGGCGGCCCATTCCGGCGGCGGGGGCGTGGCCGGAACCTCTCCGAACCAGACCACCAGGGCGCCCTGCGGCGCCTGCTGCGCGATCAGCGGCCAGGGAACGAACGGCTGAGGCGGGGCCGGGTCGGGGGGCGGGGCTGCGAACAGGCCCGCGATGGCCGAGAGAATGCGCGCCCGTCGTCGGGTCGGCGGGAAGGCGGTCGACCCGTGGGGCGTGACATGCAGCAAGCCGGCGCGCTCCCGGTTGACCACCGCCAGCATCAGGGTCAGGGCGGCCAGTTGCAGCAGCACCTCGCGCTTGCTGACCGCGCCGGAGCCGAACTGCAGGGCGGGATCGTCGCTGACCACCGCATAGACGGTCAGCTCGCGCTCCTCGACGAAGACCTTGCGATAGAGGTCGCCGAGCCGGGCGGTGACGTTCCAGTCGACGTCGCGGATGTCGTCGCCGAACTCGTAGCGGACCACCTGGTCGAACTCCATGCCCCGGCCTCGGAACACCGAGCGGTAGCCGCCGGTCAGCAGGGTCTGGACCGCGCGCCGGCGCAACTGCCACTCAAGGCGTCTCAGCGCGGTCTGGGCGCGCGGGTCGATCACGGGCGGGCGCGCGGTCATCGGGCCGTCGTCAGCCTGGGACGGGAACGGCGGCCAGCACCTGGGCGATCACAGCCTCGGCGCTCAGTCCGGCGGCCTCGGCCTCATAGGTCAGGCCGATCCGGTGGCGCAGGACATCGGCGGCCACCTCCTGGACGAGGCTGGGCGTCACCTGTTCCAGCCCCCGGATGAAGGCCAGGGCGCGGCTTGACTGATAGAGGGCCAGGGTCGCCCGGGGCGAGGCGCCAAAGGCCAGCGGCCGCAGAGCCGTGGCGGCAGGCGCAGCCATGTCCCGGGTCTGTCGCACCAGGGCCAGCAGATAGGCCTGGATTTCCGGCGCCACGAACACCCCATCGACGCCCTCGCGCAGGGCCAGGAGTTCGGGGCCGTTGGAGGCGGCTTCCACCACGGGAGACCGGGTGGTCGATCCCCAGCGTCGAAGCATTTCCAGCTCGTCCTCGCCGGAAGGGTAGTCGAGGAGCAGCTTGAACAGGAAGCGGTCGGTCTGGGCCTCAGGCAGGGGATAGGTGCCCTCGTGCTCCACGGGGTTCTGGGTGGCGAGAACCAGGAAGGGGTTGGGCAAGGGATGGCGAGTTCCGCCGATGGTCACCTGCCGCTCCTGCATGGCCTCCAGCAGCGCGCTCTGCACCTTGGCCGGCGAGCGGTTGATCTCGTCGGCCAGCACGATATTGGCGAAAACCGGCCCCAAATGGGGGGTGAAGCTGCCGTCATGGGGGGAATAGACCAGGGTTCCGACCACGTCGGAGGGCAGCAGGTCCGGCGTGAACTGGATGCGTTCGAAGTCCAGCCCCATGGCCTGGCCCAGGGACTTGACCAGCAGGGTCTTGGCCAGGCCCGGCATGCCCTCCAGCAGGACGTGACCGCCGACCAGGAGGGCGATCTGCAGCCGCTCGACCACGTCCTTCTGGCCCAGGACCGCCTTGCCGATCTCGGCTGACAGTCGCTCGGCCCAGGCTGGACCTGGCAGGTCTGATGATGTGGCGGGCTCGGGGAGACTCATCAGGACCATCCACTAGATACAAACGCCGCCGGCGCGCCCCATGCCGGGCGCGCCGGGTACTTTAGAAGGGGGCTACTGGCCGCGTCTCAGGACTCGGCCGTGACGCTCGTCAGTCACCTTGCCCGCGCTGAGGGCGGTCTTGCCGTTGACGAAGATGTACTCCATCCCCTCCGAATAGGCGTGCGGCTCCTGATAGGTGGCCACATCGCGGATGGTCTCGGGATTGAAGACCAGGACATCAGCATAGGCGCCGGGCGCGATCACGCCTCGATCGGTGATGGCGAAGACCTGCGCCGCCAGTCCGGTGGAGCTGTGGATGGCCTGGGCCATGCTGATGACTTCACGTTCCATCACATAGCGCCGGAACTTCCGCGGAAAAGCCCCATAGGCCCGCGGATGTTCCCCGCCCACCCCGAAGGCCACCAGGGCGCCGTCGCTGGAGGTCATGGTCCAGGGCTGCTGCATCAGCCGCTCGACATCACCTTCGTTCATATTGAAAGAGACGATGCTGGAGCCGCCCTTGATCAGCATGTCGATGGCGGTGTCCAGCGGGTCCTGCAGATTGCGCCGGGCGATCTCGTCCAGCCGCATCCCGTTCAGGGACGGATCGGCGCGGAAGTTGCGGATCATGATGGCGTTGGCGCCGGCCCGGCGCTCCAGATTGGCCACCATCTCCTGCCGGATCAGGGCGCGCTGCTCAGGGTTCTGCAGACGTTTCACCGTCGCCTCAGGGCCGCCCTCCTGCGCCCAGCCGGGGACAAGAGAGCTCTGCAGGGACGAGCCGGACGCCGCATAGGGATACTGGTCGGCCCAGATGGACAGGCCCTCGGCCCGGGCGGCGTTGATCATCTCCACCGCCTGCTCGGACTGGCCCCAGACGCTGGGGCCCAGCATCTTCATGTGGGTGACCACGCCGGTGATGCCGGTCTGGCGAGACACCTCGATCAGTTCCTCGATCGCCCCCAGAACGCCGACGTCATAGCTGGACTCGTCGCGGACGTGGCTGATGTGGAAGGCGTTGGGATATTCCGCAGCGACCTTGGACAGGGCCACCAGTTCCGAGGTCTCGGAGAACTTGCCTGGGATATAGAAGGGACCGCTGGAGAAGCCGAAGGCTCCGAGGTCCATCGCTTGCTTGACCAGGCGGCCCATCGACGCCAGTTCGGCGGCGGTCGGCTTGCGGTTGTCCAGGCCCATGACGTCGCGACGGACGCCATTGTGGCCAATCATCGGGACGACATTGACGCCGGGGACGTGGGTCTCGATGTCGGCGATCTGCGGGGCCAGGTCCCCGGGACCGCCGCCGTCAGGATTGATCATCACCGTCGTGATCCCCTGATAGAGGATCGGGATGGCGGCCGCGAGTTCAGGCGTGCCGATGGCCGGCGCCGCGTGAGAGTGGGGGTCGATGAAGCCTGGCGAGACATACTTGCCTCGGGCGTCGACCACGGTGGCGGCGGTGGCGGTGGCGGGGATGACGCCCACCTCGACGATCCGTTCGCCCTTGATGGCCACGTCGGCGGTCTTTCCCTCGGCGCCGGTGCCATCGAACACCATGCCGCCGCGGATCAGCACGTCGTAGTCCTGCGCCAGGGCCGCGGTGGAAACCCCCGACATGAGGCTGAGGGCGAGACCCGCCGCCAGGATGCGACGACGGAGCGGACTTTGCGGGGTCGTCATTCGGCGATCGGTCATCGGGGTCTCCACGCTCTTGGGCGCAAGGGGGCGTCGTTACGGCTCCAGGACAGACCCCTTGGCGGCGGAACCCATGCCGGATGCGAAGGCGCTGGGCGAGACCTGGCCGTGGGGCGGCCAGGTCTCGCCCAACCAGGCTTAGTACTCGAAGCGCACGCCGAGCCGGAACCTGCGGCCCAGGACGTCAAAGACCCCCTGGCTGGTGGACGGATTGCCGTAGGCGGTGCCGGCGGGACCCTGGGCGACGATTTCAGGGTCACGGTTGAAGAGATTGGAGATGCTGACGAAGGCTTCAGTCTTCTGCAGCAGCTTGAGGTCGTAGGTCATGGCCAGATCGACGTAGAAGGCGCCGTTGATCTTGTTGTTGTTGATCGTCCGGTTGGCGATGGTCGAGGCCGGGCAACCGCTGGTGCATTCGATGAACGCGTTGTCGTGGGTGCTCTCGCTCACCCCCCGGCCCGTGAGCTGGATGGTCCAGGGATCGGCCGTGTAGGTGGCCGAGGCGCGGTAGATGAACTCCGGCAGGGCGATCGAGCCGGCGTTGTCAGTCGGAACGTCGATGCCGTTGTCCTGGAAGTTCTCCAGATAGTAGGTGCCCACCGCCCGCAGGGCCATGGCGCCAGGGCCGAGGTTGAAGCGGTAGGAGGCTTCGAGGTCGACCCCGCGGGACTTCTGAACCGCGAAGTTGAAGGGGCTGACCGAAACCTGGCTGATCTGGTTGCCCGACCGGACGATGGCCGCGCAGAAGGCCTGGTTACCCTGGAAGCAGCGGTTGACGATGGTGTCGGCGGCCACTGAACCGATTGAGCCTTCGATCTCGATTTCATAGTAGTCGATGGCGGCGGCGAAGCCCGGCAGGAAGCTGGGCTGCATCACCACCCCGAGGCCCCAGGTGTCGGCCAGCTCAGGCTCAAGGGCCAGATTGCCGGTGGTCAGCTCCAGGAACTGGGTCGCCTGATTATTGTTGAACGGGTCCAGCAGGGTGTTGGTGCGGCTGGTGCCCGCGGCGAACAGCTCGTTCAGGTTCGGCGCCCGGATGTCTCGCGAGCGGGTGACGCGGAAACGCAGGTCGGGGATGGGCGAATAGACCGCGCCGACCTTCCAGGTCGTGACATAGCCCGAGGTGCTGTAGTCGGTGCCGCGGATGGCGGTGTTCAGATCGAAGCCTTCGGCCAGGGGAATAACGGCCTCAACATAGGCTTCCGTCACCGTGTAGGAGCCGAAGGTGGGGCGGTAGTTGCCCACGAACCAGCCGGACTGGAACTGGAGGGGGACTTCGCCGGAGACCTCTTCCTTGCGATGTTCGATGCCGGCGGCCATGGAGACCGGACCCGCCCAGGTGGAGAAGGGGTCGCCGGAGATGTTGGCCGCGGCCACCTGCTGGGTGAAGAACTGCTTCCGCTGCGGGTCGCCCAGAATGTAGTCCAGGGCGGCCTGGGAGTTCACGCCGATGCCCATCCGGTTGAAGGGCACGCAGCCATTGCTCGGATTGGTGAGGGTCGAGCGGCAGACGATCTGGCCGTTCGGGGCGAAGACCGCGTCCTGGGCCAGGGCCAGACGGGCGTTATTGGTGATGTCCTTGGCGATCTCGAGGGTCTTGGTCTCGCCCCGCTGATAATAGGCGTCCCAGCGCCAGGCCCGATCGAAGGCGTTGAAGTCGCCCTCGGCGCCGATCACGTAGCGGGTGACGGAGCGCTCATTGTCGGTCTTGCGGATCGGCAGATCGGCGTTGGTGGTTCCGAGGCTGAAGCTGGCGATGTTCAGCGCCGCCAGCTGCTGACGGATGTTGGCCGGGAGGAAGGCGTTGTCCGACCGGATGGTGACATTGCCCTGGTTGAACTGCACGCCGGTCCAGCCGAGGGAGGCGTGGGTGTTGTAGGAGGCCTGGGCGAAGACCTCGATGTTGTCGGTGAGGTCATAGCTGACCCGGCCGAAAATCCCCTTGCGTCGGTCATCGGCGTTCAGGGACTGCTTGTCGTTGACCTGGACGTCGCGCCAGTCGCCGCCGATCATCCAAGGGTCGCGGGTCAGGCCATAGGCCTGCTGGCCGACCACGCCGCCGACGCCGAAGGTCGTGCCACGCAGGGGCGTGTTGACGATGATGCCCCCGGGGCTCGCATTGGACAGGCCGGCATTGTTGGTGACGAAGCGTTCGGGCTGGCCGTTGCCCGGGGCGTAGTTGGGGTTGGTGATGATGTACCAGCCATCATTGTTCCAATCCCGCGGCACGCCATAGATGCCTTCGCGGTCGGCGATCTCGCCGTTCAGCAGCAGGTGGCCGCGGCCGCCGGCGAATGCGGTCCCGTAGGTCAGGTTGACCCGGTACTCGTCGTCGTCGCCATAGGTGGTCTGGCCGGCCTCGATCGAACCCTTGAAGCCCTGATAGTCGGTGTTCAGGATGAAGTTGACCACACCACTGACGGCGTCGGAGCCGTAGGCGGCCGAGGCGCCGCCGGTGACGATCTGGACGCCGCTGATCAGGCCCTGCGGAAAGGTGTTGACGTCCACCGCGCCGGTGATGGTGGAGCCCACCGAGCGTTGGCCGTTCAGCAGCACCAGGGTGCGGGTGGCGCCCAGGCCGCGGAGGTTCAGGGCGTTGACGCCCGAGGTGCCGGCGCTGATCGAGGCGTTGGTGGTCTGCGGTGTCGAGCTGCCGACGATGGAGGGGATGTCATTGACGAAGTCGGCGACGTTGGACGGCGCGGCGGCGAGGATCTCGGTTTCGCTGATCACGGTCAGCGGGGTGGGCGCCTGATAGCCGTCGCGGACGACCCGGGTGCCGGTGACCACCAGCTCCTGGACGTCGGCCACCGGTGCGGTCTGGGCGTTGGCGCTTCCGGCCGCCGAGGTCGCCACCAGAAGAGCGATCAGAGAGGCCCCGCTGGCGAGGCCTAATTTCTGTGCAGGATTCGGCCCCGCTGATTGCGTGGCGCGCATTTGAATGTTTCTTGACATAACTTACCCCCTCGGAATTGACGACAAGCAGATTGTTCTTTTCGCGGCCCGGTTTATTATTATGAGCCGGCATAGAGATGATCTGCGCTCGTATTCGATATGAGGTTGTCGACCCCCCTCGCGGGTGTCAACGCCGGCTCCCCTTCGGAATATTGTGCGGCCTATAACCCCCAGTCATGGGTGGAGGGGGGAGGGGCGGCGCTCTGACTGAACAAAGCCTTGTGAGGCCTAGGATAGAGCCACCTTCACAATATGAGGGCCGAGCGCGTCAAAGAGCGCTCTGCGACCCATGCGCACGGGGGGCGAGGGCGCCGGGCGCAGCGATCGTCGCAGCTTGCGGGCGTTTCCGAGGCGCCGAGCCACGCCATGTCGTCAGGCTATTGATGGCGCAATATTCGGAAGGGTCGGTTAGATTGACACCCATGTCACAGGACTGACACCCTTCGAGGAGGGGTGCGGCAAGACCTCTGCGAGGGTTCTGGGTCCAGGACAAGATTTGGGCGCCTCACATGTCAATATAGTCGCCGCGCCACACCGCCAGGCTCAGGCGGACCGGCTTGAACAAGGAATCATAATGAAAACGCCGCCAGGTCTCCTCCGTCGTCAGGTGCTGGCGGTCGGTCTCGCCGTCGGTCTCATGTCGGGCGCCTCCAGCTTCGCCCTGGCCCAGGACTATGACGTGCTGATCCGCGGCGGCCTGGTGTTCGACGGCACGGGCGCGGAGGGCCGCATCGCCGACGTGGCGATCAAGGGCGACCGGATCGTTGAGGTGGGTGAGATCGCGGCCACGGCCAGCGCCGCCACCGTGGTGGACGCCACGGGCAAGTACGTGTCCCCGGGCTTTATCGACACTCATTCCCACGCCGCCCCCGGCATTGAGACGCCTGAGCTGGCCCCGGCCATCTCGGTTCTGACCCAGGGGATCACCCTGGCGATGATCAATCCGGACGGTGGTGGCCCGGCTGACCTGCGTCCGCAGGTCGAGGCCATCGAGGCCAACAGGCCTGGGGTCAATGTCCTGCCGATGATCGGCCACAACGGCGTGCGTCGCGCGGTCATGGGTCTGGAGAACCGTAAGCCCACCGCGGCCGAACTGACCCGCATGCAGGCGCTGGTGCGCGAGGCCATGACCTTTGGCGCCCTCGGCATGTCCAGCGGCCCCTTCTATGTGCCGGGCAAGTACTCCGACACCGCCGAGATCGTCGCCCTGGCCAAGGTGGCCGCGGAGTTTCCGAACGCCTTCCACACCAGCCATATCCGCGACGAGTCCAGCTATGACATCGGCGTGCTGGCCTCGGTGGCCGAGCTGATCGAGGTCTCTCGCCAGACCGGCATCATCGGCGTCGTCAGCCATATGAAGATGCTGGGCCCCACGGTGTGGGGCCAGTCCGAAGACGCCGTGAAGATGATTGAGGCCGCCCGGGCCGAAGGCCTCTCCATCTGGGCCGACCAGTATCCCTACGCCGCCTCCAGCACCGGCCTGTCGGCCGCCCTGGTCCCCGGCTGGGCTCAGGAGGGCGGCGGGGAGGCCCTGGCCAAGCGTCTTCAGAACCCGGAGCAACGGGCGCTGATCCGCGAGGGCATGGTCGAGAACCTGGCCCGTCGGGCCGGCGCCAACGCGGTGATGATCAGCAGCCACCGGGCCGACCCAAGCCTGGAAGGCATGCGGCTGGACGAGATCGCCCGTCGCAACCTGCAAGATCCCCTGGACACCGCCATCGACATTCTGATCCAGGGCGGGGCTGGCATCGTTTCGTTCAACATGAATGAGAAGGATGTGGAGCTGCTGATGAAGCAGCCCTGGATGATGACCTCCTCCGACGGGGCCCTGGTCACCTTCGGCGAGGGCGCCGAACACCCCCGGGCCTATGGCGCCTATCCCCGCAAGTTGCGCCGCTATGTGATCGAGCGCGATGTCATCAGCCTGGCCCAGGCCATCCATAGCTCCACCGGCCTGCCCGCCGAGGTCTTCGCCATTCCCGACCGCGGGGTGATCCGACCCGGCGCCTTCGCCGACGTGCTGGTCTTCAATCCGGAGACGGTTCGCGATGTGGCGACCTACCCCCAGCCGCACGCCTATTCCGAGGGCATGGAGTTTGTCTTCGTGAACGGCAAGGCGGCCCTGGCGGACGGTGAAGTCACCTCCGAACGCCACGGCCGAGTCATCCTGCGCGGCCAGTAGCTGCGCTGGACCGGGCCGGAGCCGTCGCCCCCACAGCCGACTCCGGCCCAATACTTCCGACAATGGCCCCTTTTCGGGATGTAAGCCGATGCGCGCCAAGACCTTGAAGTTCGCCCTGTGCGCCACCGCCATTTCGCTGGCAGGCGCCGCCCAGGCGGCCGACTACGACCTGGTGATCCTCGGCGGGCAGGTGGTGGACGGCACCGGCGCGCCGGCCTATCGCGCGGACCTGGCCATCAAGGGTGACCGGATCGTGCGGATCGCCCGGGACGGACTGGCGGCGGAGGACGGGGACCAGGCCCTCGACGCCCGCGGCCTGATCGTGGCCCCGGGCTTCATCGACAACCATGCCCACATCGCTGACAACATTCACGAATACCCGCTGGCCGAGAACTTCCTCCGCCAGGGCGTCACCAGCATCATCGCCAGCCTGCACAGCGGTCCGCAGCCCTATCCGCTGAAGCCCTATGTGGAGGCCCTGAAGGTGGCGCCCAATGTGGGCTTCTTCGCCGGCCACAGCTTCGCCCGCACCCAGGTCCTGGGCATGGCCAACCGCGCGCCGAACCCCGCCGAACTCGCCCGGATGCAGAAGATCATCGCCGACACCATGGCCGATGGGGCCCTGGGGATGTCCACAGGCCTCGTCTATGTCCCGGCCAACTACGCCCGGCCTGAAGAAGTGATCGCCATGGCCAAGGTCGCCGCCTGCTGGGGCGGGATCTATGTGTCGCATATGCGCGATGAGGGCGCCGGCGTGCTGGACTCCATCGCCGAAGTCATCGCCGTGGCCGAGGGCGCGGGCCTGCCGGGCCAGATCAACCACCACAAGGCCATGGGCTCCACCCAGTGGGGCTGGAGCGTCAAGACCCTGGCCATGATCGACGAGGCCCGCGCCCGCGGCCTCGACATCACCCATGACCTCTATCCCTACACCGCCTCCAGCTCCTCCTCGGCGGTGATGTTCCCTGGCTGGGCCCTGGCCGGCGGCCCCGACGGCTTCAAGGCCCGCATGGAGGACCCGAAGGTCCGGGCGCAGGTCGAGGCCGAGATGATGCGAATCCTGATGGTCCAGAGGGGCGGCGCGGATCTGGATCGCCTGCAGTTCCGCAACCTGCGGGCTGACCCGTCCTACAACGGCAAGACCCTGGCCGACCTCGCCCGCGATCGCGGCCTCGCTGGGACGCCGGAGGACGCCATCCAGCTCTTGATCGAGCTGCAGCTCAAGGGCGGCTTCAGCGCGATCTATCATGTGATGGATGAGGCTGACGTCATCCGCATCCTGCAGCATCCCTTGGCGATGATCGAGACCGATGGGGACCCCGTGGGCTTCGACGACGGCTTTCCCCATCCCCGCACCTATGGCGCCTTCCCCCGGGTGCTGGGCCGCTATGTCCGCGAGCTGAAGGTGTTGACCCTGGAAGACGCGGTGCGTCGGATGACCTCGCTGGCGGCCGACCAGATCGGCCAGACCGAGCGGGGCCGGCTGACCCAGGGCGCCTTCGCCGACATCACGGTGTTCAACGCCGACACCATCGCCGACAAGGCCACCTTCGAGGCGCCGCATCAGTACGCGGTCGGCATTCGCCATGTGGTGATCAATGGCGTTCCCGTGATCCGGGCCGGCGCGCTGACCGGCGCCATGCCTGGCCGTCCGCTGTTGGGACCCGCGCGCCCCGACGCCGTGCGCCCAGACCCGGCGACGCCGGGATGCCCGACGGGGTGAGGCCCGTCTAGGGACGGGGGCGGGCGAGCAGGTGGCTCAGCACGGCGAGGCGGCAGGCTGAGGCCAGGCCCTGATCGCCTCGGGCCAGGTCGATTTCGGTCACCAGGGCCGCCAGGCTCAGCCCGCGATCCTTGGCCACATCTTCCAGGGCGGCCCAAAAAGCGGGCTCCAGAGCCACGGAGGTGGCGTGACCGGCCAGGAGGATCGATCTCTTCTTCAGACGCGCCATTCGCCTTTCTTGCTCAGCTGAAACCCTGCGGCAAGGTTCGTGGGCCATTGATCAAGGCTGACGCCCGCGTCATCTTTGCGATCCCGCACGGGAGACCACCTATGAGCCTCGCCACCGACAGCTACGCGCCCGCATCGGCCCGCGCCCCCCAGCCCCAGCGCCTGCCCAAGCCGCGGCTCCAATGGGGCGCGGCCTTGAAGGCCCTGCGCCGGCTGCTGGCTGACAAGGAAGACACCGTCCAGGTCTTCGAGATCATGCGCGCCTTGAACGGCGGCGCCTCGGCCTGGGGCTATCGGCGCCTGCTGGAGACCCCGCAGGGGGGCCGCATCGCCTATGAGCGGGTCGAGCTTGAGGCGCGGCTGATGGACGACGCCTGGCTGGACAGCCTGCCGGAAGGTTCGTTGGGTCACGCCTATCGCGACTTCATCCGCAGCGAGCAGCTGTCGGCCGAGGGGCTGGCCCAGATCAGCCGGGTGGGGGCCAAGCCCATCGAGGTGATGCATCCCTACGCCTGGTTCGGCCGCCGCACCCGCGACGTCCACGACATCTGGCATGTGCTGAGCGGCTACCATCGCGACGGACTGGGGGAGGCGTGCCTGGTGGCATTTTCCTACGCCCAGACCCGGGGCCTGGGCTGGGCGCTGATCGCCGTGGGCGGCGCGCTGCGGGGGCGCAAGGCGAAGCATCCCTACGCCCGGGCGATCTGGCAGGGCTATCAGCGGGGCAAGGCGGCGGCCTGGCTGCTGGGCGAGGACTATGAGGCCCTGATGGCCGAGCCCCTGGACGTCGCGCGCCGGCGCCTGAACATCACCCCGCCGACCATCTATGACGCCATTCCGCCCGAAGCCCGGGACGAGGCGCCAAAGACCTAATCCTCGTCCCGGCGGGCCTCGTCGAGTTTGCGGCGCTGGCGCTCGGCTTCCAGATGCTCAGCCTGGGTCTGACCCTTGGTGCGGCCGTGGCTCGCCCGGTTGACCTTGGCCTGGTCGGTGGCCGCAGCCTTGGCGCGCGCCTTGCGGACCTTGTTCAGATTGACGATCTCGCCCATGGGGACCCTTTCCATCGGTGGGCGAAATCCTGCGCCTCACGGCCGCGCGGGGCAAGCGGGACGGGGCGCGCATCCTCGACAGCCCTCGCCGAATAGGGCAGTCAGAAGGAGCGAAATAAGGGTTTCGGTTTGTACAAGACGACTCCCATGGCGAGCTGGGCCCGGCTCCGGGGCAAGGTCCCAGGCCTCCCGGTTCTCATCCTGGTCCTGGGTCTCGCCGCTACGGCGGCCGGGGGGCTGGTGATCGAGCGGCTCGCCGAGGCGCGGGACCGGCAGCGCTTTGAGTCCCTTGTGACCCAGGCCAATGGCGCCATCGCAGATCGCCTCGCCACCTATGTGGCTGTGCTGCAGGCCAGCGCCGGTCTGTTCGCGGCCAGCGATCAGGTCACCCATGAGGAATTCAGGGCCTTCGCCCAGCGGGTGGAGCTGACCCGGCGCTATCCGGGGATCCAGGGAATTGGCTTCTCGGTTCGCATTCCTGAGGGGGGCGCAGAGGCGCTCCAGTCGGAGATGCGCGCGGCGGGTCGCCCAGATTTCACCCTCAGGACGCCGCCCGGGGACGGCGCCGACGAACGCCACGCCATCCTGTTCCTGGAGCCGGAAGACGACCGCAACCGCGCCGCCTTGGGTTTTGACATGTACGCCGAGCCTGTCCGGCGCGACGCCATGGCCCGGGCCCGCGACACCGGCCAGGCGGCCATGTCCGGAAAGGTGCGGTTGGTCCAGGAAACCGAGGAGTCGCCTCAGGCTGGATTCCTCATCTACGAGCCGGTCTATGCCGGTGGTCTTGTCCCGGCGACGGTGGAGGCCAGGCGCCAGAACCTGATCGGCTTCGCCTATGCGCCGTTCCGCGCCGGAGACCTGCTGCAGGCGGTGTTCGACACCATTTCCCATCGGCCCTATCGCTACGCCGTCTATCACGGCCCGGTCCGTCCGGAGAATCTGCTGTTCCGCTCTGATCCGGGGTCGAGCTGGGGGGACTTCGGCCCCCTGGAAATCCGCCAAATCGACGTGGCCGGCGGCAGCTGGACGGTGGTCTATCGGGCGGGACCCGACTATGTGGGCAGCGCGGCGCGGCAGCTGATCTGGGTCTTCGTGTTGGGCGGCTGCCTGGCCACAGGACTCGTGGCGGCGGCGACCTGGCGCCAGGGGATGGCGCGTCTGTCCGCCGAACGGGAGGTGGCCGCCCGCAAGGCCATCGAGGCCCGCCAGAAGTTGCTGCTCGATGAGCTGAACCACCGGGTGAAAAATACCCTCGCCACCGTCCAGTCCATCGCCGCCCAGAGCCTGCGCGAAGCCAGCGACGTCGAGAGCGTCCGCGTCAATTTCGAAAACCGGCTGATCGCCCTGTCCCAGGCCCACAACCTGCTCACCCGCGATGGCTGGCGCGGCGCCAACCTGGCGGAACTGGTCCTCACCGAACTGCGGCCCTATCGGGGTCCGGCCGATGAGCGGATCGAGATGCAGGGGCCCGCCGTGTGGCTGGCCCCCAACACCGCGGTCGCCCTGGGCATGGCCCTGCATGAGCTGACCACCAATGCAGTGAAATACGGCGCCCTGTCCGACGAGAAGGGGCGCATCGCCGTGGAATGGGAGCTGGCCGAGCTGAACGCAGACGCCGAGCGGCTGACCCTGCGCTGGCGCGAGATGGATGGTCCGCCGGTGTCGCCGCCTACCCGCCGAGGGTTCGGCACGCGGCTCATCGTCGGCGGCCTGGCCCACCAGCTGGATGGGGCGGTGGACCTGGACTTCGCCCCCGATGGCGTGCGCTGCACGATCAGGTTTGACGTTCCCCGTCAGGTGGCCGGCGATATGCTCTCAGTGGGCGCAGCGGCGTGAACCTGCCGGCGGGTTGAGCCGTTCCCTGGTCTCCAGATTCAAAAAAAGGAGATCCCGATGATCCAAGCTGCTGAAATCAAGGAACACATGGAAGTCGTCGGTTCCGACGGTGGTCATGTGGGTCGTGTGGACCACGTTCTCGACACCGAGATCGAGCTGGCCAAGTTCGACATGGGCGCGGGTCTGAAGCACCACATGATCCCGATGACCTGGGTCGACCGGATCGCCGACGACAAGGTCTGCCTGAACCTCACCAAGGACGCGGCCAAGTCGTCCTGGCGCGAAAAGGCCTAAGAGCTGAAAGGTCGGCCCCTCCAATGGTGGAGGGGCCACGCCTTCATTTCACCGCGGCGCAGAAGCGCTGGATGCGGCCACAGGCGTCCTCGAGCACCGCATTGCTGGTGGCGTAGGAGATGCGGAAGAAGGGCGACAGGCCGAACGCCTCGCCGAACACCACCGCCACGCCTTCGCTCTCCAGCAGTTCGTTGGCGAAGTCCTTGTCCGAGCCGATCACATTGCCGCTGGGCGCGGTCTTGCCGATCAGCCCTTCGCAGGACGGATAGACATAGAAGGCGCCTTCCGGGGTCGGGCACTTCAGGCCGGTGGCCTGGTTCAGCATCGACACCACCAGATCGCGACGACCCTGGAACAGTCTGGCGTTGGGCTTGATGAAGTCCTGCGGGCCGTTCAGCGCCTCCACCGCCGCCCACTGCGAGATCGAGCAGGGGTTGGAGGTCGACTGGCTCATCACCTTGGCCATCAGCTTGATCAGCGGCTCAGGCCCGGCGGCGTAGCCGATCCGCCAGCCGGTCATGGCATAGGCCTTGGAGACCCCGTTCATGGTCAGCGTGCGCTCGTAGAGGCCGGGCTCCACCTGGGCGATGGTCACGAACTCCATGTCGTCGAACAGCAGGTGCTCGTACATGTCGTCGGTGAGAATCCACACCTGCGGATGGCGCATCAGCACTTCGGCCAGGGCCTTCAGTTCGGCCCGGGTATAGGCCGCGCCAGACGGGTTGGACGGCGAGTTCAGCAACACCCAGCGGGTCTTCGGCGTGATCGCCCTGTCCAGGTCCTCCGGCCGCAGCTTGAAGCCGCTCTCGGCCGTGGTCGGCGCGAAGACCGGCGTGCCGCCGGCCAGCAGCACCATGTCGGGATAGCTGACCCAGTAGGGCGTCGGGATCACCACCTCGTCGCCGGGGTTCAGGGTGGCCATCATGGCGTTGAAGATCACCGGCTTGCCGCCGGGCGACACGTTCACCTGGCTGGCCGTGTAGGTCAGGCCGTTTTCCCGGGCGAACTTGGCCACGATGGCCTCCTTCAGCTCGGGCACCCCGTCGACGGTGGTGTACTTGGTCTTGCCGTCCTGAATGGCCTTGATGGCCGCGTCTTTGATATTCTGCGGCGTGTCGAAGTCCGGCTCCCCGGCGCCGAGGCTAATGATGTCGCGGCCCTGGGCTTTCAGTTCACGCGCCTTCTGGTCGGTCGCCATGGTGGCGGACGGCTTGACGCGGGCGAGCGTGGACGATTGCAGCGACATGGGCGCAGACTCCCTTTGGAGCGGGTGGGGAAGGAGTGCGGGGTTTAACTTGAAGGCCCCTGCGCCGCAAACCCGGCGCTCGGCGGAACACCAGTTAAGCTGGCTCGTTTGCACCTGAGCCACAGAAGGGGGCCTCCCGTGATCCGACCTGTCCTGATATTCGCCTTGGCCGCCGCCCTTTCGGCCTGCGGCGGCGAGCCGCCCGCCGCTCCCGTCGAGGCGCCGGCTACGACCCCGCAGGACGAAGCCCCCGCCGCGGCCATGCCGGCCTATGTGGGCCAGTGGGCCGCCACGCCGGCCCTGTGCTCCGACGGCGCCTGGACCTTCCGGCACGACGGGCTGAGCACGGCGGGAGAGGTCTCCTGCCGGTTCGACGGGGTCGCGGCCCTTGATGACGGCTTTGAGATCGCCGCCACCTGCACCGCCCAGGCCCCGCCCCAGTCCCACCGCCTCAATCTCAGCCTCGGCGCCGATGGTCAGACCATGCGGGTGCGCGGCGGACCATTCGACGACCCGCCCGTGCTCAGCCGCTGCCCCTGATCGCCGGGGGGGCGGAGGTCGCCCTCAGCTTGACCCGCGCGGCCGGATCGGCGAGGCGTGCGCCATGCGCCGGCTGATCAGCTTCGTGACCAATATGGACGCGCGCGCCTGGCGGGGCGTGGCGGTCTCCTTCGTGCTGTTCGGCGGCGTGGGGCTCGTCTTCCTGTTCGGGGCCCAGGTGCTGGGCTTTGACGGTGAGGCCACGGTCGAACACTGGCTGGGCATGGCCGCCCACAGTCCATGGGCCCTGCCGAGCGCCGTGGCGGCCTTTGCGATCCTGGCCTTTGTGGGCGTGCCGCAGTTCGTCCTGATCGCCGCCGCCGTGGTCGCCTTCGGGCCATGGACCGGCTTCGCCTACAGCTGGATCGGCACCATGGTCTCGGCCCTGGTAGGCTTCTATCTCGGTCGGCTGGCCGGGGCCCGCACCCTGGACGCCTTCGCGGGCGAGGGGGTGCGCCAGTTCATGCGGCTGGTGGGGAAGAACGGCTTCTGGGCAAGCCTGATCGTGCGCCTGGTGCCCTCGGCGCCCTTCATCGTGGTCAATATGGCCGCTGGCGTCACCCCCATGCGCCTGACCCATTTCACGGCCGGAACCGCCCTGGGAATCATCCCCAAGATCGCGGTGACAGCCTTCGCCGGCAACGCCATCGCCCAGGCCATGCGGGGCGGGGGCGTCGGACACATCGCCCTGCTGGGGGCCATCGCGGCCGGCTGGATTCTCATGGGCTGGTTCGCCCGCAAGTGGCTCAAGTCCCGCGAGGCGGCCGCAGGCGAGGGCGACCGGGCCGCTTGAGCGGCGCACGTTTCTTGCCGATCAGAGGCGAATTTCGGCGGCTCTACGCAAGACCGTTGCGGCGCAGCCCGTTCTTGAGTAGAAAACACCCATGACCACCGGTTTCCACAGCCTGCTTCTTGGCCTTCCGCTGGGGCTTAGCCGCCCCTGGGCGCCCCTGTAGGCTTGCGCGAAACATCGCGGGGCCGGGCGCTCAGGGGATGACCCCGCCGCCCGACCTTTCTAGAATGAGCTCCCGCGAAGAGATCCTGACATGACTTTCCAAGCTTCCAACGCCGCGTCTGAACGCGACCGCGTCATCATTTTCGACACCACCATGCGCGACGGCGAGCAGTCGCCCGGCGCCTCCATGTCCCTGGAGGAGAAGCTGGAGCTGGCCAAGATCCTCGAGGAGATGCGGGTCGACGTCATCGAGGCCGGCTTCCCCATCGCCTCGAACGGCGACTTCGAGGCGGTGCGGCAGATTTCCGAGATCGTCACCGAAAGCACCGTCTGCGGCCTGGCCCGGGCGGCGGCCATCGACATCGAGCGCTGCGCCGAGGCGATCCGTCCGGCCAAGCGCGGCCGCATCCACACCTTCCTGTCCACCAGCCCCTCGCACCGGGACCACATTCTGAAGATGAGCCAGGAGGACATCCTGGAGGCCATCACCCGCTCGGTCACCCACGCCCGCAACCTGTGCGACGATGTGGAATGGTCGGCCCAGGACGCCACCCGCACCGAGCAGGACTTCCTGCGCCGCTGCGTCGAGGCCGCCATCAAGGCCGGGGCTAAGACGGTGAACATCCCCGACACGGTGGGCTATTCCTATCCGTCGGAATACGAGGCGATCTTCCGCGACCTGGTGGAGAACGTCCCCGGCGTCGACAGCATCATCCTGTCCACCCACTGCCATAACGACCTGGGGCTGGCCGTGGCCAACAGCCTGGCGGGCGTCCAGGGCGGGGCGCGACAGGTCGAGGTCGCCGTCAACGGCATCGGCGAGCGGGCCGGCAATGCGGCCCTGGAAGAAGTGGTCATGGCGCTGAAGGTGCGCGGCGACCGTCTGCCCTACTATACCGGCGCCGAAACCCAGCACATCACCCGGGCCAGCCGCTATGTGTCGGCCATCACCGGCTTCCCGGTGCAGTTCAACAAGGCCATCGTCGGCAAGAACGCGTTTGCCCACGAGAGCGGCATCCACCAGGACGGGATGCTGAAGGACCGCGGCACCTATGAGATCATGACGCCCGAGAGCGTCGGGCAGGGCGGCTCCAACCTGGTCATGGGCAAGCATTCGGGGCGCCACGCCTTCCGCGAGAAGCTGAAGGCGCTGGGCTATGAGCTGGGCCAGAACGCCCTGAACGAGGCCTTCCAGCGCTTCAAGGACCTGGCCGACAAGAAGAAGCACGTCTTCGACGACGACATCGTCGCCCTGGTGGACGACGCCCTGGCCTCGGGCGCCGACCGGATTCAGGTCAAGCACCTGCGGGTGATCGCCGGCACCGAAGGCCCGCAGGAAGCCCATCTGACGGTGGCGGTGGAAGGCGTCGAACGGGCCGCTACGGCCACGGGCGATGGTCCGGTGGACGCGGTGTTCAACGCCATCCACGTGGTGGTGCCGCACACCGCCATCCTGCGCCTGTTCCAGGTGCATGCGGTGACCGAGGGCACAGACGCCCAGGCTCAGGTCTCGGTCCGGCTGGAAGAGGACGGCCGCATCGCCACCGGTCAGGCCGCCGACACCGACACCCTGACGGCCTCGGCCAAGGCCTATGTGAATGCGCTGAACAACCTCTTCGCGCGCAAGGAAAAGACCGCACCGGACGCCATCGCCAGCGGGTTCTGATCGCGAGCGTCTTTTCCGTTCGGATGGAGACGGCGATGGGAGCCTCTGCGCCCTCATCATAGGCCGTCGTCAGCCCGCCCACCCAACCCCTCCCGCAAGGGGGAGGGGCGAGGATTTCCCATGCTCTGGATCGTCCTGACGATCGCCGCTGCGCCCCTGCAGGTGGCGCGCAACGCCCTGCAGCGCGGTCTGATGGCCGAGGCCGGCCCGTGGGGGGCGACGCTCGTCCGCTTCCTGTTCGGCCTGCCCTTCGCCCTGGCCATATTTGCGGTCGTGGCGGTGCTGACGCCCCAGGCTGATCCCACGCTGAGCGCGCGGTTCTGGTGGACGGTGAGCGCCGGCGCGCTTGGCCAGGTGCTCGCCACCGCGGCCCTGCTGGTCGCCATGCGGCGGTCGGGCTTCGCCGTGGCGACCTTCATGCAACAGGCCTCGCTGCCGCTCGCCGCCCTGATGGGCCTGATCCTGTTCGGCGATCGGTTGGGAACCCAGGCCTGGCTTGGCGTGACCCTGACGACGCTGGGGCTGGTGGCGCTGTCCTGGCCAGGCCGCGCGGCGGCGCGGGGCGCTCTGATCGGCAGCGCCATGGGCCTGGCGTCGGGGGCGGCCTTCGCCGTGGCTCTGAACGGCTATCGGCAGGCCGGCCTCGCCCTGGAGCCGGACTATCCAATCTACGCCGCCACCCTGGCCGTCTGTGTCGCGCAGGCCATGCAGACCCTGGGGCTGGGCGCCTATCTGGCGGTGGTTCGCCCGCAGTCGCTGGTGGCGGTGGCGCGGGCCTGGCGATCATCCCTCGGGGCGGGCTTTTTCGGCGCTGCGGCGTCGGCCTGCTGGTTCTCAGCCCTGGCCCTGGCCCCGGCCGGCATGGTGAGGGCTGTGGGTGTGGTCGAGGCGCCCATCGCCGCGGCCGCGGGGCGCCGCCTGTTCCAGGAACGGCTCAGCCTGCGTCAGGCTCTGGCTGGGTCGGCCACCGCCGCAGGGGTGGTGCTGACCGCCCTGGGCTAGATGGTCCGGGGCCTGAGAATCACCTGGAGGCTGAACCGGCGCGACGGCGCTCAAAGTCGCCGACATCATCCCGTCGCGGTTGAATTTTTCACGGCTCCAGGCCCCGCAGGGGGCCGGTCTCGGGGCGTTGGATGAATAAGCCTTGAAATCAACAAAGCGGCGGGGCACACGAACCACAAGTCCTTCTCGCGAGAACCTGTTCCGCCCGTTCGCCCCCCGGCGCGCGTCGGACCAGAATTTCGCCGCTCTTTAAGCCCCCCAGTCACCAGGGCCCTGCATGATCTCGTCCCTCTTCGGCGCTATCTCGAACGACATCGCCATCGATCTCGGCACGGCCAACACCCTCATCTATATGAAGGGCAAGGGTATCGTGCTGAACGAGCCATCGGTGGTGGCGCTGCGAAACATCGGTGGCCGCAAGATCGTCCACGCCGTGGGCATCGAGGCCAAGCAGATGCTGGGCCGGACGCCGGGCCACATGGAGGCCATCCGCCCCATGCGCGACGGGGTCATCGCCGACTTCGAAGTCGCCGAAGAGATGATCAAGTACTTCATCCGCAAGGTTCACAACCGTAAGGGCTTCGTGAATCCCAAGGTCATCGTCTGCGTGCCGTCGGGCGCCACGGCCGTTGAACGCCGGGCGATCAACGACTCCTGCCTGAACGCCGGCGGCCGCCGGGTCGGTCTGATCGACGAGCCCATGGCCGCGGCCATTGGCGCGGGCCTGCCGATCCATGAGCCCACCGGCTCGATGGTGGTCGATATCGGCGGCGGCACCACCGAGGTGGCGGTGCTGTCCCTGTCGGGCATCGTCTATTCGCGCTCGGTCCGGGTGGGCGGCGACAAGATGGACGAGGCGATCATCTCCTATATGCGCCGCAACCATAATCTGCTGATCGGCGAGACCACCGCTGAGCGGATCAAGAAGGAAATCGGCACGGCCCGGGCGCCGGCCGACGGCGAGGGCCTGTCCATCGAGGTCAAGGGCCGCGACCTGATGCAGGGCGTGCCCCGCGAGGTGCGCATCAGCGAGAAGCAGGCCTCCGACGCCCTGTCCGAGCCCGTCGGCCAGATCGTCGACGCCGTGAAGATGGCCTTAGAGGCGACCCCCCCCGAACTCGCCTCTGACATCGCCGACAAGTGCATCATGCTCACCGGCGGCGGCGCTCTGCTGCGCGGCCTGGACGCCGAGATCCGCGACCACACCGGCCTGCCGGTGACGGTGGCCGATGATCCGCTGTCCTGTGTCGCGCTCGGTTGCGGCAAGGTTCTCGAACATCCCAAGTGGATGAAGGGTGTTCTTGAATCGACCTTGGCCTAGGATTTGCTTAACCAAGGGGGCAGGACCTTGGTCCTGCTGCGTCTGGCGGGGAGACGATCTTAGGTGTCCTTCCGGGACAATCCTCTAGGTGAAATTCGGGTGCCGCTGGTCTGGACGGCTGGCGTGGCCCTGGTCGTGGCCGTCATCGTCGCCGTGACCCTGCTGCTCGGCGACCGCCGCGAAACCCTGCGCAACGAGGCCTATGGGGTGACCCGCGAGGTCAGCGACGCAGTCGCCGCGCCAGTGTCAGGGGTCGTGTCGGCGCCGGTCCACTGGATGGGGGGCATCTCCCAGAACATCAGTCAGTATTTCTTCGCCGTCTCCGAAAACCGCCGCCTGCGCGCCGAACTGGAGGAGGCCGCGGCCCTGCGCCAGGAGGTGCTCGGGCTGCGCGATCTCAATGAGCGCTATCGTGATCTCCTGGGGCTGCAGACCGATCCGCCCATTCCGATGGTCTCGGCCCGGGTGGTCAGCGACGCCCGCGGCCCCTTTGCCAACACCCGCCTGGCCAATGCCGGGCGCGAGCGCCAGGTGCGGGTCGGCAATCCGGTGATGACCGAGTATGGCCTGGTCGGCCGGGTGGTCGGGGTGACCCGCGGCGCGAGCCGCATCCTGCTGCTCACCGACATCGCCTCCCGCACCCCGGTGATGATCGACCGGACCAATGCCCGGGCCATCCTGGCCGGCGATGGCGGCCCCAACCCCAAGCTGGAATATCTCCGGGGCCGCGATCCTGTGCAGGAGGGCGATCGCATCGTCACTTCCGGCGACGGCGGCCTGATGCCCCGGGGATTGCCCGTCGGCGTGGCGGTCAAGGGGGTGGATGGCGCCTGGCGGGTGGTGCTGAGTTCCGAAGCCGGCGCCATCGACTATGTCCGCATCCTGTTGTTCGAAGACTTCGCTCAACTGGTGGACCAGGCCGAGCTGAACGCCCGCGCCGAGCCGCCCGCCAATGACGCTCTGCCCAGCGTCGGGGTGACGCCGCCGCCGGCGCCGGTGGTGACGCCCACACCCCAGGTGCGGACCTCGCCGCCGGCCAGCCCGCCTCCAACGGCGACTGCGCCTGCGCCCAAGGCGACCCCGCCCGCCAAGGCGCCGGCGCCGACTCCACGTCCGCCAGTGGCGGAAACCCCAGCCCCGCCGCCCCCCGTGGTTGAGGAGCCGGTGTTTTGAGCCTGACGGCCACCCGGCTCGACCCCTGGCGATGGCTCGGCGCGCCGATCCTGCAATGCATGCTGGCCACCCTTCTGTTCAGCCTGCCCATCCGGGTGTTTGGCTGGGGCCTGCCCGAACCGGTTTTCTGCATGGTTCCGGCGTTTGCCTGGGCGATGATCCGTCCCTCCATGGTCGCCCCTTTCGGCGTGCTGTTCATGGGGCTGTTTCTGGACATCTTCTGGGGCGGACCCATGGGGCTGTGGGCCCTGTCGCTTCTGGTCGCCTATGGGGCGGTGCTGGCGGCGCGGAACATGATGGTCGGTCAGAGCCGCCCGATGATGTGGATCTGGTTCGCCGCGGCCTGCGCTGTCGCCCAGACGGTCGGGTTTCTGGTCACCCAGCTGGACGTCCGGGCGACCCCCAACCTTCTGGCGATGGT
>NZ_JAUSBZ010000020.1 GCF_030651755.1 Phenylobacterium sp. | reverse complement strand
AACGAGCAGGATCAGCTGCTGCTGTCCATCCACGCGCTGCTGGTGGATGCGCCGGGCCTACGGCTGGTGGTGGATACCTGCATCGGAAACGATCGACCCCGGTCCATTCTGCGTGGACAGCCGTTGGCCACCGGCTTCCTGCAGTCCATGGCCGAGGTCGGCTGGTCGCAGGAGAGTGTCGATGCCGTGATCTGCACCCACCTGCATGTGGATCATGTGGGCTGGAACACCAAGCTTGAGGACGGCGCATGGGTTCCGACGTTTCCAAATGCCCGCTACCTGTTCGGCAAGACCGAATTCGCCCACTGGAGCACAGAAGGCGACGAGGAACAGCAAACGATCCTGTCGGACTCGGTACAGCCCATCCTCGACGCGGGGCTCGCCGAGTTCGTCGAAATGGATCACCGCATCTCGCCCCACCTCCGGCTCACGCCCAGCACCGGACATACGCCTGGCCATGTCAGTGTGATGACCGAGTCCAACGGTGAATCGGCGGTCATCACCGGCGACATGAGCCACCATCCGTGCCAGATGGCCCATCCGCATTGGTCGCCGCCCTTCGACAGCGATCCGAGAGCGGCGGCGGCGACGCGCGCGCGACTGTTCGCCGAATGGGCCGACAAACCCATTCTGGTGATCGGCACTCACTACGCGGCGCCGACGGCGGGATACATAATGCGGGAGGGCGCCGGGTTCCGCTTCGACGCCGAGGCGATGGACGCCCCCGCTGCCTGACTTCGGGAGAGGACGACAACCTTGAAAAAGAACATCGGATAGAACTCAATGGATGATCTCGTGCTCCGCTCTGACCTGGACGGCGTCTGCCAGCTGACGCTGAACCGGCCGGACAAGCTCAACGCGCTGAATGTCGATCTGTTCAAGGCGCTCGAGGCCCACGTTGCCGACCTGGAGGCGGCGCCGGTTGGCGTCGTCGTGCTGCGCGGCGCCGGGCGGTGCTTCTCGGCGGGCCACGATCTCGGCGACATCGCCGAGGGCGAGAAACTTCCCCGGCCTAACTATCAGTCGCATGTCATCCAACGCCTCGCCGAGCTTACCTCGCCGGTCGTCTGCGCTGTGCACGGCCATTGCTACACCGGCGCCCTGGAGCTTGCCCTGGCTGGCGACATCATTCTTGCGGCCGAATCCGCCAAATTCGCCGACACCCACGCCAAATGGGCCTTGACGCCGGTCTGGGGCCTCAGCCAGCGGCTACCGCGCCGGGTGGGAACCTACAAGGCACGCGAGATGATGTTCACCTGCCGTACCTATTCAGGACGGCAAGCCGAGGCCATCGGCCTCGCCAACGCGTGCGTGACCGATGCTGAGTTCGAAGCGGCCGTGGACAGCCTCACCTCTGAAATTCTCACCAACTCGTCATTCAGCCATGCCGCGAACAAGCGGCTGCTGACCGAAACCGATGGCCTGTCACAGCCGGCCGGCTTGGCGCACGAGGTTTATCGAAGCCAGGGCGCAGGACCGGACATGGTCGATCGAATCAGGCAGTTCACAAAGCGCCCACCCGCCTAGAGCAGATTCCGATCACGTCGCATCGTATCCGGCGGCGGCGAAGTAGTTGGCCCACTCGGTGGGGGTGAAGGTGTCGATGGCCTCGACGATGGCGCGTTCGAGGGCGGCGACGGTGCGGGCGGCGGCTTTTCGGAGCATGCCCGGTCTTCTTTTGAGCGTGATCCGGTGACGCTCAAAGAACCGCCAGAGCGTGGAGATCGCCACGGCAATGCCCCGCTCGGCGAGCGCCGTGCGCAACTCCGCCAGGGTGATGTCGGCCTTGGCCGCCACCAGCGACAGGATCAGCGGCCTATGCGCCTCGATCCTTCCCGAGCGCTTGTCGCCCCTGGCGCTTGGGCTGCACCTCGCCCGTCCGCCGCCGCAGGCTGGTCCAGCGGATCGCGCTGGAGATGCTGACTCCGAACCGCTCGGCCTCCTTGCGGCGCGACTGCCCCTCGTCGACCGCCCCCACCACCCGCTCCCGAAGATCCACCGGCAGCGGCTTGCCCATCGCCACCGGCCTCCCTCACCGGCAGCCAGCGTGAGTCAGACTCGCCGCCTCAAGGGAATCCCCCCGAGTCAGGCGGCTTGGAAACTGCTCTAGTCCTCGCTCGGTTCATAGGCCTGACGGGCGGTTTCCAGCGCAGCGAGCTTGGCCTCGAAGGCGCTCCAGTCGTCGGCCTGGTCGATCCGCCCCCGGATGGCCTCGATCTCCTCATAGATCAGCTCCTGGGGCTCAGGCGCGGCGAAATAGGGGTGTGAGAGCGCCTTATACCAATCGGCGCGGCGTCTGACTCTGGGGGATTCCGCTGAGCGGCGAAGCAGGATTCGATGGTGGGACCGGAGGGTTTCGCCATGCCAGCTATCGCGCTTCGCCAGGATTACGATGCCGCCAGGGTCCGGGCGCTTGCGCGGACCAGCCGGGACGCGCGTCAGGTTCGACGGCTGCTGGCGCTGGCGGCGGTCTACGACGGCGCCAGCCGGCGCGAGGCCGCGGCGGCGGGCGGGATGGACCGGCAGATCCTTCGCGACTGGGCGCTGCGGTTCAACGCCGAGGGGCCGGACGGGCCGATCGACCGCCAGGCTCCGGGGCCGAGGCCGAAGCTGACGCCCGAGCAACTGGCGGCCGTCGTCCGGCTGGTGGAGGACGGCCAGATCCTGGCCATTCACGGGGTGGTGCGCTGGCGGCTGATCGACCTTACCGGCTGGATTCACGAGGAATACGGCGTGTCTCTGGACCCAGCCGACTGGGCCGGATCCTCAAGGCGCTCGGCTACAGACGCCTGTCCGCCCGGCCCAGACACCACGCCCAGAACCCGCAGGCCCTGGAGGCCTTCAAGCGGGATTTTCCCCCTGCGGGTCCAGGAGATCCGCGAGCGGCTCCCCAGGCGAACCCGGCTTGAGGTCTGGTTCCAGGACGAAGCCCGCATCGACCAGAAGAACAAGCTCACCCGCCGCTGGGCAAGGCGCGGGACCCGACCGTCCGCGCCCAAGGACCAGCGCACCCAGTCGGCCTACCTGTTCGGCGCCATCTGTCCGCAGAAGGGAACCGCCGCCGGCCTGGTCATGCCCTATTGCGACACCCAGGCAATGAACGCCCATCTGGCCGAGATCAGCGCCCAGGTCGAGCCCGGCCATCACGCGATCCTGCTGCTCGACCAAGCCTGGTGGCACACCTCCCAGGCCCTCGAGACGCCGCCCAACATCACCCTCCTGCCGCTGCCGGCCAAGGCCCCGGAGCTCAATCCGGTCGAGAACCTCTGGCAGTTCCTGCGCGACAACCGCCTCTCCAGCCGCATCTTCAGGAACTACGCGGACATCGTCGATCACTGCTGCGCCGCCTGGAACACCATCGCCGACCAGCCCTGACGCATCATGTCCATCGGCCTCAGAGACTGGGCCCAGGAATACTGATCAGCGCCGGTTGGTATTACGCCTGGCCGGCTCGAAGGCCGCCAGTTGCGCGCGGAAGTCCTCGAAGGCGGCCTGACGAGAGATGTCGCCGCGGGCGCCCGGCAGGGCGCGGGCGTCATCGCCGCCGAACCAGTCGAAGAAGAAGGGCTCCCGGCGCAGGGCTTGCCGCCGGCCGCCAGCGCCTGGAACGCCGCCTGGGCGAGGCTGGAATCGGCGTCCATCCCATAGCTGCGCACCCCCAACCGGCGACGCATGGCACTCACCAGCTCGGCCCAGTAGGAGCCCGCAAACCTGTTCAGCGCCTCGACCAGGGGTTCGGGCGGACTGACCAGGCAAAAGCAGCCGCCCGGCTGGCGCAGGTTCCAGAACACCGCCTCGGCCTAGCGCCCAAAGCTGTAGAGGCCGCTGTGGTCGAAATAGGCGGCCACGAAGTTGGATCGTTGCGCGGCAGGAGGCGGTCGGGGCCGTAGTCGGAGCTCTCGCCGGTGATGTTCATATTGCCGGTGCTGAGCACCCCGTGGACGAAGCCCCCGCCATCCAGGACGCGCCAGCCGCGCCATGCGCCCGCTCGCCGCCCCCGGCAGGGCGGCCGGACGATCTTCCGCCTCTTGCCCCGGCCTACGACCTGGCGAGGCGGCTGGCGGCGATGCTGCCGGGCGATCTCGACCACGTCTTCTTCGCCGAGAGCGGCTCGGTCTCGGTGGAGATCGCCATGAAGATGGCGATCCAGTTCTGGATCAATCGCGGCGTGTCCGGGCGCTCGAAGTTCGTCAGCTTCCTCGGCGGCTATCACGGCGACACGCTCGCCACCATGACCATCTGCGACCCGGAAGAGGGGATGCACAGCCTGTTTGCAGGCGTCATGCCCAGCCAGCACGTGGTCGCCCTGCCCCGCGACGCCGACAGCGAAGCCGCCCTCGACGCCCTGCTGGCCGACAAGGGCCACGAGATCGCCGCCCTGATCGTCGAGCCGCGCATCCAGGGCGCCGGCGGCATGCTGATCCACGACGATGAGGTGCTGCGCCGCCTGCGGGCCATCGCCGACCGCCACGACGTACTGCTGATCTTCGACGAGATCTTCACCGGCTTTGGCCGCACGGGCGACCTGTTCGCCTGCCAGGGCGCGGGTGTGACGCCCGACATCATCACGCTCTCCAAGGCGCTGACCGGCGGCACCCTGCCCCTGTCGGCCGCCGTGGCCAGCCGCCGGGTCTTCGAAGCCTTCTGGTCCGACGATGCGGGCGCGGCCCTGATGCACGGGCCGACCTATATGGCCAATCCCCTGGCCTGCGCGGCGGCCGGCGCCTCCCTCGACCTCTTCGAAGCCGGCGGCTGGAAGGCCGATGTGGCGCGGATCGAGGCCGCCTTGAGGTCGGGCCTGGAGCCCTGTCGTCAGGCCAGGGGGGTGGTCGATGTCCGCACCCTGGGCGCCATCGGGGTGGTGGAGTTCGAGGCCGCGGTGGACGCAGGCGCGCTGTGCCAGCGGTTCGCCGAGCTGGGCTGCTGGATCCGCCCCATGGGCAAGGTGGTCTATCTGACGCCGCCCTTCGTCACTACCGATGAGGAGTTGGACCGCCTGACTGGCGCCATCCAAACCGTGCTGGGCGCGCCCGCGGCCGGGCGCTAAGCTCGCGCCCATGGACGCCCAGGCCATTCTCGACAGCCTCGACCTGATTGCTAAGCACAGCGAAGATCCTGCGCCGCAGGTCTATGCTCGCCTGTTCGCCCGCTATCCTGAAACCGAGGCCCTGTTCATCGGCGACAAGCGCGGGGCGGCCCGAGGCCAGATGCTGCGCCAGGCCATCGAGACCCTGCTGGACTATCTGGGCCCCAACGCCTTCGCCGCCAACTTCCTGCGGGCCGAGCTGCGCAATCACGACGACATCGGCGTGCCGGCCGACATCTTCCCCGCCTTCTACAAGGCCATGGCCGAGGCCTTCGCCGACATCGCCGGCGAGGCCTGGACGCCGGCCATGCAGGCCGCCTGGGATGAGTTCACGGCCGAGGTCGAACAGATCGTCCAGGCGCCCGCCCAGACGATCTGAACCTCAGGCCAGCGCTGCCTTGAGCGACGCCGCCGTGGCCTTGGCCGCCTCGCCCACGGCCGGCGAGACGTCGGCCATGATGTAGAAGTCGTGGATCAGGCTGGGATACTCGATGTGCTCCACCTGGACCCCGGCCGCCCGCAGGCGCTCGGCGTGGTCGCGACCCTCGTCCTTCAGCGGGTCGAAGCCGGCCGTGACCACCAGGGCCGGCGGCAGGCCCGCGCAGTCCATCTTGCCCAGCATGGCCCGGTGGGACTGGGGATGGCCGATGGCCGCCAGGCACTTGTCGAACCAGGCGATGGCCTGCTTGGTCAGCAGGGGGCCGTCCAGCGCCTGACGCGACGCCGTCTCCTTTTCCGGCCATATGCCGGGATAGAGCAGCAGCTGGAAGGCCAGCCGGCGCTGGGGATCATCCTTGAGGTCGGCGGCCACCGAGGCGGCCAGGTTGCCGCCGGCCGAATCCCCGCCCACGGCGATGCGGGCCGGATCGAAGCCGATTTCCGCGGCATGGTCGAAGGCCCAGCGGGTGGCGGCGAGCGCATCGTCATGGCTGGCGGGGAATGGGTTTTCCGGCGCCAGGCGGTAGTCCACTGACAGCACCCGGACGCCGGCCAGAGCCGCCATCCGTCGGCAATGGCCGTCATGGCTTTCCAGGTCGCCGATCACGAAGCCGCCACCGTGGAAATAGACGAGGCCGCCGGTGGTCGAAGGCGCCCCGGCCGGGGTGTAGAGCCTCGCCGGAATCTCGCCGGCCGCGCCGTCGACCTTCAGGTCGCGGACGCTGACATCCTTGGGCGCATTCTGGTCGGCGGCCTGGCGCTGCATGCGATAGCCGGCGCGGACCATGTCCGGCGGCAGGGCGTCCAGGGGCGGAGGGGTCTGGCCCTCGGCGGCCTTGGCCTGGGCCTCCAGCATGGCCTGAAAGTGGGGATCCATCATCGGCGTCTCCTCCTGGGGGGCGTCTTTTGGGGGGTCGTCGCGCTCTTGCCGGCGCAGTCACGAAAACGGCCCCCGACATCGCCGGGGGCCGCTGGTCTTTCGAGCCGAAGCCTACTCGGCGGCTTCCTTGGGCGCGTAGCCCATGACCGCCTTGACCTCCAGGAACTCGTGGAAGGCGAAGTCGCCCCACTCGCGCCCATTGCCGCTCATCTTGAAGCCGCCGAAGGGAGCGGTCATGTCCGACGCGCCGTTGATCGACACCTGGCCGGCGCGGAGCTTCGAAGCGACTTCGCGGGCCTTGGCCAGGTCGGCGCCGTTCACATAGGCCGCCAGGCCGTATTCGGTGTCGTTGCCGATGGCGATGGCCTGGTCGAGGCTCTCATAGCCGAGGATCGACAGGACGGGACCGAAGATCTCTTCCTTCGAGATGGTCATCTCCGGCTTCACATTGGCGAAGACGGTGGGCTTCACATAGTAGCCCTTGTCCAGGCCTTCGGGACGACCCGTCCCGCCAGCCACCAGGGTGGCGCCCTCGTCGATGCCCTTCTGGATCAGGTCCTGGATCTTGTCCCATTGGGTCTTGGAGACCACCGGGCCCAGCATGGCGTTGCCGGTGGGGTCGCCCACCGTCACCTGGGCGGCGGCTTCCTTGGCCACGGCGATCGCCTCGTCCATGCGCTTGGACGGGACGAGCATGCGGGTCGGGGCGTTACAGGACTGGCCGGAATTGGTCATGATCTGGCGCACGCCGCCGGCCACGCTCTTGGCGAAGACGTCGTCGTCCAGGACGATGTTCGGGCTCTTGCCGCCCAGTTCCTGGTGCACGCGCTTGACGGTCGGGGCGGCGTTCTTGGCCACCTCGATGCCGGCCCGGGTCGAACCGGTGAACGAGACCATGTCCACTTCCGGATGGGTCGAAAGCGGCACGCCGACGCCGAGGCCATCACCATGGACCATGTTGAACACGCCGGCCGGCACGCCGGCCTCGTGCATGATCTCGGCGAAGATCTGGCCGGTGAAGGGAGCGACCTCCGACGGCTTCAGCACCATGGTGCAGCCGGTGGCCAGCGCCGGGGCGACCTTGCACATGATCTGGTTCAGCGGCCAGTTCCAGGGCGTGATGAAGCTGCAGACGCCGATCGGCTCCTTGACGATCATCGTCGCGCCGCGGTCTTCCTCGAACTTGAAGTCCTTGAGGATGCCGATGGCGGTGGCCAGGTGGCCCATGCCGGCCGGCACCTGGGCGCGCTGGGCCAGCGAGGCCGGGGCGCCCATTTCCTCGGTGACGGCGTTGGCCAGATCGCCGAAGCGCTTCTGGTACTCGGCCAGCACCCGCTGCATGACGTCCAGCCGCTCTTCGCGGGTGGTCTGAGACCAGGTGGCGAAGGCCTTGCGCGCGGCCTTTACGGCCTTGTCCACATCGGCTTCGGCGCCGAGCGCGATCTTGCCGGCGACCTCTTCATTGGCGGGATTGATGACGTCCAGGGTCTTGAGCGCCACCGGCTCGACCCACTG
>NZ_JAUSBZ010000017.1 GCF_030651755.1 Phenylobacterium sp. | reverse complement strand
GACGAGGCGGCCCTGCGCGAAGGTCTTCCCCTGCGTCGGGCGCAACAGGCTGAGCACCTGAAATGGACGGTGGACTGCTTCCGGCTCAGCGCTGCGGTGGCGGCGCCGACGACCCAGGTCCATACCCACATGTGCTATTCGGAGTTCAACGAGATCATCGGCGCCATCGGCCAGATGGACGCCGACGTCATCTCCATTGAGACCGCCCGCTCGCAGATGGAGCTGCTGGAGGCCTTCGCCGACTATCGCTATCCGGCCCAGATCGGGCCTGGCCTCTATGACATCCACTCGCCCCGGGTTCCGGCGGTGGGAGAGATGGCCGATCTGCTGCGTCTGGCGGGCCAGCGCCTCTCGGCCGAGCAGCTGTGGGTCAATCCCGACTGCGGCCTGAAGACCCGGGGGTGGGCCGAGGTGAAGCCCGCCGTGGCCGCCATGGTCGAGGCGGCTCAGCGCCTGAGGGCCGAAGCGGCCCAGGGGCGGGTGGGCCAGTAGGTTCGCGCCTTGCGGCTGGGGGCGGCCTTGGGTAGCGGTGCGTCATGACCCGTGGCGCCCCCCTGTTCGAGCCGTCTCCACCGCAGGGCCGCGCTGACCGGGCGGCGCTGACCCAGGTCCTGGAGGCTCATGGCGCCGCCCGGTTCGTCGCCTGGGACCTGGGGGAGGCTGATCTCTCGGACCTGGACCTGGCGGGATGCGTCTTCGCCCGCTGTCGGGCCGGCCACGCCAGTTTCGCCAGCGCCGACCTCACCGAGGCCCGCTTCGAGGCCTGTGATCTCAACAACACCGCCTGGCGCGGGGCGCGGCTGGCGGCGGCCCATCTGGTCGACTGCAAGCTGACCGGCGCCCAGTTCCGCGAGGTCAGCGCGCTGGGCCTGACCTTCGCCCGGTGCCTGCTGGTGAACGCCTATCTGCGGGGGGTGAGCTTCCGCAAGGCCGAGTGCGAGGCCCTGGATCTTCAGGGCGCGGACCTGGCCGGCTGCGATTTCCGCGAGGCCGTGCTGAGCGACTGCAATCTGCGCGACGCTCACCTGACCGACGCCCGGTTCGAGGCCGCCGATCTGCGCGGCGCCGACCTGGGCGACCTGCGGCTGTCGGATGCGGCCCGGTTCCGGGGCGCCTTCATCTCCAAGGCCCAGGCGGCTCAACTGCTCATCGGGCTGGGCCTGAAGGTGGTCTAGGCGCAGGCCTTAGACCCGCAGGGGCATCAGCACATACTGGACGTCGCCGTCCGCCGGATCGAGCACCAGGGCCGGATCATTGGGGCCGCCAAAGCGGAACTCAGCCTCCGGCGCGGTGATCTGGTCGGTGACGTCGAGGATGTAGCGGGCGTTGAAGGACAGCTCGAAGGCCTCGCCGGAATAGTCGGCCTCGATCTCCTCCACCGCCTGGCCGGCTTCCATATTGCGGACGGTCAGAACGATGCGGCCGGGCTCGATGGCCATGCGCACTGAGCGGCTCTTCTCGGCCGAGATGGTGGCCACCCGGTCAACGGCCTTGGCGAACAGCTTGTTGTCGACCCGCAGGATGCGGTCGTTGTCCTTGGGGATCACCCGGCCATAGTCGGGGAAGGAGCCGTCGATGACCTTGGAGGTCAGCGCCGTGGCGCCCAGCTCGAACCGGACCTTCTGCGGCGAGAGCTGCAGGTCAATCTGTTCGCCGGCGTCGTCCAGCAGGCGACGGGCCTCGCCAATGGTCTTACGCGGCACGATGACGCCCGGGGCGCCCACCGAGCCCGCCGGGGCAGGCATTTCGGCCAGCGCCAGGCGGTGGCCGTCCGTGGCCACGGCGCGCAGCTTCTGAATGCCCCCATCATTGACCACGTGCAGATAGAGGCCGTTCAGATAGTAGCGGGTCTCTTCGGTGGAGATGGCGAAACGGGTCTTGTCGATCAGGCGGATGAGTTCGTTCACATCGACGCCGATGCGGGCCGACAGCCCTTCCGCCGACATGATGGGGAAGTCGCCGGCCGGCAGGACCGGCAGGTTGAAGCGCGAACGTCCCGCCTGGACCGTCAGACGCGGATCCTCGCCGGTGAAGCTCAGGGAGACGTCGGCGCCCTCGGGCAGCTTGCGGACAATCTCGTAGAGGGTGTGGGCCGGCGCAGTGATCTGGCCCGGCTGGTCCACCTGGGCCAGGGCCTCGTCGGTGATTTCGAGGTCCAGATCCGTGGCTGAGAAACTCAGGCGCTCACCCTCGGCCGAAAGCAGCACATTGGAGAGGATCGGAATCGTGTTCCGACGCTCCACGGCGCTCTGCACATGACCCAGCGCCTTTAGGAGCGCCGCCCGTTCGATCGTCAGCTTCATGATTCCGTCCGAACCTCCCTGCGCCAGCGAGACGATTCGCCAGCGCCCCCCGGGTGGAGGGGACTTGGGACTTTACTCATTTGGCCAGCCCGCGAAAGCCCTGGCGGGGCTCAAGAAGTCGCTTCTGCCTCAGGCCTTGGTGTCGACCGCGCCGCCGGCCTCCTCGGTCTCGCTGGCGGCGTAGGGATTGGCGCCTGCGCTTTCGGGGGCGGCCGGCGCCAGATCGGCGCCCGAGCCCTTGGCCGCGACCACCACCATGGCCGGCCGCACGATGCGGCCAAACAGCTCGTAGCCGGTCTGCAGGGTCTGCAGGACGCCGCCCGCGGCCACGTCCGCCGCCGCCTGCTCCATCATCGCCTGATGCTTGTGGGGGTCGAACTTTTCGCCGCGGGGGGGCTCGATCTTCTTCAGGCCGTTGCTCTCGAAGGCGGTCTGCAGCGCCTTCTCCGTCATTTCGACGCCCAGCACGAAGTTCTTCACCGCCGGGTCGTCCAGGTCGGACGGCGCGGCCGCCGTGGCCCGCGACAGGTTGTCGGCGGCGCCCAGCAGGTCGCGGGCGAATTTCTGGATGGCGTAGGCCCGGGCGTCATTGGCCTCGCGCTCGGCCCGGCGCTTGGTGTTCTCGGCCTCGGCGGCGAAGCGGAGCACCTGCTCCTTGAGGGAGGCGTTCTCGGCCTTCAGGGCCTCCATCATCTCGATGGCGGCGTCGGCGACGGCTTCGGTCTCGGCCGGCGTGTGATCGTCGGACATGGTCTCAAACTTCCTTACGCGTTCATCACCTGGCCCAGCACCTTGGCGGTGTAGTCCACCAAGGGGATGATCCGGGCATAGTTCAGGCGGGTCGGGCCGATCACGCCGATCGCGCCCAGAACCTTCTGTCGGCCCGTCATATAGGGCGCAGCGATCACGGAGGAACCCGAAAGCGAAAACAGACGGGTTTCGGCGCCGATGAAAATGCGCACCCCTTGGGCCTCGCGGACCCCGTCCAGCAGGCCGATCAGCTGTTCCTTCTGCTCCAGATCATCGAACAGCATGCGGACCCGCTCCAGGTCTTCCAGGGCGTCCCGGTCCCCCAGCAGGTTGGCGCGCCCCCGCACGATCAGCGCCCGCTCCGCGCCATCGCCGCCGCCCCAGGCGGCCAGGCCATCCTCCACCAGGCGCGCGGCCTTGTGATCCAGCTCCCGGCGGGCGCGGTCGAGGTCCAGGCTGATTTCGCTGCGGGCGTCATCCAGGGTCTTGCCGCGGGCCCGGGTGTTGAGGAAGTTCGAGGCCTCCTGCAGGGAGGACGGGGTGACCCCCGCGCCCAGGGCCATGAGCCGGTTCTCCACCGTCCCGTCCTCGAAGACCATGATGGCCAGGGCCTGGTCTCCGCCAAGGGCGACGAACTCCACATGCTTGACCTCGGCGTCCCGCACGGGGGTGACCACCACCCCGGCCCCGCCGGCCAGGCCAGACAGGAGGACGCTGGCCTCGTTCAGGGCCTCTTCGAAGCTGCGCCCCTGGACCCGCAGGCGGGTCTCGATCAGGCGGCGCTCATCCTCGCCCACATCGCCCACCTCCAGCAGGCCGTCGACGAACAGGCGCAGGCCTGCATGGGTCGGCAGGCGTCCGGCGCTGGAATGGGGGGCGCCCAGCAGGCCAAGCTGGGTCAGGTCCTGCATGGTGTTGCGGATCGAGGCCGGCGACAGGGAGACGCCGCCCCGGGACAGGGTTCGTGAGCCGACGGGGTCGCCGGTGTCGAGATAGCTCTCGACGATGCGGCGAAAAATATCGCGCGCCCGCTCGTCCAGTTCGGCGAGCGAGGGCCCGCGGGAGAGCAGTGGTGTGTTCACGTTCTGGCGGCCGAAGCCTTCACCTGTTGCGAGGGCCCATGGACGGGCGGTTCAAGTTTTAGGATAAGCGCGCGCCACGGCCGCGCAAGTGACGCGGCGCTTCAGCGGCCTGGATACCACGTCGCCTACGACCTCAGGAAAGGTTCTCGCCATGCGCCCCTCTCAACGCGCCCCCGACATGCTGCGCGCCGTGACCCTGGAGACCGGGGTCAACCGCTATGCCGAGGGCTCGTGCCTGGTAAGCTTCGGCCACACCAAGGTCCTGGTCACCGCCAGCCTGGAGGAGGGGGTGCCCCCCTTCCTGCGCGGAAAGGGTCAGGGCTGGGTGACGGCGGAGTACGGCATGCTGCCGCGGGCCACCCACACCCGGGGCCGTCGCGAGGCCGCCCAGGGCAAGCAGTCGGGCCGCACCCAGGAGATCCAGCGGCTGATCGGCCGGTCCCTGCGGGCCGTCACCGACATGAAGGCGCTGGGCGAGCGGCAGATCTCCATCGACTGCGACGTGATCCAGGCTGACGGCGGCACCCGCACCGCCTCGATCACCGGCGCCTGGGTCGCCCTGCGCCTGGCCACCCGCTACCTGATGGACGAAGGCGTTCTCACCGCCGACCCGATTCTCGACCAGGTGGCCGCGGTCAGCTGTGGCGTGCACCAGGACACGCCGGTGCTCGACCTGGACTATGAAGAGGATTCCGACGCCGAGGCCGACGCCAACTTCGTGCTCACCGGGGCCGGCGACATCGTCGAGATCCAGGCCACGGGCGAGAAGCGCGGCTTCACCCAGGGCGAGTTCGACGCTCTGTTCGGCCTGGCCCGGAAAGGGATGGACGAACTGTTCGCCCTGCAGCTGGCCGCCGTCGCCCGCTGAGGACGATCACCCAAGAAAAAACGGCCGGCTGCGGGGGTCCGCAACCGGCCGTTCTGATATCTCGAACCTGAAGCGGAGGCTCTGAGGGTGCTCGCCCTTAGAGGCCGATCAGCAGATCCCGCTGGGCCGAAGGCGGCATGCGGGCCAGTTCATTGGCCAGCGGCGCCATCCAGCGGGTCAGGAAGCGTTCAATCGCTGCAAACATGTTCTGCCCCTTTGTGCAGTGCAAAATGTTGCATCGCACATAGGCCTGGGCCTTAGCCCTCGCAACGGCTGAGTGGGAAAAACTGACAGTTGCGCCGCAAGATCACACCGATGTGTTGTCGCAATGCAACATTGCGCCTGGCGGACACCTAGTCGTCTTCCTCGAAAGCCTCATCCCCCGGCCCGGGCTCATACTGCAGCAGGTCGCCGGGCTGGCAGTCGAGCTCGCGGCAGAGGGCCGCAAGGGTGGAGAAACGCACCGCCCGGGCCTTGCCGGTTTTGAGGATCGACAGGTTGGCGATGGTCACCCCGACCCGATCGGCCAGTTCGGTCAGGGACATGCGCCGTTCCAGGAGCACGCGGTCGAGAAGCACGCGAATGGGCACGACTGCGCTCCTCAGATCGTCAGTTCGGCTTCGCGGCGCAGGCGGGCGCCTTCGCGAAACACTTCGGCCAGAACAAAGACCACCAGCACCGAGAACCAGGCCGTCAGGCTGAGCGACGGCTCCATGGCGTTGGACTCCGGCAGGATGGCGCTGGACAGGGCCCAGAAGGCGTAACGGCCAAGCTCCAGCCCGGCCAGGATCAGTCCCACCATGCGCAGGCGGCGCACATTGTCCGGATGGAAGGGGTCTCCGGCGGTGAGGGTGGCGAAGATCTTCCGCAGCTGGGCCACGATGATCAGGATACCGCCCATATAGACCGCCGCGGCCAGCAGGCCGAGGGTCACCACCGGTCCGCGGTTCTCGATCTCCTCTCCCCCAGCCGTGACCGCGATGTCGGCCAGCAGCTCGGGATTGAAGGAGAAGAGCAGGGCCGCCAGCATCAGGACGCCGACGACGCTGACCCCGATCCAGAGGGCCACATAGACCACGTCGAGGATGATCTTCAGAAAGCTCGACACCGAGCCTGGCCCTAGAGCGCGCATGGTTTTCTGGCCCCGCCTATTTCCCGGCCTCAGCCTAGAGGATGCCGGCGCCGGCGACCACGGTGACGATGGGCAGGACGGCCAGGCACAGGGCGCAGACCAGGGCGAAACGTTCAAAACCGTTGGAGAGGGCGAAGCGGGGCATGGGTTCAGGTCCTTGATTCAGGGTCGCCCGGGGGCGGGAAGGGGTTCGTGGAGCGCCGTGCTCCATGTCGTTAGTCGATACGGGCATGCCGTTTTTCGATCAAGAAAATTATCGAATATCGATATTAAATCGTCGTAACGAAGTGAACGAACTGTCACCCTCCCGGCCGCGTCGTGGCGATGGGGATGGCGGTTTGCCCGGCGCGCCCGGGCTGCCTATGTTCGCCCCGTCTCACGAAAGGATGGCCCATGGCCCTGAAGCTTGACCCCGGCGCGCGGCTGGTGGTGGCCACCCACAATCCCGGCAAGGCCCGCGAGCTGGCGGCGATCCTGGAGAACCGCTTCGAGCTGGTGACGGCTGGCGAGCTTGGCCTGCCCGAGCCGGAGGAGACCGAGACCACCTTTGTCGGCAACGCCCTGCTGAAGGCCCGCGCCGCGGCCCGGGGGTCTGGCCTGATCGCCCTGGCCGATGATTCCGGACTAAGCGTGGCGGCCCTGGACGGGGCGCCGGGGGTCTATTCGGCCCGCTGGGCGGGACCGGGCAAGGACTTCGCCCTGGCCATGGCCAAGGTGGAGGAACGGCTGGAGGCCACGGGGCTCAAGGACCGCGCCGCCTGGTTCAGCTGCGCCCTGGCGGTGGCCTGGCCGGATGAGGGCCCGGCCCTGGTGGTGGAGGGGCGGCTGGATGGCCAGCTGGTGTTCCCCGGCCGCGGCGATCGGGGCTTCGGCTATGATCCGATCTTTGTGCCCGAGGGCGGAGGGGAGACCTTCGGCGAGATGGAGCCGGCCGCCAAGGACGCCATGAGCCACCGGGCGCTGGCCTTCGCCAAGCTCAAGGCCGCCCTGCTTTGACGCGCCCCGCGCGCCCCCTGGGGGTCTATGTCCACTGGCCCTATTGCGCGCGGATCTGTCCCTATTGCGATTTCAACGTCTATCGGGACCGGGGCCGGGCGGATGAGCAGTCGGCCCTGGTCGGCGCCATCATCGATGACCTGACCGCCCAGGCGGCCCTGACCGGCCCGCGGACCCTGGTCTCGGTCTTCTTCGGCGGCGGGACGCCGTCGCTCATGGCGCCGGGCGCCGTCGCCCAGGTGCTGGACGCCGCCCGCCGGCTCTGGACCCCGGCCCCCGACCTGGAGGTCAGCCTGGAGGCCAATCCCACGGACGCCGAATCGCGCCGGTTCGTAGCCCTGGCTGACGCCGGTGTCGGTCGCCTGTCCCTGGGGGTTCAGGCCCTCGACGACGACGCCCTGGCCTTTCTCGGCCGAGACCATGACGCCGCAGCCGCCCGCCGCGCCCTGGAGATCGCCGCCAAGGCCTTTCCGCGCCTGTCCCTGGACATGATCTACGCCCGTCCTGGCCAGACGCCCGAGGCCTGGGGCGCGGAACTGCGCGAAGCCCTGTCCTATGGCGCAGAGCATGTCTCGCCCTACCAGCTCACCATCGAGGCCGGGACCGCCTTCGACCGCGCCGTGCGCCGGGGACGTCTTACGCCGCCGGATGATGAGGTGGGCGCGGCCCTCTATGACACCACCCAGGCCGTGCTGGAGGCCGCAGGCTTCGAGGCCTATGAGGTCTCCAACCATGCCCGCGGCGAGGCGGCCCGCTCGCGGCACAATCTCGTCTACTGGCAGGGGCTCGACTATGTGGGCGCAGGCCCAGGGGCGCACGGCCGGATAACTGTTGAGGGCGTCCGCTGCGCCACCGAGGCGATGGCGCGCCTCGCGGACTATATCCGTCAGGTGGCCGAATCAGGCCGCGGCTTTGTGGACCTTGAACCCCTTTCGCCGGTCGCCGCCGCCGAGGAGCGGGTGATCAGTGGCCTGCGTATCTGGCCAGGAGTCACTTTCGTAGAAGTGGCGCCCCTGGGCCTGTCTCCGGAACATGATCGGATCAAAGCCCTTGTGGGAGCGGGCCTGCTGGAAGAAGACAACTCTAGATTGCGCGCCACCCCGGCTGGGCGGCTGTTGCTTGACCATGTGGTGCGACAACTGTTGGTCTGAAGGCGACGCTTGCTTTGCGGGCTCCGACCGGCGAACCCTTGTCCCATGGCCCATCCCGTCGCACCGCCCCCCCTGTCCGACGCGCCCCTGGCCCCCGGGCTCTACATTGTCGCGACGCCTATCGGCAATTTGCGAGACATCACACTTCGCGCTCTGGATGTACTCTCCGCCGCCGATCTGATCCTCGCCGAGGACACCCGGGTGACCGGCAAACTGCTGGCGGCCTTCAAGATCTCCGGGAAGATGGAGCGCCATGACGAGCACGCCGCCGAACGGGCGCGGCCCAAGGCCATGGCGGTCCTGGAGCAGGGGGGCCGCGTGGCCCTGGTGTCCGACGCCGGCACGCCGCTGATCTCCGATCCCGGCTACCGCCTGGTGCGGGAGGCCGCCGCCGCGGGCTTTCCCGTCCATCCCATCCCGGGCGCCTCGGCCCTGCTGGCGGGGCTGTCGGTGGCGGGCCTGCCGTCGGACCGGATCCTGTTCGCCGGATTCCCGCCGCCGAAGGGGGGAGCGCGCCGCACCTTCCTGCAGGAGGTGGCCGGCGTACGGGCGACCCTGGTCTTCTTTGAGGGCGCCTCCCGCCTGGGGGAAAGCCTGGCCGACATGGCCCAGGTGTTCGGTCCCCGGGAGGCGGTGGTCTGCCGGGAGCTGACCAAGCTCTATGAGACCGTGGTGCGCGGTCCCCTCGATGTGCTGGCGGCCGATCCCACCCTGCAGGCCCCCAAGGGGGAGATCGTCATCCTGGTGGGGCCAGGCCGGGATGCAGAGGCGACGGCGGCTGACGCCGACCTCGCCCTGCGCGAGGCCCTGGCGCGCCTGAAGCCCGCAGAGGCCGCCGGCGAGGTGGCCCGGGCGCTCGGTCTGCCAAGACGTGATCTCTATCGCCGGGCCCTGGAGCTGAAAGCCGAACAGGCCGATGCGCAGGCCTGACCTCCCCAGCGCCCCGCAAGCGCGGCAGGCCCGCGGCGCCCTGGCCCGCCGCACCGGCCGGCGGGCCGAGGCCTGGGCGGCGGCCTGGCTGATGCTCAAGGGCTACCGCATTCTGGGCTTTCGCCTGCGTACGCGTCTGGGGGAGATCGACCTGCTGGCCCAAAAGGGCGGCGTGCTTGCGGTGGTCGAGGTCAAGAGCCGCACAACGCTGGACGACGCCCTGGCTGCGGTCAGCGCCGAGCAGCGTGACCGCCTGCGTCGGGCGGGTGAGGCCGTGGCCGGCGGGCGGCCGGCCCTGAAGACCCTGGCGGTCCGCCTCGATCTGGTCGCCGTGGCGCCCGGCCGCTTGCCCCAGCATCGCCCGGACGCCTGGCGCGGCGCATGAGGGGGGCGATGTGACGCGGGAGGAGGCCGAAGAGATCCTTGGGCGGGCGGGGACCCTGGCCAGGACCGACGACTTCCCCCTGCTGGAAGCGGCCATCGCCTGCGCCATTCACGAGGACCCGACCCGCGACCCACAGACCGCCCGTGACCTCGCCGCCGCCGGCGTCGAGCGGCTGACCGCCCGGCTGCGCCTCGAAAGCCAGGAAGAGGCCCTGGCTGAAGCCCTGGCCGGCGATCTTCGTCTGGCTGGCGACCTGTTCACCTACGACCATCCGGACAATGCCGACATCATCGCCACCGCCCAGCGACGCAAGGGTCTGCCGGTGACCCTGGGCATCTTCTATCTGCATGTGGCCAAGCTGGGCGGGCTCGACGTCAAGGGCGTGGACTTCCCGGGCCACTTCTTGCTGCGCATCAATACGCCCGAGGGCCCCCTGGCGCTGGACCCCTTCAGCGAGGGACGGGTGGTCCTACCCTCGGAGCTCACCCGCCGGGCCCTGCATGCGGGCCTGACCCCGAATGTGGCCGATCAGCTGGGCCTGTTGATGGCCCCGGCGCCAGATCCGGCGGTCCTGATCCGGCTGCAAAATAACATCTTCGCGCGCGCCGCGGCGGCGGGCGACTTCCCCCGGGCCGAGCGGGCGGCCCTGCGCCGAGCCCTGCTGGACCCGAAGGATCACCGCCCCTGGCTCGACGTGGCCGCGGCCCGGGAGGGACAGGGGGCTTTGGCGGGCGCCCTGGAGGCCCTCGCCCGGGCGGGGGAGCTGGACCACGGGGCGGCCCTGGCCGCGCGGGCGCAGCGGGAGCGGGTCCGCCTCCGCCTCAACTGACGGCCGCCTGATCGCCATCGCCGGCTAGCGCTCGCCTGCCCCGCCGCCTATGTCGTGGAGGTTGCAAATGCGGGAGAACGCCATGGCCTTGAAGGTCGCCGTCCAGATGGACCCCCTAGAGTCGATCAACATCGAGGGGGACACGACCTTCCTGATGATGCTCAGCGCCCAGGCCCGCGGCCACAGCCTGTGGGTCTACACCCCCGACAAGCTGTCCCTGGAAAACGGCCGGGTCACGGCGAGCGGCCGCTCTGTGCGGGTTCAGGACGTCAAGGGCGACCATGCCGCATTCGGGGCGTGGGAGCGAGGCGACCTGGCGGAGATGGACGTGGTCCTGCTGCGCCAGGACCCGCCCTTCGACATGGCCTACATCACCGCCACCCACATCCTTGACGCCATCCACCCCAAGACCCTGGTGGTCAACAACCCCACCGAGGTGCGTAACGCCCCGGAAAAGCTGTTCGTCACCACATTCCCTGGGGTGCAGCCGCCGACCCTGATCACCTCGGATGTCGACGCCATCTACGCCTTTCGGGCCGAGCATGGGGATGTCGTGCTAAAGCCCCTGCACGGGCACGGCGGCTCGGGCGTGGCGCGCCTGCTGGCCGATGATCCCAATCTCGACGCGCTGCTCGAGCTGCACGCCGCCATCGGCCGCGAGCCCGTCATCATCCAGAAGTTCGTGCCCGACGTCACAAAGGGCGACAAGCGCATCCTGCTGGTGGACGGCGAACCGGTGGGAGCGATTAACCGGGTGCCGGGCGCAGGCCAGATCCGCTCCAACCTGCGGGTCGGCGGCCGGGCCGAGGCGGTCGAGCTGACGGCCCGGGACCGGGAGCTCTGCGGCATCATCGGCCCGGAGCTGAAGGCCCGCGGCCTGCTGTTTGTCGGCATCGACGTGATCGGCGACTACCTTACCGAGATCAATGTCACCTCGCCCACCGGCGCGCGGTCCTTGCAGAAGTTCACCGGCATCGACGCCACCGACCTGATGTGGGCGCGGGTGGAGGCGATTCGCGGCGCGGCATAGTATAATCGTCACAAACCGCCAAACCATTTCAGCCTTGCCCAAGCTTCACCTTCTGTTCTAACTTTGTTCGCGTTCCGGGCCGCAACGACGGGGCCTCTGTGGATAATTTCGCCCCAGCGCCCCAGCGCCCCAGCGCGTCCGGGCGGAAGACGGCGGGGAGGATGAGCCTTGGCAGGTGTCGTCACGGTGGCGTTCGACGGGGTCGAGGCCCGGCGGGTGGATGTCGAAGTCCAGCTGACGGGGGGCGCGGTGGCCTTCGTCGTCGTGGGTCTGGGGGACAAGGCTGTGGCCGAGAGCCGCGAGCGGGTCCGGGCGGCCTTCGCCGGCCTCGGCCTGGCCCTGCCCGCCCGTCGGATCATCGTCAATCTCGCCCCGGCGGACCTTCCCAAGGAAGGCAGCCACTATGACCTCCCCATCGCCCTGGCGGTGATGTCGGCCATGGGGATCATTCCGGCCGACGCCCTGCAGGGCTGGGCCGCGGTGGGGGAGCTTTCCCTGGATGGCCGTATCGTGCAGGTGGCCGGCGCCCTGCCGGCCGCCGTCGCCGCCGGGGGCATGGATCTGGGACTGATCTGTCCGGAGGCCTGCGGCGCCGAAGCGGCCTGGTCCGGTGAGACCCGCATTCTGGCGGCCCCATCGCTGATCGCCCTGGTCAACCACTTCCGGGGAACCCAAATGCTGGCGCCGCCGCTGCCTGGCCCGGTGGTCGAGGGAGAGCGGCCCCCTGACCTGCGCGACGTCAAGGGCCAGGAGAACGCCAAACGCGCCCTGGAGATCGCTGCCGCCGGCGGTCACAATCTCCTGTTCATGGGACCGCCGGGATCGGGCAAGTCGATGATGGCGGCTCGCCTGCCGGGCCTGTTGCCGCCGCTGTCGCCGGCCGAACTTCTGGAAACCTCGATGATCCATTCGGTGGCGGGGTTGATCGCCAAGGGCGAGCTGACCCGGCGGCGGCCTTTCCGTACCCCCCACCACTCCGCCAGCATGGCCGCCCTCACGGGGGGCGGACTCAAGGCCAAGCCTGGGGAAATCTCCCTGGCCCACAACGGCGTGCTGTTCCTCGACGAACTGCCGGAATTCTCAGCCCAGGCCCTGGATTCATTGCGCCAGCCGCTTGAGACCGGTGAGGTGGTGGTGGCGCGCGCCAACGCCCATGTGCGCTATCCGGCTCGCTTCCAGCTGGTGGCGGCGATGAACCCCTGCCGCTGCGGGATCGGCGGGCCAGGCCGCGGCGCTTGTGGCCGGGCGCCCCGCTGCCAGAGCGACTATCAGCGCAAGATCTCCGGCCCGATGATGGACCGCATGGACCTGGTGGTGGAGGTTCCCCCGGTCACCGCCGCCGACATGGCCCTGCCGCCGCCGGCCGCCGGAACAGCCGAGGCCGCCGCCCGGGTGGCTCAGGCCCGCGCCATCCAGATGGACCGCGCCGCCGCGGCCGGGGAGACCGCAGCCCCTCTCAACGCCCAGGCCTCAGGCGAGCGGCTGGAGGCGATCGCCGACCTGGAGCCGGCCGCCCGGGCGCTGCTGTCGCGGGCCGCCGAGGGGGCGGGCCTCACGGCCCGGGGCTGGACAAGGACCCTGCGCCTGGCGCGGACCATCGCCGATCTGGAAGGGGCCGGGGCCGTCCGGCGGGTTCATCTGGCTGAGGCCCTGATCTATCGGCGGATGTCAGCCGACGGGGCGCCTGTTCTGGCCGGTTGAGTCCGATGAACCCAGGCGCCGACCCCCAGGGACGCCAGGGTCAGATAGCTCCAGATCACCAGTCCCCAGCGGTAGGGCAGGGCTGGCACGCCCTCGTCGACCCCCATGGCCACGTGGGTGACGATGCCGAGAAGTTGGAAGGCGGTGGCGAACAACAGCCAAAGGCGGTCGGTGGTCAGGGCCAGGAACAGAAGATAGGCGAGGAACAGGGCGTCGACCCCCAGAACCCCCCACTGAAGCCCCAGGGCGTCCCGATCATAGGCCAGGGGGGTGAGAAACCAGGCCGCCACATTGGCCACCGCCACCCGCTTCTCCGGAACGCCACCCCGCCAAAGGGCCGCCCCGGACACCAGCACCATGGCGACGAACCAGATCTGTTGCGGAAGAACGACGAAATACAAGGCCTGGGTCCCCAATGGGCGCGCGCCCGCCAGGGTGGCAGAGGCCGACGTCCAGGCAAAGGCGCCGGCCTCGATTGTCGGGGGATCGATCAGGCGGCGTTGGTCTCGCCCACCGCGCGCAGGGAGGGCGCCCTCGCCGGTTCGGCGGGCTTGGGCGCTCCGTCGCCATAGAGCACGGCGCCCAGGCCGATCTGCTTCTGGGCGATGCTGAGCTCCTTGTGGGCCTCGATGACCGCCCGACGGGCCTCAGCCAGGGCGGTGATGGAGCGGCTCGTCCACTCCACGGCCTCCTGGCCGATCAGGGCTGAAAGTCCAGCTTGGGCCCGAAGGCCCGGCATGACCCCCGCCAGGGCGGCGGTCTTGGCCAGGGCGGCGTCAATGGCGGTCTCGGCCTCGAAGAGGCTCGCCGCCACCTGGTCGGCATACATGCGACGTTGCTTGAGCATGGGGATTCTCCTTCCCGCCAGCCTTAGGCCGGGGGATTTGGGGGGAAGCTTCAGAGATGTCGAGTCGTCTGCGATTGCGCCTGGAGGCGCGGCCTTCAGACCAGGGTCGCGAGAGCCTGAAGGCCTGCCAGGACGCCCCCGAAGGCGAGGGCCGATCCAAGGGCGATGGCCAGGATCAGACCGATCCTCGCCCCCGGGCCTAGGGCGCCGCTGCTGCCGTGTCGCCATGATGGAAGTTCTCGTCCAGCAACACCCAGGTGAGGCAGAGGATTTCCCTCATCACCATTTCCGGGGGTTTGAAGCCGGCGAGCTTGCGGGTGGCCGAGATCAGATGCTGAGCCATCTCCGCCTGAGTCGGGGAGGCGGCCAGGTCCACGAGCTGGCGTTCGAGTTGGCTCCAGCAGAAGCTCGGCATCGACTCCGCCGGCGGCGAAGGTGTCGGCCACTTTTCTTCGAAGGCCTCGATCTCGCGTCTGAGGTGCAGGGCCCGGTTCATCGACGCCCGTCGATCCTCGCCGTTCCAGTGCTTCATGGGTCTCGCCTCCTGATGAGGCTTGATCGGACCACTGGCCGCCGCCGGCGTCTGTCCTGACTGCGTCCTGTCCTGATCTGATCAGGACAGGATTTCCCGCAGACCCGCCGCCGTCGCGCTCATGGTCGGCCAGCAGCCGGGCGGCGTGATAGCGGTCATGGACCCCCAGCTTGCGCCGGGCCCGATCGCAATAGGTGTCCACCGAGGTCTTGGACATGCCAAGCTCCCGGGCGATCTGCTTGGAGCTGAAATGGCGGTCGACCAGGCGCAGGCACTCACGTTCCCGCGTGGTCAGCCGTTCCACCTGATCCGTCATGACCTCAATCCCCACTGGAGGACTTCACTACACGCTATGCGGGGGCCTGCGTCCATCATCCGCGAGCGCTCGTATAGCTCAATAACAGGGATCGCTCAGAGGTTGAGCGCTAAGATGGAGCTGCAGATGAACGTGACGGAGCCGGATCTGAAGCCCGCGGTCGACAGCGTCGATCGGGCCATCGGCGCCCGGGTCCGGGCCCGACGCAAGTCTCTCAGCATGAGTCAGTCAGACCTTGCCGAGCGTCTGGGCGTGTCCTTTCAGCAGGTTCAGAAGTACGAGCGCGGCGCCAACCGCATATCAGGATCGACCCTGGTGGCCGCCAGCCAGGCCCTGCAGACCACGGTCAGCTGGCTGGTCGGGGAGGAGACGCATGAACATGCGCCTCCGGACGAAGCCTTCACCGCCCTCATGACTCCGGGCGCCCTTGAGATGCTCGAGGCCTACACGGTCATCGCCCGCCCCCGGACGCGACAGGCGCTTCTCGCCCTCGCCCGGGAGATGGGCCGGGAGGACTGAGGCGCGCCGCTGGAGCTTTTGACGCCCCGTTAAAGGACCTGCGGCTAGGTTTGGGCATGCCAAGCCAAACCGATGACATCGACGGACCCGAGGTTGCGGGGGAGCATATCAGCACCGGCCAACTGGCCGCCCTCAGCCATGAGTTTCGCACGCCCCTGAGCGGCGTTCTGGGAATGGCGCGCCTGTTGGAGGGCACCCGGCTCAGCGCCGAGCAGCGGGCCTATGTCAGCGCCATGCGCGACTCCGGCGAGCATCTTCTCGGCCTGGTCAATGAGCTCCTGGACTTCGCCCGGCTGGGGGCCGGCAAGATCGAACTACGCGACGCGCCTACCCCGGTGGAGGCCCTGCTGCGGGCGGTCTGCGAACTGCTCAGCCCCCGGGCCCACGAGAAGGGCCTGGAGATCGCCTGGGCGTCCCCGGATGTCGCCGCCGTCCTGATGGCCGACGAAAGCCGTCTTCGGCAGATACTCCTCAATTTCGCCGGCAACGCCGTGAAGTTCACCGCCTCCGGGGGCGTGCTCCTCGGGGCGGCTCCGGTCGGCGCGGGGCGCTGGCGGTTCACCGTCTCCGACACCGGCCCCGGCGTCAGCCAGGCGGCCCGGGACCTCATCTTCGAAGCCTTCGCCCAGTCCGATCCGAGCCACCAGCTGACCGGCTCAGGCCTGGGACTGGCCATCGCCCGGCGTCTGGCCGCCGCCATGAAGGGCGAGGTCGGCGTGGAGGCGGCCCCAGACGGGGGCGCGGTCTTCTGGTTCGAGGCGCCATTCGAAACCCTGCCTGCCGAGGCCGCGCCAGGACCTGCGCCGCTCTCGGGCCTGCGGGTGGGGGTGGCCTCGCCCAACCCTGTTGTGCGCGAAGCCGCCGCCCGGCAGATTTCGGCCTGTGGCGGCGTCCCCGTGGTCGCCGGCGGGGTCGAGGCGCTGCTGCCCCTCACGGGTCCGCAGGACGTCCTGCTGCTGGATCACGCCCTGGGACAAGGGGGGCGCAAGGTGCGCCGCCCCTTCGACCGCCCAGCCCTGATCCTGCTGGCGCCGGAGGAGCGGGACCGCATCGCCCGCTACCGCTCCTCAGGCTTCTGCGGCTATCTGATCAAGCCCCTTCGCCGGGCCTCCCTGGCCGAACGGGTTCTGGCGGCGCTGCAAAGCGCGACCGATCAGACCCCAGCCCTTGATGACGACCGGGTCGCCCCCGCCGCCGCGCCGGGCGCCCGGGTGCTGTTGGTGGAGGACAATCCGGTCAACGCCCTACTGGCCCGGACCCTGCTCACCCGGGAGGGCTGCGCCGTCGACCACGCCCTGACCGGCCATGAGGCCCTGGCCGCCCTCAAGGTCGGAACCTACGACCTGGTCCTGATGGACATGCGGCTGCCCGACATTCCCGGCGAGGAAACCACCCGGCGCCTGAGGGCCGCGGGGATCGAAACCCCGGTGGTCGCCCTGACCGCCAACGCCTTTCAGGAGGACAAGGAGGCCTGCATGGCGGCCGGGATGAACGACTTCCTGGTCAAGCCCCTCGGGGCCGACGCCCTGCGCCAGGCCCTTTCCCGCTGGACCCGCAGGTCCCTGACCGACGCGGTCTGGACGGAACCGTCCGAGCGGGCCAAGTTCGGCTGAATCCGGCGGGGCGTCCCGCCTTGGGGGAGACGCCATGAACACCCAGGACGCCGACCAAGCGCCCGCGCCCAAGCCCAGCCTCCTGTCGGCCCTGACCGTCTATGGGGAACGTCGCTCCCTGATCATGCTCGCCCTGGGGTTCGCCTCAGGCCTGCCGAATCTGCTGATTTTCGACACCCTGTCGGCCTGGTTGCGGGAGTCGGGCCTGTCGCTCCAGGTCATCAGCATCTTCTCCCTGGCGACGCTCGCCTACTCCATGAAGCTGTTGTGGGCGCCCCTGGTCGACCGGACGAAGATCCCCTGGCTCACCGACCGGCTCGGGCACCGCCGCTCCTGGATGCTGGTGGCCCAGGCCGCCGTGATGATCGGCCTGTGGCTGGTGGCCGGGGGCGATCCTGTGCGCAACCTAGGCATGATGGCCCTGCTCGCGGTTCTGGTCGCCTTCGCCGGCGCCACCCAGGACATCGTCATCGACGCCTGGCGGATCGAGGCGGCCGGTGAAACCCATCAAGGCGCCCTGGCGGCGGCCTACCAGTGGGGCTACCGGATCGCCATCATCGTCGCCGGCGCCGTGCCGCTGATCCTGGCCCAGCAATACAGCTGGAATGTCTCCTATCTGGTCATGGCCGCCCTGATGCTGATCGGGGTCGCCGGCGTGCTGGGCGCGCCGCGGGAGGCCCAGCACATCGTCCGGGCGATCAATCTGGAGGGCGTGCCCTCGCGGCCCGGCCTTGAGCTGCCCGAATGGCTGGCCAGGCTGAGCCTGGTGGTGGCTGGCGCCATCGTCCTGGGCTCGGGCCTTGCCGGCTCGGCCGACATCCTGGCGCAGGGGTTGAGCGCCGTGGGTCAGGCCGGCGCGGGCGAAAGCCTGGTCGGCGCCTGGACCAGCCGGCCCTGGGGGGTCTTCCTGCAGGTGGGGGCGGTGCTGGTCGGGGGTGGGCTCATCGTCCTGGCCGCCTTCCCCATTCCCGGTTTCCGAACCCGGCCCGGAATCTACCTCTCGGCGGCCCTGTTCGACCCCTTCATCGACTTCTTCGAGCGCTATCGCGGGACGGCGGCCCTGATCCTGGCCTTGATCTGCCTCTACCGCCTGGCGGACTTTGTCCTCAACATCATGACGCCCTTCTATCTGGACCTGGGCTTCACCCTGGTGGAGATCGCCGAGGTCCGGAAGGTGTTCGGTGTGGCCATGTCCATGCTCGGCGTCTTCCTGGGGGGGCTGGCGGTGGCGCGGTTCGGACTGCTGCGCGCCCTGCTCATCGGCGCCTTCGCGGGGCCCTTGAGCAACCTGGTCTTCGCCTGGCTGGCCATCGAGGGCGCCTGGCTGCCGGCCCTGTTCATCGCGATCGGGGTGGACAATGTGGCCGGTGGCTTCGCCGGCACCTGCCTGATCGCCTATATGTCCAGCCTGACGGGGCAGGGCTTCACCGCGACCCAGTACGCCGTCTTCTCGTCCTTCTATTCCCTGCCGGGCAAGCTGCTGGCCTCTCAGTCGGGCCGCATCGTCGAGAACACGGCCGCGGCGGCCGAGGCCGGGGGCATGCTGGGCGCCCTGCGGGGCCTGTTCGCCGGCCTGCCCCCTGAAGCCTATGCCGGCGCCATGGAGAAGTCCGGGGTCAGCCCGGCGGCGCTTGGCACCGGCTATGTGCTCTTTTTCGTCTATTCGGCCCTGCTGGGGATCGTCGGCATCATCCTGGCCTTCATGGTGCTGGCCCGCCAGAAACCCCTGGCGCCGGTCGTTCAGCCCCCAGAGGCGGCGGCGGGCGAGACCTCGATGTCTTCGCCTTCGCCCTGAAGGGGCTCTGCGCCTGGGGCGGCTTCCGGGGTCGGCATGGCCGCCGGGGCGCCGCGGTTGGGTCGGCCAGAGGCGCTGGCGGCGCCAGGCGCGATGCAGATGACCTGGGCGACTCGCAGGTCACGGCGCAGATTGTCGGCCACGCGGCCGTAGTTTTCCGGCGTGACGGGCTCGCCGACGGCGTAGTTGGCGGCCCGCCGACCAGAGGCGGTCAGGGCCGTCAGCACGGTCTCCGGCGAGGTGGTGTAGATCCGTCCCCGCCGGGGCGCCTCGGCCACGGTGACGCCGATCACCCGACCGGCGCTGTCCAGGGCCGGCGCGCCGGACAACCCCGCCAGGGTGCCGCTTAGACCGTCGGTGCGGCCGGTCTCGGCCCAGACCAGCACCGACTCGGTACGTTCGCCCCGCCCGCGGACCACCAGATTCTCGCGACCCAGAAGGCGGGAGGTCGCCTCCCCCGCCCGGCCCTGCGGATAGCCGGGGTGGAAGGCCCGGTCGCCGCGCCGCAGGGTGCGGTCGAGACCAAGGGGCAGGGCCGGCGCCCCGCCCTCGGTGACCAGGATGGCGGCCTCGCCCCGGGGATCAATGAACACCTGGGCGTCCACGCCCCGGCCGTTGGCGACCATGATGGCGGCCTTGTCGCACCCTTCCACCACATGGCGGGCGGTCATCCAGACTCCATCGTCGGACACAGCAAAGGCGGTGCCAGCGCCCGGCTCGGCGGTCTGGGGCACTTCCACCACCACGGCGGGGTCGAAGGGTGAGGCCGGACCCAGGGGCAGGCCCTCCTCGCCCGGCACCGGCGGCGGCGGCGGCGGCGCAGCCGCGTTCTCCTGCCGGCCGACAGCCGAAATCAGCAAGGCCAGGACGACGGCGGCATAGACGAGCCAGTCCGGGAGGCGAGGAAAGTGCATCAGGCGATCAGGTGGCCACGGCTGCGGCGAGGATCAGGGCGGTGGCCAGCTTGGCGCCCACCAGCAGGGCGGCGGCGGCGACTTCGCCATCCTGGATGCGCTGGGGCAGGCCCCGCAGCAAAAGGTCCACCACCCGAAACACCAGCAACTGCACCATCACCGTCGAGACGCCCCAGATGATGATCTCCACCAGGGAGGTCGAGGAGTTCAGCGAAAAGGCCAGCGGCGCGGCCAGGCCCACCAGAACCCCGCCCAGGGACACTGCGGCGGCCGCATTGCCGTCCCGGATCAGGGCGACTTCCTTGTGCGGGGTCAGCAGCACATAGAGCGCCGCCCCCAGGAACAGGATCAACACGGCCACGCCGGCATGCAGCAGGGTGGTGGGAAAGCCGATGGCGAAGGCCTGAATTTCCGGCGACTGAAGATCAGGGGGCATGCGGGCTCACAATGACGGCGGGGGGTTGGGGATGGTTAGCACGAGGTCCGCGTCATCAAGCAAACAGTTCAGGCCGCAGGTGCGTCCTTCGCCTCAGGGGCGAGCCCGTCTGAGGCCGCGGCCCGTGAGAGCCGTAGCCGCTCGCTGGCCCGCATCTTCTCGCTCTCCGACTTGAGCTGACCGCAGGCGGCCAGGATGTCCCGCCCCCGGGGCGTGCGGATGGGCGAGGCGTAGCCGGCCCGGTTCAGCACCGCGGCGAAGGCCTCGATCGTCTTCCAGTCCGAGCACTCATAGGGCGAGCCGGGCCACGGGTTGAACGGGATCAGGTTGATCTTGGCCGGAATGCCCTTGATCAGGTTGAGCAGGGCCTTGGCCTCGGCCGGGCTGTCGTTCACGCCCTTCAGCATGACGTATTCGAAGGTCACCCGGCGGGCGTTGGACAGGCCAGGATAGGCGCGGATGCCGGCCATCAGCTGATCCAGCGGATACTTCCGGTTCAGGGGCACCAACTCGTCGCGCAGCTCATCATTGGTGGCGTGCAGGGAGATGGCCAGCATGGCCTGGGTCTGGTCGCCCAGGGGGATCAGCTCCGGAACCACACCCGAGGTCGACACCGTGATCCGGCGGCGCGAGATGGCGATGCCCTCGTTGTCGGCGATGATGTCGATGGCGGCGGCCACATGGGGGAGATTGTAGAGCGGCTCGCCCATGCCCATGAAGACGATGTTGGAAAGCCGGCGATCCTCCTTGGGGCTCGGCCATTCCTCCAGATCATCCCGGGCCACCTGCACCTGGGCGACGATCTCTGCCGCCGTCAGGTTGCGCACCAGGGCCTGGGTGCCGGTGTGGCAGAAGGTGCAGTTCAGCGTGCAGCCCACCTGGCTGGAGACGCACAGGGCGCCCGAGCGGCCCACATCGGGAATGTAGACGGTCTCGACCTCGATGCCCGGAGCCATGCGGATCAGCCACTTGCGGGTGCCGTCCCGGGAGACCTGGCGCTCCACCACCTCAGGCCGCGCCAGGGTGAAGGCGGCTTCCAGGGCCGCGCGGGTCTCCTTGGCCACGTCGGTCATGGCGGCGAAGTCGGTCAGGCCATAGTGGTGGATCCAGCGCCACAGCTGGGTGGCCCGCATCCTGGCCTTGTCCGGACGCACGACGCCGGCCTCGATCAGGGCGGCCGCGAGCTGCGGTCGGGTCAGGCCCGACAGATTTGGCCGGGTCGGCGCGACGGCGGGCGCCGCGCGCGAGAGATCGAGGGTGACGCCCAAGGGTCTGAACTCACTGTCTGGAAGGTCCGCCAATATAGGCGAGGCCGCGCCACCTTCCAACTCGCCCCCGGATGACCCTGGGGAAGCCTTGGGCGTCGCCGGCCTCAAACAAATGTTCGTCTGCGACCTTCCGCCGCCGCCGGGGCTGGGTTAGCGTCCGCGCCAATCGCGAAAACTGGACGTGGGAGAACGACATGAAGGCTGTGCTGAGCAAGGTGACCGGCGGTCCTGAGACCCTGGTGGTGGAGGACATCCCCGCCCCTGTGGCCGGACCGGGTCAGGCCCTCATCTCGGTCAAGGCCGTCGGCGTCAATTTCCCAGACGTGCTGATGATCGAAGACAAGTATCAGGCGCGGCCCCCGCGGCCCTTCTCCCCCGGCGGGGAGCTGTCGGGCGTGATCAAGGCGGTCGGCGAAGGCGTGACCAATGTGAAGGTGGGTGATCGCATCCTGGCCAATACGGGCTGGGGCGGCATGGCCGAAGAGGTGGCGCTGCCGGCCAACCGCCTGTGGCACATCCCCGACAGCATGCCCCATGACGTGGCCGCCGCCTTCATCCTGACCTATGGCACCTCGTTCCACGCCCTGAAGCACCGCGGCCGGGTGAAGGCCGGCGAGAGCCTGCTGGTGCTGGGCGCCGCCGGCGGCGTCGGCCTGGCGGCTGTGGAGCTGGGCAAGGCGATGGGCATGCGGGTCGTCGCCGCCTGTTCCAGCCAGGAAAAGGTGGACCTGGCCATCGAACACGGCGCCGACGAGGGCGTGGTCTATGGCCGGGGCCCCTTCGACCGGGACGGTCAGAAGCAGCTGTCGGAACTGTTCAAGTCCAAGGCCGGCGCGGGCGGCTTCGACGTGATCTATGACGCCGTGGGCGGCGACTATGCCGAGCCGGCCCTGCGCACCATCGCCTGGGAAGGCCGCTACCTGGTCATCGGCTTCGCGGCCGGCGAAATCCCCAAGATTCCCCTGAACCTGACCCTGCTGAAGGGCTGCGAGATCGTCGGCGTCTTCTGGGGCACCTGGGCGGCCAAGGATCCCGAGGCCTTCGCCCAGAGCGTCAAGGACCTGCTGGACCTCTATGCGGCCGGCAAGATCAAGCCGCATGTCTCCGAGCGCTTCCCCCTGGACAAGGGCCCCGACGCCATCGCTCACCTGGCCAGCCGCAAGGCCATGGGCAAGGTGGTGGTCACCATCGACTGACGGTGGTCCCGGCGGCGGGGGAAGCATCGTCCCCTGCCGCCTGTCCCGCTGGAATCTCTGAGTCTGAGCGCGGCCCAGCCGTAAAACCGGGTTCCACTTTTACCGAACGCGCTCTAGTGATCGTCGATCACATAGATGAGGCGCCGACGCCTGTGCGTGCGCCCAAAGGGGAGATGCGTCATGGCCGGTCGTCTTGAGGGCAAGGTTGCGGTGATCACCGGCGGATGCTCCGGCATCGGCCTGGGGGCGGTGGAGCTGTTCGTCGCCGAGGGCGCCAAGGTGGTGGCCGCCGACATCCAGGACGAGAAGGGCGCCATGCTGGAGGCGCGCTTCGGCGATTCCGTCCGCTACGCCCACTGCGACGTCACCTCCGAGGATGACATCGTCGCCGCCTTGAAGCTGGCCGACAGCGCCTTCGGCGGCCTCGACATCCTGTTCAACAACGCCGGCATCTCCGACCGCATGGGGGCCATCACCGAGGTCACCGCCGAGGGCTGGGACTGGATCTTTTCCGTCCTGGTCCGCGGCCCGGCCCTGGGCATGAAGCACGCCGCGCCGATGATGATCGCCCGCGGCGGCGGCTCGATCATCAACACCGCCTCGATCGCCGGCCTGCAGGCGGGTTTTGGCCCGATCGCCTATTCCACGGCCAAGGCCGGCGTCATCCATATGAGCCGGGTGGCCGCCGCCCAGCTCTCGCGTCAGAAGGTGCGGGTCAACGCCATCTGCCCGGGCCTGATCGCCACCTCGATCTTCGGCGCCTCCCTGGGCCTGCCCCGCGAAGTGGCCGACCAGATGGCCGCCCGGGTCGAACAGGGCGCCGCCAGCGTCCAGCCGGTTCCCAAGGCCGGCCTGCCCGCCGATATCGCGCAGGCGGCCCTCTATCTGGCCTCAGACGCCTCGGCCTTCGTGTCGGGGACCCACCTCGTGGTGGACGGCGGCATCACGGTCGGCGGCCGCCACAGCTGGGATACGGACTCGCCTTCGCCCTTCGTGCAGATGTTCGGCGAGGATTCCCCTTTTGCGCCGGCTGCGACCGCCTCGTGAGGCGGGGCGGTTGAGCGACACCAAGGCGCCGCGGCCCCCCCTGGCCCCCAATGTCCATGGCGCCCTGTGGATGGTCGCCTCGGCCCTGGGCTTCACCGTCATGACGACGCTGATCAAGTTCCTCGGCGACGATTATCCGGCGGCCCTGCAGACCTTCTACCGTCAGGTGGCGGGGTTTGTGATCCTGATTCCGTTCATCATCAATCGACGGGGGGCGGCCTTCGCCACCACAAGGCCGGGCATACTGCTGTTCCGCTCGGCGGCGGGCACGCTGGGGATGATCCTGTCCTTCTACGCCTTCCAGAAGATGCCGCTCGCCGACGCCAACGCCCTGTCCTTCACCCGCACCCTCTGGCTGGTGCCGCTGGCCTTCTTCATCGTTCGCGAGCCCGTGGGACCGATGCGCATCGGGGCGGCCCTGGTGGGGTTCGCCGGCGTGCTGATCATGGTCAGGCCCGGCGCCGGGGGCGAGTTCGCCATCGGCTGGCCGGCGGCGGCCATGCTGGCCTCGTCCTTCCTGTTTGCGCTCACCATCACCGGCATGAAGGTGATGACCCGCGATCACAGCCCGATGGTGCTGCTGGTCTGGTCGGCGACCCTGGGCCTGGTCTTCGCCCTGCCCGGAGCGCTCTTCGTCTGGCGCTGGCCAGAGCCCTTCGACCTGTTCCTGCTGTGCGTCATGGGGGTGGTCGGAACCCTGACCCAGGGTTTCTACATCAAGGGCATGTCCATCGGTGACGCCGGCGCCATGGCCCCCATCGACTATATCCGCCTGGTGTTCGCCGCCGGAGCCGGCTTCCTGCTGTTCAATGAGCTTCCGACGATCTGGACCCTGACCGGCGCGGCGGTGGTGGTGGTCTCCACCCTGTTCATCACCTGGCGCGAGCAGCAGATTTCCCGCAAGGCCAGACAGAAGGCGGCCACGGAGATCTAGATCTCGGCGCCATCCTGGGCCTGCCGGTCAAGGAAGGCCTGGGCCGCGACCCGGTGGCGCGGTTTCACATATCGCCCGACCAGGGTCAGCATGGCCGCGAACACGGCGGCGTCATCGGTGAACCCCACTACCGCCAGGACGTCCGGAATGGCGTCGGCGGGCATGACGAAATAGGCCAGCGCCGCCAGCATCATGCCCTTGGCCGCGCTGGGTGTGGCCGGATCGCGGGCGCAGAACCACACGGCGACCGCCTCTGAGGCGAAGGGGATCTTGGCGGCGGTGCGGACGATCTTGGGCCAGAAGCCCTTTCGCACCCGCTCCTCATTGACCTTGATCACCGCCGGAACCAGGGCCCGTTTCGGGTCCAGAGCCTCGGCCGGATTAAATCCGCCGGTCTTGACGTGGGGTGATGCTTTGGTCCGCGCGGTCATCAGGTTAAGCCAGTTTCAGGTTGCACCATTAAACGCATCAGGAGGCGTAGCGTCCATGAAACTTGATTCCTCTGTCGCCGCGGTCGTCACCGGCGGCGCATCCGGCCTCGGCGAGGCCACCGTCCGCGCCCTGGCCGCCCATGGGGTGAAGGTCGCTATCTTCGACATGAACGCTGACAAGGGCGAAGCGGTCGCCAAGGATGTCGGCGGGGTGTTCTGCAAGGTCGATGTCACAGACGACGCCACGGTCGAGGCCGGCTTCGAAAAGGCTCGCGCCGCCCATGGTCAGGAGCGGATCCTGATCAACTGCGCCGGCACCGGCTTTGCGGCCAAGACCGCCAGCCGCGACAAGACCACGGGCGAGGCCAGGTCCCATCCGATCGCGATCTTCGAGAAGATCGTTCAGATCAACCTGATCGGCACCTTCCGCTGCGTGGCCAAGTCGGCCCAGGGCATGCTCTCCCTGGAGCCCCTGGAGGACGGCGAGCGCGGGGTGATCGTCAATACGGCGTCCGTCGCCGCGGTGGATGGCCAGGTGGGCCAGGCGGCGTATTCGGCGTCCAAGGGCGGCGTGGTCGGCATGACCCTGCCCATCGCCCGGGACCTGATGAACGATGGCGTGCGGGTCAACACCATCCTGCCGGGCATCTTCAACACCCCGCTGATGAACGCCGCGCCAGAGAATGTGAAGGCCGCCCTGGCCGCCTCGGTGCCCTTCCCCAAGCGCCTGGGCAACGCCGAGGAATACGCCTCCCTGGCCGTGGAGATGTGCCGCAACGGCTACTTCAACGGCGAGCATGTCCGCCTCGACGGCGCGATCCGCATGCCGCCGCGCTAAGGGTTTGATCACGGCCGGGGTTTCCCCGGCTGCGACATTGCGCCACAGTGGGGGCTTGAGTAGCAAGAGCCCTCACTGGGGGTGCGTCCAGCCATGATGGCCACCTGGGCCCAACGCTTCGCGACAGCCATCGAGCGGCCCGCGATCGCCTACAGCATGGTCGTGGGCGCCGTGGCCGCCTCGTCAGCGGTGCAGGGCGTCCTCGAGCTGGTCCTGACCGGACCGCCAGCCTTCATGATCTATTACCCGGCGATCATCTTCGCCACGGTGGTCGCCGGGGCCAGAGGCGGGCTGAGCGCGGTGGCCCTCAGCGCCCTGGTGGCCGCGGTGCTCTGGCCAGCGGAGGCCCGGGCCGGCGCCACCCTGCCGGTCTCGGTGGGACTCTTCATCTTCACGGGGGGCCTGACCGTCGCCCTGGCCAAGCCGCTGAGGGTGGCGATCCAGCGGGGCGCCGCGGTCCAGGAGCGCTTCCGCATCGCCCAGCGGGCGGCCAAGGACAGCTTTGTCATCCTCGATCCGGTTCGGGAAAATGGCGAGGTCGTCGACTTCGTCTGGATCTACGCCAACACCGCCGCCGATCGGATGGCGCCGAGCGGCGTCTCGACCCTGGTCGGCCGGCGGGTGCTGGAGGTTTTCCCTGACGACACGGGACAGGCGATGTTCGAACGCCTGCGATCGGGCCTGAGCCAGGACGAGGCTGACGAAGTGGAGGTCCGGCGGACCATCGATGGCCAGGAGCATTGGCTAAGGTCCAGCGTCATGCGGGTCGGCGTCGGCGTCGCGGCGACGTTCCGGGATGTCACGGAACAGAGGATGGCGGTCCAGGCCCTGCGCCAGGGAGAGGCGCGGGTGCGGGCCTTTGTCGAGTCGCTGCCGCAGCTCATGTGGGTCAGCGACGCTCAGGGGGCATGGACCTTCGCCAGCTCCCAGTGGTTCGACTTCACCGGTCAGGCGCCGGGCGATCCCCTCGGCGACGGCTGGTTGGCCGTGGTGCACCCGGAAGACTGCGACGCCGTGGCCGAGGCCTGGAGGCAGGCGGTCCAGAACCTGTTGCCCTTCGCCCCGCAGTTCCGCCTGCGCCGGGCCGATGGCGCCTTCCGGTGGTTCCATGGCCGCGCCTCGCCTCTGCTCGACCCCGACGGCGAGGTCCGGCGTTGGTTCGGCTCGGCCTCCGACGTGACCGAGGTGTTGGAGGCCCAGCAGGACCTGGAGGTCCGTGTCGCCCAGCGCACCCGCGACCTGGAGGCCAGCCTCGAGGCCAAGGCCCGCACCGAGGCGGCGTTGGCCCAGGCCCAGCGCCTGGAGACGGTGGGCCGACTGACGGGGGGCGTGGCCCACGATTTCAACAATCTTCTGACCGTCGTAATCGGCGGGCTGGACATGATTCTGAAGAACCCCGCCGATCAGACGCGGGTGGAGCGTCTGGCCGCCGCCGCCCTGGCGGCCGGACGTCGGGGGGAGCGTCTCACCCGCCAGTTGCTGGCCTTTTCCCGCCGCCAGGAGCTGCGCCTGGACAATCTGGCGGTCGCCCCGCTGATCGAGCAGATCGAGCCCCTGGTGCGTCGGGCGGCTGGTGAGGCGATCCATCTGGTCATCGACTGCGCCGCCGACGTCGGGGCCGCCCGCCTGGACGCCGCCCAGTTCGAAGCCGCCATCTTGAACCTGGTGGTCAACGCCGCCGACGCCACGCCCGCCGGAGGCGAAATCCGGATCGAGGTCCGCAGGGTGCGACTGGACGCCGATCAGGTGCGCGAGACCCCGGCGGGGAATTATGTGCGTCTGAGTGTCGCCGATACCGGGGCCGGCATGGCGCCCGACGTGCTCGAACATGTCTTCGAGCCCTTCTTCACCACCAAGGAGACCGGCAAGGGCACCGGCCTTGGGCTCGCCCAGGTCTATGGCTTCATCCGCCAGTGCGGCGGCGGGGTCGATATCCAGAGCGCGCCGGGAGAGGGCTCGACCATCAATCTCTATCTGCCCGCCGCGGAGGTCGCTGGCGTCCTGGCGCTGGACGCCGAGGATCAGGCGGCCGAGCCGGTCATCGGCGGCCTGCGGATCCTGCTGGTGGAGGATGACGATGCGGTCCGTGCCGTCACGGAGGGCCTCTTGAACGACCTGGGCTGCCAGGTCGAAACCGCGACCACCGGGGCCGAAGCCCTGGCTCGCCTGGGCCGCAGCGTCGACTTCGACCTGGTCCTGTCGGATATCGTCATGCCCGGTGGAGTCAGTGGGGTCGATCTTGCGCGGCAGTTGCGACGGGACCATCCCGACCTGCCCGTGGTCCTGGCCACAGGCTATAGCGGCGAGACCCTCGATGACCCCGAGGAGGCGGAGGCCTGGCCGATCCTGCGCAAGCCGTTCCGCGCCGAACAGCTCAGTTCAGCGGTGCGGCAGGCCGCCGGCGGCTAGGCCACGTTCCGTAAGCGTGGAACCGGTCTCACGGTTAACAGCGCTCAAGCCATGACGCCCTAGCGCCGCCGAAGTCCCCCCAGCACGCCGCGGACGATTTCCCGCCCGATCTGACTGCCGACCGTGCGCAGGACCGACTTGGTGAAGGCCTCACCCAGACCCTGGCGGTTGCTTCCGCCGCCGCTGCTGCGACGGCTTGTGGGCGCACTGGGGGCTGATGGGCCCCGGGCGGGGGGGCGAGCCGGGGCGGCGGCCGCCTGGGCGCGCCTCTGCAGCATCTCATGGGCGGACTCCCGGTCCAGGGTCCTGTCATAGAGGCCGCGAACGGGGCTCTGCGCCATCAATGCGTCGCGCTCGGCCGGCGTGGCCGGTCCCAGGCGCGAGGCTGGCGGTCGGATGAGCGTCTTCTGGACGACGCAGGGCGCGCCCTTTTCATCCAGCAGGGAGACCAGGGCCTCCCCCACGCCCAGCCCCTGGATCGCCTCAGCGGTGTCGAAATCGGGATTGGTGCGAAATGATTGCGCCGCCGCCCGCAAGCCCTTCTGGTCGGCCGGCGTATAGGCCCGCAGGGCGTGTTGAATGCGGTTGCCCAGCTGGCCCAGCACGCTGTCGGGAATATCGGCCGGGTTCTGGGTGACGAAATAGACTCCCACCCCCTTGGAGCGGATCAGCCGCACCACCTGTTCGACCTTTTCCAGCAGGCCCCGGGGGGCGTCGCGGAACAAGAGGTGCGCCTCGTCGAAGAAGAAAGCCAGGCGGGGCTTTTCCGGATCCCCCACCTCCGGCAGCTCCTCGAACAGCTCCGACAGCAGCCACAGCAGGAAGGTGGCGTAGAGCCTGGGCGAATTGATCAGCCGGTCGGCGGCCAGGATGTTCACATGGCCTCGGCCAGAGCCGTCCACCCGCATGAGGTCCGAGAGGGCCAGCGCCGGCTCGCCAAAGAAACCTGCGGCCCCCTGATCTTCCAGCACCAGCAGCTTGCGCCGGATCGCCGCGAGGCTGGTCTTGGCCACGGCGCCATAGCGGGCGCTGATATCGGCGGCGTTCTCGCTGACAAAGCCCAGCACCGCCTGCAGATCCTTCAGGTCCAGAAGCAGCAGGCCCTCCTCGTCGGCCACCCGGAAGGCGACGGTGAGCACGCCTTCCTGGACGTCGTTCAGCTCCAGCATCCGCGACAGCAACAGGGGGCCGACCTCCGACACCGTGGCGCGGATGGGGTGGCCCTGTTCGCCAAACAGGTCCCAGAACACGGTCGGCGCCGCCAGGCTGGGCAGGTCGAGGTCCATCTTGGTGGCCCGCGCCAGCAGCTTCTCATTGGGGCTCCCGGCCATGGCCACGCCGGACAGATCGCCCTTCACATCGGCGGCGAAGACCGGCACGCCGGCGTCCGACAGGCCCTGGGCCAGGATCTGCAGGGTCACGGTCTTGCCCGTTCCCGTCGCCCCGGCCACCAGCCCATGGCGGTTGGCGCGGTCCAGGCGCAGGGCCAGCCGCTCGCCGCCCCCCAGACCGACAAGCACCCCTGCTTCGGCCTCTGTGATCGTACGCCCCATGACCCTGGTCCCTTTGCTTCGACACTCAAGCTAGCGACCCGCGCGCGCCTGGACCAGCCATGGCCGGCGCACCGCGTCCAAAGGGCGTGCGAGGCGCAGTCGACCCGGGTTTCCAGAGTTTCAGGCATGAAAATGCCGAACCCGGCTGGCAAGGCGGCGCCGATTTGCAGACCCGTTGACGGCGACGACGGGGCAAAGGACAGTCTCAGAGAATCAGCAGGCTTTTCCCGTATCTTCTCCGGCCGCCCAGGCGGTTCGCGATGATCGGCCCCGACCTCGGAGCTGCGGGATGTGTGGATGACGGGTCTTCCCTTTGACGCTTGAGCACCTATCTGAAGTCCTGTCGGGGGTCGCCCGCCCCCGGCTTCGTCGTATCGCCCCGCATGGGACGCCGATACGGCGAGCCCCCAGGGTTTCGACGGACCCCCCCGTCGGAACCAGGCGCCGCCGGACTCTCTCCTCCGGCGGCGTTCTGCTGAATTGGAGCCTGGCATGAGCACGTCCCCCACCCCGACACCGGAAGAGCTGGGCCGTGTCCTGGCCGACAAGCTGCTGGCCCGCCTGGGGCCGGGCCTCGCCGAAGACCACGCCTTGCAGGCCTTTGCGACCCAGGCGGCCGAGGACGTGGTCCCGTCCGAGCTGCCGGAATTCGACCTGGATGACCTGGCCGCCAATCTGGCCGAGTTCTGGCGGTTCGCCGACAAACGCCGCGGCCTGTCGCCGATCATAAGGGTGGCCCGCGCCGTCCGCGGCTCGGACGCCGCGCCCCTCGCCGACCTGGATCGGGTGGAGATCGTCCAGGAGGACGCCCCCTTCCTGGTGGACAGCGTCATGGGGGAGATCGCCGAGCAGGGCTTCCAGGTCCGGGCGATGTTCCATCCGGTGGTCCAGGCGCCTCGGGACGAGAAGGGCCTGCGCAATGCGCAAGGGACGCTCCGTCGGGAGTCGATGATCCAGGTCTTCGTCGATCGCATCGGTCCTGATCGCGAGGAGGCGCTGCTGAGCGGGCTGCGCGCGGCCCTGTCGGACGCCCGCGCCGCCGTGGCTGATTTCCCCGCCATGCTCGACCTGATGGGGCGAACCGTCTCCGAACTGGAGGCCCTTGCGCCGCACACGCCGCAGCGGGAAGAGGAACTGGCCTTCCTCCGCTGGCTGCACACTGAGCACTTCGTGTTTCTCGGCGCGCGGATCTACGAATACCCCCGCGCCGAGGGTGGCGACTACGCCTCTGAGGAGCCGCTCTTTCAGCCGCAGGATGGGCTGGGCGTCCTGCGCGACCCGCAGCAACGGGTCCTGCGGCGGACCAACGAGCCGGCCGTGCTCACCGCCCAGCTGGCGAGGCGGCTGGAGGATGACTCGGCGGTCACCGTCGCCAAGGCCAATATGCGCTCCCGGGTCCACCGGCGCGGCTATATGGACTATGTGGGGGTGCGCCGGTACGGCCCGGATGGCCGCCCCTCAGGCGAGGTGCGGTTTGTCGGCCTGTTCACCGCCGAGGCCTATGATCAGGCGGTGGCCGCGGTCCCCCTGGTGCGGGCCAAGGCGGCCGGGGCCCTGTCCCGGGCCGCCAAGGCGCCGGGCAGCCACAACGCCAAGCGGCTGAAGAACATCGTCGAGAACTATCCCCGCGACGAACTCTTCCAGATGACCGAGGACGAGCTGCTGACCAATGCGCTCGGTGTCCTGCATCTCCACGACCGGCCCCGGGTGCGCCTGTTCGAGCGCCGCGACCCCTTCGACCGGTTCTGCTCGATCCTGCTGTTCGTGCCGCGGGAGCGCTACGATTCCGACCTGCGGATCAGGGCCGGCCAACTTCTGGCTCAGGCCTATGGGGGCCGGGTCTCGGCCTATTATCCGAGCTTCTCGGACTCCCCCCTGGCGCGGGTGCATTTCATCATCGGCTTCACCGCCGGCCAGAAGCGCGAGCCGGACCTGGCCGCCGTTGAGGCTGAGATCACCGAGGCGGCGCGCACATGGGAGGATCGTTTCGAGGCCGCCGTGCGCGATCTGGACCGCCCGGCGCAGGTCACGGGCGACCTGCTGGGACGCTACTATGGGGCGTTTCCGGCCGGCTATCGTGATCGCTATGACGCCGCCGAGGCCCTGGCCGATGTGGCGGTGATCGACGACCTGTCGGCCGATGAGGTGGTGCGGGTGCGGGCCTTCCGCCGCGACGGAGACACCACCCGAAACTTCCGCTTCAAGCTCTATCGTCCCATGGATCCGGCCCCCCTGGCCGACGTCTTGCCGATCCTGGAGAGCATGGGCCTCAAGGCCATGGCCGAGGCCGGCTATCCGGTTCGCCGGGTCGGCGCCGGGCCGGTCTGGGTCCACGAGTTCGAGCTCGATGATCCCCGGGGCGCTGATCTGGTGTTCGAGGACGTCAAGGCCTGTTTCGAGCAGGCCTTCGTCGCCGTCTGGACCGGCCAGACGGAGAATGACGGCTTCAACCGTCTGGTGCTGGAGCTATCCATCAGCTGGCGGGAGGCCGCCCTGGTCCGGGCGCTGGCCCGCTATCGCCAGCAGACGGGCCTGGATCCGTCCCAGCGCCTGCAGGAAGAGGCGCTGAGCCGCCGGCCCGGAGTCACCCGCCTGATCCTGGACCTGTTCCGCACGCGCTTTGACCCCGCCGTCCGCGCCGACCTTGGCGAACGGCAGGCCCAGGCGGCCGCAGTGATGGACGAGATCACCGAGGCCCTGCAATTGGTCGAGAGTCTGGACGACGACCGGGTGCTGCGCCGCATCGCCCTGCTGGTCCAGTCGATCCTCCGCACCAATTATTACCAGACCGGGGACGACGGCCGGCCGGCACCCTTCATCAGCTTCAAGGTGGCCAGCGAGGATCTGGCCGATCTGCCGGCCCCCAAGCCGTATCGCGAGATCTATGTCTGGTCGACCACGGTCGAGGGCGTCCACCTGCGCTTTGGCCCCGTGGCCCGGGGCGGTCTGCGCTGGTCCGACCGCCGGGATGATTTCCGCACAGAGGTGCTCGGCCTGGCCAAGGCCCAGCAGGTGAAGAACGCCGTCATCGTGCCGGTGGGCGCCAAGGGCGGCTTCTATCCCAAGGCCCTTCCCGTCGGTGGGAGTCCCGATGCGGTCCGCGCGGCCGGGATCGAGGCCTACAAGACCTTCCTGCGCGGCCTGCTGGACATCACCGACAACCTGACCCCCGAAGGCCAGGTGATCGCCCCCAAGGGCGTGGTGGCCCATGACGGGGAGGACCCCTATCTGGTGGTCGCCGCGGACAAGGGTACGGCCACCTTCTCGGACATCGCCAATGAACTGGCCGAGTCCTATGGTTTCTGGCTCGGCGACGCCTTCGCCTCGGGCGGTTCGGCGGGCTACGACCACAAGGAGATGGGCATCACCGCCCGGGGGGCCTGGGAGGCGGTCAAGCGCCACTTCCGGGAGCTGGGCAAGGACATCCAGGCCGAGCCCTTCACCGTCATCGGCGTCGGGGACATGTCCGGGGACGTGTTCGGCAATGGCATGCTGCTGTCGCGGCAGATCCGTCTGCAGGCGGCCTTCGACCACCGCCATATCTTCCTCGATCCCAATCCCGATCCCGAGGCCAGCTTTGTCGAGCGCGAGCGCATGTTCGCCCTGCCGCGCTCGTCCTGGGACGACTATGACCGGGAGAAAATCTCAGCGGGCGGCGGGGTCTTCCCCCGCAGCCAGAAATCGATCCCGCTCAGCCCCGAGGTTCGCAGCCTCCTGGATGTCCACGCCGAGAGCCTGACCCCCATTGAGCTGATCAGCGCCATCCTGAAAGCGAAAGCCGAGCTGCTCTATCTCGGCGGCATCGGCACCTATGTGAAGGCCGCGGCCGAGAGCCATGCCGATGTCGGCGACAAGGCCAATGACGCCCTGCGGATCAACGCCCAGGACCTGCGCGTGCGGGTGGTGGGCGAGGGCGCCAATCTGGGTCTGACCCAGGCCGCCCGGATCGCCTTCGCCGAATCCGGTGGTCGAGTGAACAGTGACGCCATCGACAATTCGGCCGGAGTCGATTCCTCCGACCATGAGGTCAATATCAAGATCCTCACCGGCATGGTCGAGCGGGCCGGCGACCTCACCCGGCCTGATCGCGACATGCTGCTGCGCTCGATGATCGACGACGTGGCCGCCCATGTGCTGGAGCACAACTACGATCAGAATCAGGCGCTGTCGCTGCTGGAGCTGGACGCCGTCGGCGAACTGGAGCCCCACGCCCGCTTCATGACGCGCCTGGAGTCCATGGGCCGCCTGGACCGGGCCGTGGAGGGGCTGCCCGACGCCCTGGCCCTCACTGAGCGGGCCGACGCCGGGCTGGGCCTTAGCCGACCCGAACTGGCGGTGTTGATGGCCTATGGCAAGATCCAATTGTTCCGCGAAATGGTCGAAACCGAGGTTCCAGACGACCCCTGGTTCGAACAGGTGCTGGAGGGCTATTTCCCCGCGCCCCTGATGCGCTACGCGCCCGAAATGCGTCGCCACCGGCTGCGCCGGGAGATCATCGCCACGGTGGTGGCCAATGACGTGGTCAACCGCTGTGGCCCCAGTTTCCCCAGCCGCCTGATGGCTGCGGCCGGCTGCGACGCCCGGGCCTTCTTCGTGGGCTATGAGGCCGCCCGCGCGGTGCTGGGCGTGGCGCCCCTCTGGGAGTCTATCGAGGCGTTGGACCATCAGGTCCCCGCGCACGCCCAGTTGCTGCTGTTGCGCCAGGTGGCCCGTCAGTTGCGCGGCCTGACCTTCTGGTTCGCCCGCCGCGCCTTCCGCCAGGGCGAGGGGGTCAGCGCCTTGATCGATCGCTACGCCAAGCCCGCCCGGGCGCTGAAGGCCCTGGCGCCGGAGGTGCTGACCCCGGTGGAGCGCGCTGATCTGGAGGCTCTGGCCGACCGGCTGACCGCCGCCGGCGCCCCCGCAGACATGGCCAAGGCCGTGGTCGAGCTGCAGCCCCTGACCGTGGCCGCCGACCTCGCCGACCTGGCTGAGGTTTCAAGCTGGCCAGTGGAGAACGTCGCCCGGCTGCATCACAAGGTGGGCGAGATGTTTGGCTTTGACCGGCTGCGGGCCGCCGCCGGAAGCCACTCGGCCGGGGACATCTTCGAACGGACCGCCGTTCGAAGGTTGGTGGAGGACCTGCTGGGCGAACAGACCATCGTGGCCAAGGCGGTGATGGCCAAGGCCCGTGGAGCCGGAGCCGGCGCAGACTCCCAGGCCGCCGAGACCGCGATCAAGGTCTGGGCGAAAATCCACGACGAGACTGTGGCCGCCGCAGGTCGCACCATGGGAGAGATCGAGGCCGCGCCAGGAGGCTGGACCTTCGCCAAGCTGACCATCGCCCACGGCGCCCTGCGCGAACTGGCGGTCCGAGCAGGGGGCTGAGCGGCCAAAGCGCGTTCCGATAAGGGGATCCGGTTATCGGAAGAAACGCCCTCAAGACTTAGAGTGGCCTAGTGCCGGAAGACCCGCACGCCGGTGAAGGCCATGGCCAGGCCGGCCGCATCGGCCGCGGCGATCACCTCTTCGTCGCGAATCGAGCCGCCCGGCTGGATCACCGCGGTCGCCCCGGCCTCGGCGGCCTGGATCAGGCCGTCGGCGAACGGGAAGAAGGCGTCCGAGGCGCAGGCCGAACCCTTGGCGAGCGACTCCGGCAGGCCGGCGGTCTCCGCAGCCTCAGCCGCGCGGAGGGCGGCGATCCGAGCGGAGTCCTTGCGGTTCATCTGGCCCGCCCCGATGCCAGCGGTCTGGCCATCGCGGGCATAGACGATGGCGTTGGACTTCACATGCTTGGCCACGGTGAAGGCGAACAGCATGTCGCGCAGCTCCGCCTCCGTCGGCTGGCGCTTGGTCACGATCTTCAGGTCGGCGGCGGTGATGTGGGCGTTGTCCCGGCCCTGCACCAGGAAGCCTCCGGCCACCTGCCGCCAGGTGAGCCCGGCGGCCCTGGGATCGGGCAGGCCGCCGGTGATCAGCAGGCGCAGGTCCTTCTTCTTCTTGAAGATGGCGATGGCTTCATCGTCCGCCTCAGGGGCCACCACCACCTCGGTGAAGACCTTGACGATTTCCCGGGCTGCGGCCGCGTCCAGCCGGCGGTTGACCGCCACGATGCCGCCGAAGGCCGAGACTGGATCGCACTGCAGGGCGCGGTGATAGGCCTCGGCCAGGTCAGCGCCGAGCGCCACGCCGCAGGGGTTGGCGTGCTTGATGATGGTCACCGCCGCGCTGGCGGCGGGGTCGAACTCGGCTGCCAATTCGATGGCCGCATCGGTGTCGGCGATGTTGTTGTAGGACAGGGCCTTGCCCTGCAGCTGGGTGGCGCTGGCCACCCCTGGACGGTTCGAGCCGTCAGAATAGAAGGCCGCGGCCTGGTGCGGGTTTTCCCCATAGCGCATGGTCTGGACCAGCTCGCCGGCGAAGGCCCGGCGGCGCGGCGCCTGCTCTTCCAGCTCCGCGGCGAACCACTGGGAGATGGCCGCGTCATAGGCTGCGGTGCGGGCATAGGCGCGGGCGGCCAGACGCTTGCGCAGGGCTAGAGACGTGGACCCCTCGGCCTTGAGGGCCTCGATCACCTCTTCCAGGTCGGCGCGCTCGGTGCAGACGGCGACGTATCCGTGGTTCTTGGCGCCCGACCGGATCATGGCCGGCCCGCCGATGTCGATGTTCTCGACGCAGGACGCGAAATCGCCGCCCCCGGCCACGGTCTGCTCGAAGGGATAGAGGGTCACATAGACGATATCGATCGGGCCGATGCCGTGCTCGGCCATGGCCTGGGCGTGGTGATCAGCGTCCCGAACCCCCAGCAGGCCCCCATGCACCACCGGGTGCAGGGTCTTGACCCGGCCGTCCATCATTTCCGGGAATCCGGTGAGGTCGGCGACGTCCTTCACCGGCAGACCGGCCGCGGCGATGGCCGCCTTGGTGCCGCCGGTGGAGACCAACTCCACCCCCATGTCCGAGAGCGCCCGGGCGGCCTCCACCAGGCCGGTCTTGTCGGAGACCGACAAGAGGGCGCGGACAGGTTTGACGGCGTCGGGGGCGGCGGGGAAGTCGGGGGCGGCGGGCACGGCGGTCTCCTGGCGGGAAAGGTGACGAGGCGTGCCCAGGCGAGCGGCGTATGAGGTCCTGGCTCCCCGGTGGTCACCCACCTCGATTTTCGCCAGTCACGCAGGACAGGGGGCTCGTAGCGCCGCCCGATCATCGGAGTCAATGCGCCGCCTCACCGCGGGGGCGGCCAGGGTTCGGCGGCCGCCAGCTTCCAGCGCAGACGGGCGCCGGCCTCCTGCCGGACCTGACCGCGGAGCACCACCTGACTGGTCCGCCGGGCCTGGCCTTCCTGGAAGAAGACCGAGGCCTCGATGGCCACCTCCATGGCGTCATTGCGCAGCCACCAGCCGGTCTCTTCTCCGTCGGCCTTGATCAGGACGCTCTTGCCGTCCCTCGCCAAGGAGGCGCGGGCGTCGGGGTGGATGTGGAAACGAACGGAGAAGGGGATGAACCGCCGGGGATCCTCCCCCGGAGCCGCGTCGGACACTGGCGTGAACCGGTCCTCGCCGCGAAGTTCGTCGGTGGCCAGGTCCAGATAGAGCCGTCGCTCGTGGCGCAAGCCGAACCGCCGGACCCACCCATCGTGGGACATTTCCAGCCACAGCGCCCCGTCGGCCTGCTGGCGGCGGGCCGCCACGGCGGCGTCGGCGCCGATCAGCCGAGGCCCCAGCGCCCGTGCCTGCAGGCCGCGAACCGGTTCGCCGCAGGGCAGGTCTCCGAGGGAGGCGGTGGAGGCCGCATCGGCCAGACGCAGGGCCTCGGGACCTACCGCGTCGGGGGACCAGCCGCAGTTGGTGATCGCCCGGCGACCGCTAATCAGCACTTCCAGGGCCAGGGGCTGGGCGCAGGCGCTGACGCTCCACGGGCCGCTCGCCGGCGGCGCGGCGTCAGCGACCAGTTGCAGGCTGCGGCTCTCCAGGCGCTGATAGCCGTTGCGGGAGGTCGGCAGGGTGCGGCCGGCGTCGTTCTCGCTGGCCCGGGCGGCGGCCACCAGGGCCGGCCGCAGGGCCTCGCCCCCTTGGAAGACCGGCAAGGCCCCATCGGCCAGGGTGAAGAATCGCACCGCCCCCACGAGCCGGTCGATGGCCCGCATCATCTCGTCCGGCGGGGCGATCCCGCGCTGAACCAAGGCCTCGTCCAGGGTCTGGAGGTCCAGGAGCAGTTGCAGCGCCGCTTGGGGGGAGCGGGACGCGTGACCCCCATCGGCCTCGACAGTGTCGGCCAGGGCCCTGACCAGGCGCTCCAGGGCCTTGGCGACCAGCCGGTCGCCGGCCTCGCCGGCCAGGACAGCGCCGGCCAGCGCCACGGCGCAGGCCCGCTCGGCAGCGCGCACGGGACCATCGATCGCCGCCAGCAGGTGGCGGGCCTGTCGGGCGAGATCCAGGGCGATCTGGCTGGACTCGGCGTCCGAGGCTCCGGCGCAGATGGCCGGCGCCCCGCAGGCCAGGTTGAACACCCGGCGCTCCAACACCTCGGGGTCCCAGGAAAAGCCGTTCCAACGGCCAAAGGTGCGTCGCCAGGTCAGGGTCAGGCGCAGGCCTTCGGCCGCCCCGCTCTCGCCGACCGCCAGCAGGTCCCGCAGCCAGTCGAACCGGTGCAGGGCGATGGCGAAGCGCCGGCTGGGATTGGGGCGGTCCCAGGGGTCGCCCTTGGGGCCGGCGTGCAGGGTGGCCCCGGCGAAGGTGAAATCCCCGAGGAGGATGCGCCGGCCGTTCTCGGCCCGACCGGGGCGCGGGTCAGGCGGCGCGCCGGTGAGGCCTTCGGGTCGGGGGCGCGCCAGGATCCAGCGATGCAGGGGAGAGCCCGCCCACTCCCGGCGGATTTGACGGCGCAGGCCCACAGCCAGAGCCAGGGCGGACACCTGGCCAGGCAGACGCCTTCGCGCCGGCGCCGGGGGAGGCTGTCCGGCCACGAGCGCCCCGCTCACCCGCCCCGAAGGGCGGTGATGTTGGCGGCGTAGGCGCTGGCGCCGCCCTTGAAGACGGCGGTGCCGGCCACCAGGGCGCTGGCCCCGGCCTCCAGGCAGAGCGGGGCGGTCTCTGGCGTGACGCCGCCATCAACCTCCAGGTGGATGTCACGACCCGTGGCGTTGATCATCTCTCGCAGGCGGCGGATCTTGGCCAACTGCGAGGTCATGAACTTCTGCCCGCCGAAGCCTGGATTGACCGACATGACCAGGATCAGGTCGACCTGGTCCATGATCGACTCGAGGACGGCGGGCGAGGTGGACGGGTTGAACACCACGCCGGCCTTGCAGCCCAGGCTGCGGATCAGCTGCAGCGTCCGGCTCAGGTGCGGTCCGCTTTCGGGATGGACGCTGATCAGGTCGGCGCCGGCCTTGGCGAAGGCCTCCACATAGGGGTCAGCCGGCGCGATCATCAGATGCACGTCAAAGGGGATGGAGACGTGGGGCTTCAGCGCCTTCACCACATCAGGGCCAATGGTGATGTTGGGCACGAAATGGCCGTCCATCACATCGATATGCACCCAGTCGGCGCCGGCGGCTTCAATGGCCCGGCATTCCTCGCCCAGGCGAGCGAAGTCAGCGGCCAGGATGGAGGGGGCGATGAGAGGCGTGCGCGTCATCGTCTGGACTTAACCCAAGCCGCGGGGCGGCCACAAGGACCGCCGGCCGCGGGGATGACGCAGGTCGGCCGGGGCTCAGCTCTGCCGCAGGAAGCGGGCGACATAGAAGCCGTCGGTTCCGCCCGGGCTGTGGAAGGGCAAGATGCGAAGGGTTCCGTCCGGGCGCACGCTGGCGGCCGGCGCGCCGCCCTCTCCGGCGGCGATGGGCTCTAGGACGAAGTTCGGGTGGCGAGACAGAAACCCCGCGACCTGCGATTCGCCTTCCTCGGGCTCCAGGCTGCAGACGCAATAGATCAGCCGACCCTGGGGGGCGACCCGTGGTGCGGTGGCGTCCAGCAGACGGGCCTGGGTCTCGGCCAGGCTGGCGATGTCGGCCGGCCGCGCGGCCCAAAGGACGTCGGGATGGCGGCGGAAGGTGCCGGTGGCCGAGCAGGGGGCGTCCAGCAGGACGGCGTCGAACAGGTCGGGCGCCTTCCATTCCGTGGCGTTGGCGGTGACAGTGGCCGCCTTCAGCCCCATCCGCTCCAGATTGGCGGCCAGGCGTTTGAGCCGGCCGGCCGAGCGGTCCAGCGCCGTCACGCTGGCGCCGGTGGCGGCCAGCTGGAGGGTCTTGCCGCCGGGCGCGGCGCAGAGGTCAAGCACCTGCTGGTCGGGACCGGCCTCCAGTAGGCGGGCGGGGATGGCGGCCGAGGCGTCCTGCACCCACCAGGCGCCGGCCTCGAACCCCGGCCAGGTCGCCAGATCGCCCCGGCGGGCGGTGCGCAGGCTGCCGCCGGGCAGAATCTCGGCCTCCAGTTCAGTCGCCAGGGCCTCGGCCGTGGCGGAATCGCGAACAGAGAGATCGGTGGCTGGCTCCTGGGCGATCACCTTGGCGATTTCGAGCGCGGTCTCCGGGCCGAACGCCTGGGTCCAACGGGCCATCAGCCAGGGCGGCGCCAAGGCTTCGGGAACATCCAGGTTCGGCGGTTCGCGCAACAGGCCCCGCAGGACGGCGTTGACCAGGCCCTTGAAGGGCGCGGTGTCCCGGCGGGAGGCGGCCAGATCGACGCTGGTGGCCACCGCGGCGAAGGGCGGGGTGTCCAACAGGAAGGCCTGGGCCACGCCGATCCGCAGGATCTGCCGCACCCCGTCCGGCGGCGACTTGGCCAGCTTGGCGTCCAGCGCCCGGTCGATGGGGCCAAGCCGGCGCAGGGTGGCCATGGCCAGGGCCCGGGCGAAGGCCCGGTCCCTCGGCGATAGCGCGCCGAAGGCCGGCGTGGAGATCGCCTCCTCCAGGCCGGTGCGTCGCGCCAGGGCGGCGGTCAGGATGTCGAGGGCTGCGCCCCGGGCGGGAAGGCCAAGATCATTGTCGTCGTTCACCGCCTGCGAGGTGCCCGCTCAGCCGCCCTCAGGCAAGCCTTGATGTGATCAGAGGGCTGTTGAGGGCGCCTTGCGCGCCACGATCACGATGGCGACCGCGAAGACGCCCATCCCGGCCACCATCAGGGCCTCCCCCACCGCCATGACCGGCAGTACGCTCCGGTCGCCCAGCAGCAGCAGCGCCAGCAGCGGCAGCGAGATCAGATTGCCGACATTGGAGACGAAGAAATTGACCCAGGCCAGGCGTCGGGGCGCGAGGTCTCCGGCCAGTCCGTAAAAGGCGCCCATCAGGGCGAGGCTCGCCCAGCCGAGCAGGTTGATATGGGCGTGCACCGGCGAAAGGGTGTGGTCGCCCGAAGCGCCCATCCACACACCCATCACCATGCCTATCAGGGCATAGGCCACCGCCGACCCAAAAAAGGCGACCGACAGTCTGGTCATCGTCGTCTAGATCTCCGTTCGCGCTTAGGGCGAGCACGCCCATCGTATCGCCCCCCAGGCGCGTGTGGCGGCGCATAAACCAAAGTTCGACGAACGCGACAAGGCCCCAGGCGCCGCCTGAACAACTCTGGTTTTTGGCGGCCTCTGGCGCGGCGTCCCTGTCGCCCGGGCGGTTCAGTGACTAACTAGGTTGGCGGCGGCCTTTCCGCCTGACGACCGAGCCCAAAGATGTCCCAAGATCAGATCCCCAATGCGGCCCCCGGCAAGTCCCTGACGGCCGCCGCCCGCCGCGCCCTCGAAGAGGCCCAGGCCCGCCGCGACGCCGAGGCCGCCCTGCAGCCGCCCCCCGAGGAGGGCGGCCCCAAGGGGCCGGAGCCCACGCGCTTCGGCGACTGGGAGCGCAAGGGGATCGCCGTCGACTTCTAGGGCCGGCGGCCCCTCGACCTGACCTGGAAAGCCCTCTGGTCAAGCTCGCGCAGGACTTGCAAGGACTCGCGCCCGCCCACCCTGGCGCGTTAGCGTTCCGTTAAGTTTTGTATCTGGAGCGTAAGATGTCCTGGTCCCACCGCCTGATCGCCGGTTTCACCTTTGCGATGCTGATGGGCGGCGTTGCCGCCGCCTGCCCGGCGCACAATCCCTGTCCGGCGGCGGCCGGCGGCTATTCCAGCGGCTATGGCGGCCAGACCTATCACCACAGTTCCGGCTACAGCGAGACCTATGGGTATGAGCAGGCCACGGTGAGCGACGCCTACGGGACCCGCGGCTACGCCCAGGAATATGGCCCCTATCGGCAGGACTTTGGCCACCCGCCGCATGGTCACCCACAACCGCCGCATCACGGCTATCCGCCGCCGGCCTATGGGCCGCGGCAATATGCGCCCCCCTATCATGGCCCAGCACCCTATCCGCAGCCGGTCTACGGTCCCTGCTGCGCGCCCTGCGTGTCGTCCTGTGGGTCGGCCCATGGGGAGGTCCTGCCCATGAGCTTCTTCGCCGACACAGGCGGGGTCGGCCCGATCCCCTCGGGCGGCTATGGCGGCGGCGGCTACATGATCGTGAACAGCGGCGGCTCGTCCTACGCCTCGGCCCAGGCCTCAGCCTCGGCCCGGGCGTCAGCCCAGGTCTCGGTGCGTGGCGGCTATGTGATCGGCCATGGCGGCCATCACGGCGGTCATCATGGCGGCAAGGGCGGCGGCCA
>NZ_JAUSBZ010000013.1 GCF_030651755.1 Phenylobacterium sp. | reverse complement strand
GCCGAAAACACCACCGCCACCAGGAAGGGCCAGCCGGCGGCGACCCCCGCCTGAACCTGCCCAGGCTCGAGCCAGAGGGACAGGGCCGCCAGGGGCCAGACCGAGGCGAAGCCGACCCAGGCCTGAAACTGGAGGGGCCGGACCCCGCCCATCTGCTTCATCATCACCGCGCCGAGGGACCCCAGGAAGGCGGCGGCGACCACGAAGAGCAGGCCGGTGGAGACCACGAAGCCGCCCGGATCCCACATGACCAGCAGCGCGCCCGACAGGGTGAGGGTGATGCCGATGCCCCGGCGCCAGCGCACCTGTTCCCCCAGCATGACCATGGACAGCACCGTGGTGATGGGCACGCCCAGCTGAATGACGACGGCGGCGGCCGAGGCGGTGGCGGTCTGCAGGCCGATGAACAGCAGGGCGAAATTGCCGCCGCCCATCAGCAGGGCCACCACCAGCAGCCGCCAGCGGGGCCGCGGCATGGGCAACAGCCAGGGCAGCGTGATCAGCGCCACCAGGGCGAAGCGCACGGCGGCGTAGAACAGTGGCGGCACGGCGAGATCGGCCACCACATATTTCGAGATGATGTTGTTGCTCGCCCAGATGAGACAGACGAGGACGATCAGGGCGAAGTCGCGCAGGGCCATGATGTGGCCTTAAGCGCGCTTCGCGGGCGCAAGGCAAGGCGAATGCGCGCCGTCCGGCGGCGGACCGGACGGCGCGCGGTTCAACCTCAGGCGGCCTTGCCGAAGGACAGGGCCTCATAGCGGGCCAGGTGATGGTCGGTGGAGCCGAACACACCTTCGATCATGGTGGCGCGCTTGAAGTAGTGACCGATGGCCATCTCATCGGTGATGGCCATGCCGCCGTGCAGCTGAACGGCGTTCTGGCCGACGAAACGACAGGCCTTGCCGATCTGGACCTTTGCGGCCGAGATCGCCTGGGCGCGCTCATGCGCCTCCTCCGACAGACGGATCGTGGCCATGTAGGTCATGGAGATGGACTGTTCGAGCTGGATGAACATGTCCACCATCCGGTGCTGCAGCACCTGGAAGGACGAGATCGGAACCCCGAACTGCTTGCGGGTGCGGGTGTATTCCACCGTGCCTTCCTGCAGGCGGCGCAGAACGCCACAGGCCTCGGCGCAGGTGGCGGCGATGGCTTCGTCCATGACCTTCTCGACCAGGGGCAGGCCATGGCCTTCGGCGCCGATCAAGGCCTCAACGCCGACCGAGACGTTCTCGAAGGTGACCTCCGAGGCGCGCTGGCCGTCCACCGTGGGATAATCCCGGGTGGTGACGCCCTTGGCGTTCTTGTCCACCAGGAAGACCGAGACCCCTTGAGCGTCGCGCTGGCCGCCGCCGGTGCGGGCGGTGACGATCAGGTGGGTGGCCCAAGGCGCGCCGATGACGACCGACTTCTGGCCGTTGATCACATAGCCCGTGCCGTCCTTGGTCGCGGTGGTCTTCAGGTCCTGCCAGGTGTAGCGGGCCTGGGGCTCGGCATAGGCGAAGGCGAAGATGGCGTCGCCGGCGATGACCTTCTCGATCAGGTCCGGGGCCGCCGCATGGCCCGAGTGCTTCAGGAAGCCGCCGCCGATGACCACCGTGCCCATATAGGGCTCGACGACCAGGGCTTTGCCGAACTCCTCCATGACGACCATGTTGTCCACCGGACCGCCGCCGAGGCCGCCCAGCTCTTCGGAAAAGGGCGCGCCGAGAATGCCGAGCTCTTCGGCGAAGGCCTTCCAGACCTCAGGCCGCCAGCCGGCCTCGCTCTTGATCGCCGCCCGGCGGGCGTCGAAGGCGTAATTGTCAGCCAGGTAGCTCGCGACCGTGTCGCGCAGCATCGACTGTTCGTCTGTGAAGCTGAAGTCCATGGGGTGGTCCTATTCAGAGCCCCTCCCGCGCTGGGAAGAGGCTTGGAAATTTGGAAATCGGATCGGAAGGCAGGCCCCTCCCCGCAAGGGGGAGGGGTGTCTCCGGTGTTCACTTCAGAGGCCCAGCACCATCTTGGCGATGATGTTGCGCTGGATCTCGTTGGAGCCGCCATAGATCGAGGTCTTACGGCCATTGAAGTAGTCGCCGGCCACGCCGTCGGCATAGCTAGGGCCGATATTGGCGTTGTGACCCAGGTCCCGCAGGAAGGGCGCGCCATAGTGGCCGGCGGCCTCCAGGGCAAGTTCCTGCAGGCGCTGCTGGATCTCGGTGCCCTTGATCTTGAGAATCGAGGATTCGGGACCAGGTCCCTTGCCGCTGGACTCGCCCGCGAGCGTGCGCAGCTCGGTGAATTCCAGGGCCGTCAGGTCGATTTCGAGCTCAGCGACCTTGCGCTTGAAGAAGGTGTCGGTGAGCAGCGGCCCACCCAGGTCGCTCATCTCGGTGGTCGCCATCTCCCGCAGGCGCTCCAGGCCCCGCTTGGACCGGGCCACGCCAGCGATGCCGGAGCGTTCATGGGCCAGCAGCGCCTTGGCGCAGGTCCACCCCTGATTTTCGTGGAAGATGCGGTTCTCGACGGGGACCTTCACATTGTCGAGGAAGACGTCATTGACCTCGTGGCCGCCCTCCAGGGTGATGATCGGACGAACCTCAATGCCGGGGCTCTTCATGTCGATCAGCAGGAAGCTGATGCCAGCCTGCGGCTTCACGTCCGGATCGGTCTTGACCAGGAAGAAGCCCCAATCGGCGAACTGGCCAAGGGTGGTCCAGGTCTTCTGGCCATTGACGATGTAGTACTCCTTGCCATCGTCCTCCTTGACCCGCTCAGCCTTGGTCTTCAGCGAGGCGAGATCTGAACCGGCGCCCGGCTCGGAATAGCCCTGACACCACCAGACTTCGCCGTTGTAGATGCCGGGCAGGAACGTCTTCTTCTGCTCTTCGGTGCCGAAGGTGTAGATCACCGGGGCCAGCATGCTGACGCCGAAGGGCAAGACAGCGATGGTGTCGGCGCGGGCCTGTTCCTCAGACCAGATGTACTTCTGGGTCGGCGTCCAGTCGGTCCCGCCAAACTCTTTCGGCCAGGAGGGGGCGACCCAGCCCTTCTTGGCCAGCACCTTGTGCCAGGCCAGATAGTCGTCCTTGCTCAATTGCTCGCCGCTGTCCTGCTTGGCGCGCAGGTCCTTGGGATAATTCTCGGCGATGAAGGTCCGCACCTCCTCACGGAATGCGGCGTCTTCGGGGGAGAAATCAAGATTCATGGGGCGCTCCCTGGGTGCTCCTGGGTCGGCGAGAGTGTCGCCGACGCTCGGCGCGGACAATAGGCGTCCCGGGCGCGGGAGAAAAGATGACGCTAACGTCAACGTAATACATATCCGGCGCAATCAGATCGTTTGCGGCATCTTGCCCGGACCGCCCAGGACGCGCAGAACAGCCCGCCCATGCCCCGCATCCTCACCTACAATGTCCATCGTTGCGTCGGCGTCGACCGACGGCTCGACGTTGCGCGCGTCGCCGACGTGATCGCCGCCCTCGAACCCGACATCGTCGCCCTGCAGGAGCTGGATGTCGGACGGATGCGGACCAATGGCGTCGACCAGGCGCACGAGATCGCGCAACGGCTGGAGATGGCCTTCCACTTCCACCCCGCCATGACGGTTGAGGAAGAACTCTATGGCGACGCCATTCTGACCCGCCACCCCGAACGCAAGATCAAGTCCGCCGCCCTGCCCGGCCACGACCGGGTCTCGCAGCTGGAACCCCGGGGCGCCCTGTGGGTCACCGTCACCTTGGACGGTCGTGAGCTGCAGATCTTCAACACGCATCTGGGCCTGGTGCCCCGGGAACAGCAGAATCAGGCCGCCGCGCTCGCAGGGCCAAACTGGTTGGGCCACCCGAACCGACAGGGTCCAACCATCCTGCTAGGGGACTTCAATGTCACCTCGGCATCCATGGTCTATCGCACCCTCAGCGAGGTCCTGCGGCCAGCGCGGCGCCACGCGATCAGGAAGTCGCCCTCGGCGACCTTTCCCTCGGTGTTGCCGGTGCTGCGGATCGACCACCTCTTTGTCAGCGACGAGATCAAGGTGCTGGACGTCTTTGCGCCCTATGATCCCGTCACCCGAATGGCGTCCGATCACCTGCCGCTGGTTATGGATTTCGAACTGGCCTGAGCTGTCGTGGGCCGGCCCTGGGCGATGGTCTGGCTAAGCCGCCGGGAAGCCTCGTAGAGCCGGTCGCGACGGCGGAAGATCCGCCAGGAGTCGGCGACATCGGCCGGGTCGCCGATGTGGAAGGCGGCGATCATCTTCCCGAGGGTGGTCATGTCCCGCGGGCCAAGAGGCCGTAATCGCCCCTCGTGATTAAGGGCGGAGATGGCTGCGCCCAGGCCGCCCCGCTCCAGGCGGGCCTTGGTCACCGCATCGCCGGTATAGCCCATAAAGTGCCCGACCAGCCGATCGCGCAGAGCGCCGATGGCCATGCGGTCGTCCTCGCCATTGGCCTCGATGGCCAATTCGCATTCAGTGTCGAAACCACCGGAGCGATTGTTCAGATTGGCCGACCCCACCCGCGCCAGACGGTCGTCGATGATGGTCACCTTGGAATGGACGATGATCTCCTGGCCGGACCTGGTGACAGGCCAATAGGCGTGGAACCGCCCGAAGATGTCCGCGACCTGGAGGCGCCACAGCATGTTGTTGCGCGCCTGGTCCATGGTCAGCCGGTCGAACCAGCTGGGGCTGTATCCCGTGGAGATCATCACCACCTCAGGACCATTGGGCTCGGTCAGACGGGCCGCCAGGGCCTCGGCGTAGATGGGTGAGGTGAAGTACTGGTTCTCGAGGTAAATCAGGTCCTTGGCCTCAAAGATCGAGGCCAGGGTGAGCCGGCGGATCTCCTCCACCATCTGATCGCGTTTCCAGGCTGGCTCGGTGCGGGCGATCCCCACATCCACGTCCAGCATGTGCGCCGGGACCCGCGTGGGCCAAGGATCGGCCGTCGAAGGCGCCGCCTTGGGCACCACCTCGTCGGCTGAGCGCCGCCAGCGGGCCCGGAACAGGTCCCCCAGGGCGCTGGCGGCTGCGCCATCGACCATCAACATCACTTCATGGCGAGGGTCGTGGCATTCCTGATCGGGCATGATCCGGCGCTGGTCGTCGTCAAGATGGGCGGCGGTATCCCAGCGATCGACAGAGATATCGCCGCCGCCGCATATGGCCACCGCGTCGTCGACCACGAGGACCTTCTGATGATGACAGGCGCCGAGAGGCACGGACTCGTCCAGACGTAGCTGGACCGTCGTGTCGTGGAACCAACGCCGGCCCCGGTGAGGAAAGAAATTCTGGCTGGCGCTGATCGGCAAGGCCGACTTCCAGATGAGCAGCCGGATATCCAACTCCGGGCGACGCCGCGAAAGCTCGACGAGGATGCGTCCGATCTCATCGGGATCATCGGGTCCGTCAAACCCGTCCGGCGCCAGGCGCGTCCGGGGATCAAACCCCCAGCCCAGCAGATAGATCGACTTCTGAGCCTTGGGCAGGATTTCGGCCAAGGCGTTGAAATAGGCCTCGGTGTCCACCAGGAAGGCCGCCCGCCCGGCGGATTCACGCCGCCAGCATGTATCGCCCGGGGTCAGAATGCTCATCGCCTCCGGCTCATGCACGGCCTAGCGCATCCTGGCAATAAGGCGGACTTTATGGGCTTGGTTCCGGTGATCCGCCCAAAAAAGCGGACGCGCCCAGGGGAGGGCGCGCCCGAGGCAGGCGACAGATGGAACGTTCGCAGTTCAGCCGGCGGAGGGCGCCGAGGCGCGGGCGGCTTTCACGCCTTCCTCGCCCCCGAGCCAAGCCTGGCAGGCGCCGGCGACCTCGCCGCGGACCTGGGCCTGAACCGCCTCGTCGGAGGACCTGGCCTGCCGGGCGGCGCGGCTGCGCTCGGTCTTGGCCCGCTCCTGGACATAGGGGGTCCGACCATAGGTCTGGTTGCGGACCAGGGCGTTGATGGCGCTGGTGTCAGCCTGGATCAGGGATGAACCGGCCAGGGCATGACAGCGGACAGCTTGCAGATACTCCATATCCTTCATCTCTAGCGCGCTGGCGGAGCCTGCGGCGGCGATAGCAGAGACGGCGGCAACAACGGCGACGAACTTCATGATGTTTCTCCCTCGAAATCAATGATAACAATTTGATACGCCGAGGGTAAGAACTCAAATGAACCTTTGGAAAGGTGGAGAGATATAGATTAAATATACGTAATGGTGATTTATTACATGATTTTCATGAGCAACGCTGATGCGCTCAGCGGGAACTGATGCCGGCTAGCGGCAGGCCGGTCCACGGCCTAATCTTGCCGCCATGACTGACAAGCCCCCGCCGCCCATCGTCACGCCCTGCATAAAGGTCTGCGTCATCGACGGGACCAGCGGACTGTGCCTGGGCTGCTATCGCACCCTGGTCGAAGTCGCCAGTTGGGCGAAAATGCCGGCGGTGACCCGTGAGACCCTGATGGCCGAACTGCCGGGCCGCCGCGCCCAGATCGCGCCGGAAAAGCTCGCCATGTTCTGAAACCGCACGCCGGCCCGACCGATTCACCGGATGCAAACCCGCGCGCCCTAAGGTGGCCTCACAACAAGGCCGAAATGGCCGTTATGCCTTTGGTGAGGCGGGTGTCGAAATGCTCAAGTTTGCAATGCTGACCCTTGTGGCGGCCGTCTCGGCCGTCGGTGCGGCTCAGACGGTCGTCGCTTTAGATCCGTCCCGGGGCGCCTCAGCCCTCGTGGCCACGTTGCGCGAGGCGCCGCCGCCGATGGCTGTGGGCCAGAGCGCGGCGATCAGCAAGGCCAGCGACGGTCACTACTGGGCTGAGGCTGACGTCAATGGGGCGCGGGTGCGGTTCCTGGTGGACACCGGCGCCACGGCGGTGGCGCTGACCCTGGAAGACGCTCAGCGCCTGGGCTTTGATCCCGCCAAGCTCGACTATCGCCAGAAGGTGATGACCGCCTCGGGTGAGGCCCGGGCGGCGGTGGTGAAGTTGAGCGCCATTTCGGTCGCCGGCGCCCGGGTGGCCGATGTGGACGCCCTGGTGATCGAAAAGGGTCTGGAGACCTCGCTGCTGGGCATGAGCTATCTGGGGCGGCTGACCCGTTTCGAGGCCACCCGCACCTCCCTGATCCTGCGTCCCTGATGGACAGCCTCGTCCTGCGCCCCATGGCGCCGCAGGACTTGCACGCCGTCCTGGACCTCCAGTGCCGCGGCTATCCCCCGCCCTTGCACGACTCCGAGGCCGCCTTCCTGAGCCGCATGGCCCTGGCGCCAGGCCTGAACCTGACCGCTTGGAGCAAGTCCGGCCTGGCCGGCTACCTGGTCAGCCACCCCTGGGCGGCCGGCGACCCGCCGCCGGTGGACGCCCTGCTCGCGGCCGGGACGCCCGCCGAGTGCTGGTATGTGCATGACCTTTCGGTGGCCGAGGCCGCCCGTGGCCTGGGCCTGGCCCGCACCCTGCTGTCAGCGGGCCGCGACGCGGCGCGCGCCCTCGGCCTGGCGCGTTCGGAACTGATCGCGGTTGAGGGCGCCGCGCCGTTCTGGATTCGGCAAGGCTGGCGCCCGCCGCAAGCGGTCTCACAGGCCTTGGCGGCCAAGGTCGCCGGCTACGGTCCCGCGGCGGTCTTCATGACCCGCGAGGAGCTGGGGGATCTCTAGGCGGCGTCCCGGGCCTCGCGGGCCTGGGCGACAGCGGCCAGGGCGGCGTCCACCACCTCAAGCCCAGCCCCTGGCTTGACGCCCTCCACAGTCAGAATGCGCCGCCAGGCCCGGGCGCCGGGACGCCCATGGAACAGGCCGAGCATATGCCGGCTCATGGCCGCCAGCGGCGTGCCGTCAGCCAGGCGGGCGGCGAGATAGGGCCGATAGAGCTCCACGGCGGTCGCGGAGTCGATCACATCGCCCTCCCCGAACACCTCAGCGTCCACCGCGCCCAGGATCTCCGGCGTGTGATAGGCCGCCCGGCCCAGCATCACCCCGTCCACCTGCTCCAGATGCGCCCTGGCCGCCGCAAGGTCGGGCACGCCGCCGTTCAGAACAATGGTCAGGTCGGGCCGTTCGCGCTTCAGCCGATAGACCAGATCGTAGTCCAGGGGCGGCACGTCCCGGTTCTCCTTGGGCGACAGCCCCTTCAGCCAGGCCTTGCGGGCATGAACCACGAAGGTCCGCACGCCGGCCTGGGCGCAGAGATTCACCAGGGTGAACAGGCTCTCTTCCGGGTCCTGGTCGTCCACGCCGATGCGGCACTTGACCGTGGCGGGCACGTCGACCGCCGCGGCGATGGCGGCCATGCACTCGGCCACCAGGGCCGGCTCTCGCATCAGGCAGGCGCCGAACCGGCCGCTCTGCACCCGGTCGGACGGACAGCCGACATTGAGATTGATCTCGTCATAGCCAAGGTCCGCGCCGATGCCGGCGGCCGCCGCCAAGTCGGCGGGATCAGACCCGCCCAGTTGCAGGGCCACCGGATGCTCACCGGCGTCATAGCCCAGCAGGCGCTCACGATCTCCGTGCAGCACCGCGCCGGTGGTGACCATCTCGGTATAGAGCAGCGCCTGCTTCGACAGCACCCGATGCAGGCTCCGGCAATGCCGGTCCGTCCAGTCCATCATGGGCGCGACGGACAGGCGGTGGGGTTGGAAGGGCGGTGCGAGGATCAAGGGCTCTTTTAAGTCCGGTGGTGTTTGAGCGCCCTATACACCGGACAGTTCCACCTTTCGACTACCGACCCGTCACGCGCCCGGCGGCGGCATTGACCTACCGCCCCGCCCTCACCCGCAGCGCCTGCAGACCCACCGGGGCCAGGAGGCCCGCCCCGGCCAGGGCCAGGATCGGGGCGGCGTAGCAGGCGGCGCAGTGGACCAGCGGCCCTTCGCCGCAGATGGCGCCGTAGAGGGCTGCGGTCGAGCGGGCATGCAGCCAAGCGTATTCGGCGCTCAACGCCGCAGCGACCCAGGCCGAAACGCCGGCGATGATCCGGGTTTCCCGGTCGTGCAGGAAGGATGCGCGCATGGATTGAACTCCTCTTCGCCCCTTGATCGCCACGCCGGCGCACCTTGGCCTTGAGATGGATCAAAGCCCCCGCTGTTGCAGCGCGTCAGAGGTGATCGGTCTTTCGCACCGAGTCGCTGGGGAACATGAATCATTCAATCACCGAGCCGGATCGAGCGCCCCTCGACGCCGTCCTGCTCTACGTCCTGACGGGGCTGCTGGCCCTGGGGGCGATCTTCGCGACGGCGTTCTCAGATGATCGCCTGTTCCGTTTCCACGGCTATCTGCTGATCGGCGCCTTCATCCTCGCCTTCGCGCTGCTGACCGTGGCCCTGAGTTCGGGCCGGCTGCGCAGCCCGCAGGAGCGCTATGCCGACGGGGTGATCCGGGCCGGCGTCATCGCCACCATGTTCTGGGCGGTGGTCGGCCTGCTGGTGGGTGTGGTGATCGCCGCCCAGCTCGCCTGGCCCAACATCATGTACTTCCCCGAGCACGGCTGGCTGAACTTCGGCCGGCTTCGCCCCCTGCACACCTCGGGCGTGATCTTCGCCTTCGGCGGCAACGCCCTGATCGCCACCTCCTTCTATGTGGTGCAGCGGACCAGCAAGGCGCGCCTGGCGGGCGGCGTCTGGCCCTGGTTCGTCTTCTGGGGCTACCAGCTGTTCATCGTGCTCGCGGCCACCGGCTATCTCGCCGGCATCACCCAGAGCCGCGAATATGCCGAGCCGGAGTGGTACATCGACCTGTGGCTGACCGTGGTCTGGGTCGCCTATCTGCTGGTCTTCCTGGGCACGCTCTGGAAGCGCAAGGAACCCCACATCTACGTGGCCAACTGGTTCTACCTGGCCTTCATCGTCACCATCGCCCTGCTGCATGTGATCAACAACCTGGCCATGCCGGTCGGGGCCCTGCATCACCGCAGCTATTCCCTGTTCGCCGGGGTCCAGGACGCCCTGACCCAGTGGTGGTACGGCCACAACGCCGTCGGCTTCTTCCTGACCGCCGGCTTCCTGGGGATGATGTACTATTTCGTGCCCAAGCGGGCCGAGCGGCCGGTCTATTCCTACCGCCTGTCCATCGTCCACTTCTGGTCGCTGATCTTCATCTACATCTGGGCGGGTCCCCACCACCTTCACTACACGGCCCTGCCGCAGTGGGCGCAGACCCTGGGCATGACCTTTTCGATCATGCTGTGGATGCCGTCCTGGGGCGGGATGATCAACGGCCTGATGACCCTCTCGGGCGCCTGGGACAAGCTGCGCACCGATCCGGTGATCCGGATGATGGTGGTGGCCATCGCCTTCTACGGCATGTCGACCTTCGAAGGTCCGCTGATGTCGATCCGGGCGGTCAACTCCCTGTCCCACTACACCGACTGGACCATCGGTCACGTGCATTCCGGCGCCCTGGGCTGGGTCGGCTTCATCAGCTTCGGCGCCATGTACTGCATGGTTCCGTGGTTGTGGAAGAAGGACCGGCTGTATTCGAACCAGCTGGTGGAGTGGCACTTCTGGATCGCGACCACCGGCATCCTTCTCTACATCTGCGCCATGTGGGTGTCGGGTATCATGGAAGGCCTGATGTGGCGCGAATACACGCCCCAGGGCTTCCTCGCCAACGCCTTCGTCGAGACGGTCGCAGCCAAGCATGTCGAGAACGTCATCCGCATGCTGGGGGGTCTGATGTACCTCACAGGCGCCCTGATCATGTCCTACAACCTGTGGCGTACGGTCCGCCTGCCGAGTCCCGTCTCGGCGGCTGCGACCCCCGCCCCTGCGCTGATACCGGCCGAGTAAGGGGGCTCTGATGAAAAATATCTGGAAAAAACACGGCGTTCTGGAGCGTCGCTCCATCCTCCTCACCGTAGCCATCCTGCTGGTGGTCTCGGTGGGGGGCCTGGTGGAGATCGCCCCGCTCTTCTACCTGGAGAGCACCATCGAGAAGGTGAAGGGGGTTCGCCCCTACACACCCCTCGAGCTGGCGGGCCGGGACGTCTACATCCGCGAGGGCTGCTACAATTGCCATTCGCAGATGATCCGCCCCCTCCGGGACGAGGTGGAGCGCTACGGCCACTACAGCCTGGCGGCCGAGAGCATGTACGACCACCCCTTCCAGTGGGGCTCCAAGCGGACGGGCCCGGATCTGGCGCGGGTCGGGGGCAAGTACTCCGATGACTGGCACCGGGACCACCTGATCGATCCCCGCTCGGTGGTGCCGGAATCGGTGATGCCGCCCTACGCCTTCCTGTCCGGGCGCGAGCTTGAGACCAAGGACGTCCAAGCCAAGCTGGCGGCCATGACCAAGGTCGGCGTGCCCTACACCCAGGACATGATCGACAACGCCAAGGCCGATCTGATGACCCAGGCCGACCCCTTCGCCCCGTCCCGGGACCTCAAGGCTCGGTACGGTGAGGCGGTGCTGCAGCGGGACTTCGACGGCGATCCGGCCCGGTTGACCGAAATGGACGCCCTGATCGCCTACATGCAGATGCTCGGCACCCTCGTCGACTTCTCCACCTATGAGGCCGAAGCCCCGGAGAACCTGCGATGAGCGGCCTGTCCTACGAAACCGTGGCGATGTTCGCCCAGCAGGGCGGCACCCTCTACTTCGCCGCCATCTTCGCCGCGGGCGTGGCCTACGCCCTGTGGCCCCGCAATGGCGAGGCCTTCCGCCGCGCCGCGATGCTGCCCCTCGAAAAGGATGAGGACGACAATGTCCAAGCGTGAGACCGACGAGGTCACCGGCGTCGAGACCACGGGCCACGAATGGGATGGCATCCGCGAACTCGACAACCCCCTGCCCCGCTGGTGGCTCTGGGTGTTCTACGCCAGCGTGGCCTTCGCCATCGTCTATTGGGTGCTGATGCCGGCCTGGCCGGGGATCAACGGCTACACCAAGGGCGTGATGGGCCATTCTGACCGCGCCCAGGTCGCCCAGCAGTTGCAAACCCTCCGCGAACTGCGCGGCGAAGGCGCCGCCCGGCTGACCAACGCCACGCTGCAGGAGATCGAGGCCGACCCCGATCTGCAACAGTACGCTCTGGCCGTCGGCCAGTCGGTGTTCGGCGACAACTGCGCCACCTGCCACGGGGTCGGCGGCGCCGGCGCCAAGGGCTATCCCAATCTGCTCGACGACATCTGGCTCTGGGACGGCACGCTGGATGGGATCCATCACACCCTCAAGGTCGGCGTCCGCGCGGGCGTCGAAGGCACGCGCTTCTCCCAGATGCCCGCCTTCGGCCGTGATCAGTTGCTGACTTCGGCCCAGGTCAACGACCTGACCGAACTGGTCATGGTTCTGTCCCGTGGTGAGGGCGACCGGGAGGCCGCTGATCGGGCCCGACCGGTCTTCGCCGATCAGTGCGCCTCCTGCCACGGCGTCACAGGGCTCGGCGACCCGACCCAGGGCGCGCCCAACCTCACCGACGCTGAATGGCTCTACGGCGCCTCGCGCGAGGAAATCCGCACGCAGATCTGGTTTGGCCGCAACGGCGTCATGCCCGCCTGGGCCGGACGCTTCGACGACGAGACCCTCAAGGCCCTGGCCGTGTACGTCCACGCCAACGCTGGCGGGCGATAGGACCGCACCATGACCGTCGTCATCGACCGCACAAAGCCCCCGGAAGGCGACCCGGCCCCCAAAGGGCCGCGGTCGGCCGCCGCGCGGGCGCGGGGCAAGGGTGACGCCGGCGGGGGGCTCTACAAGCCCAGGGCGCCGATCTATCCGAAGCTGGTCCAGGGCCGTTGGCGCAACATCAAGTGGATCCTGCTGGTCCTGACCCTGGCCGTCTACTACGTCACCCCCTGGATCCGCTGGGATCGCCCCGGCGACCTGCCGGACCAGGCGGTGCTCGTCGACTTCGCCGGACGTCGCTTCTATTTCTTCTTCATCCAGCTCTGGCCCCAGGAGGTCTATTTCATCACCGGCCTGCTGGTGATCGCGGCCCTGGCCCTGTTCCTGACCTCCGCCCTGTTTGGCCGGCTATGGTGCGGTTACGCCTGCCCGCAGACCGTCTGGACCGATCTCTATATCTATATCGAGCGCATGTTCGAGGGCGACCGGAACGCCCGCATGAAGCTCGACGCCTCGCCCGTGTCGTTCAACAAGGCGTGGCGCAAGGGCGGCAAGCACGCCACCTGGCTGGCCGTAGCGTTCGGCACCGGCGGGGCCTGGATCTTCTATTTCCACGATGCGCCCAGCCTGCTGCGGGACTTCTGGGTCGGCCAGGCGCCGATGACCGCCTATGTCTCCTGCGCCATCCTGACCTTCACGACCTATGCGCTGGCCGGAACCATGCGCGAGCAGGTGTGCATCTATATGTGCCCCTGGCCGCGCATCCAGGGCGCCATGCTCGACCAGCACTCCTTGCAGGTCACCTACCGCTTCGACCGGGGGGAGCCCCGGGCTCCGCACAAAAAGGGCGCCACCTGGGACGGCCGGGGCGACTGCATCGACTGCAACGCCTGCGTCGTCGTCTGCCCCATGGGGATCGACATCCGCAACGGCTCGCAGCTGGAGTGCATCAACTGCGGCCTGTGCGTCGACGCCTGCGATGAAATCATGGTCAAGGTCGGCCGGCCCAAGGGTCTGATCGCCTATGACACCGACGCCGCCGTGGCCGCCCGGGCCTGCGGCGAGAAACCGGTCTACAAGCTGGTCCGCCCCCGCACCCTTTATTACGCTGGCGCCCTGGCCCTGGTGGGCGGATTGACCCTTTGGGGCCTGGCGACCCGCAGCCCGATGGACGTCCACGTCCTGCGCGACCGCAACCCGACATTCGTGCGCATGCAGGATGGCGACATCCGCAACAGCTACACCCTGAAGATCGCCAATCGGACCTTTGAGCCCGTCATCGCCCAGGTGGCCTTCGGCGGCGTGTCCGGGGCCGAGCTCAAGACTCCCGGGGTCGAGGTGACGCAAGGCGCCCTGGCCCTCACCGTGGAGCCGAACCAGGTCCGCACGGTCCGCGCCTTTGTGACCGCGCCATCTGCATCCCTGCTTCAGGCCAATATGCCCGCCACCTTCACCGTCCAGGCCGCTGGCGCGACCCAGGTGGTGACGACATCCTTCCTCTCTGGAGCCGCGAACGCGCGATGAGCCTCATGGAAAGCACCGACGGTTTTCGCATTCGTGGCTGGCACGTCCTGGTGGCTATGATCCTGTTCTTCGGGATCATTACCGCGGTCAATGCGGTGTTCATCACCGCCGCCCTGCGCACCTATCCCGGCGAGGTGTCGGTGACCCCCTATGAGGACGGCCTGGCCTTCAACGCCAAACTGGCCCGGCAAGCCGACCAGGCCAAGCTCGGCTGGCGCGCCTCAGCCGGGGCCGAGGCCGAGGCGGTCGCCGTCCGGATCATCGACGACCAGGGCGCTGCGGTGCGCGATCTGTCCCTCAGCGGAAAACTGCAACGGCCCGCCACCGGCGCCGGCGCCCTGACCCCGCGGTTTCGCGAGACCGAGCCTGGCCTCTATGTCGCCCGACTGGGCGGGGTGACCGGCGTCTGGGACCTCACCTTCCAGGCCCAGGACGCCGAAGGGCGGCAGTTTGAAGGCGAGCGTCGACTGACATGGCCCTGACCTACGACCTGGCCCATGCCCCCGACCTGTCGGCCTTTCTCCGGCGGGACAAAGATGGGACCGCCAATCTTGAGCTACTGGTCAAGGGCGCCCGGTGCGCGGCCTGCATGTCGAAGATCGAGAGTGCGGTCGCCAGCCTGCCCGACGTGGCCGCCGCCCGGCTGAACCTCACAGAGGGTCGGCTGTCGGTGCGATTCACCTCGACCAGGGGGGACGCGGGGCGGGTGATCGCCGCCTTGGACAAGGCCGGCTACCCGGCCACGCCCTTTGACCCGGCCAAGGCTGTCGAAGCCCATGACAAGGAAAGCCGCCGACTGATCCTGGCCCTGGCCGTCGCGGGCTTCGGCGCCGGCAACGCCATGATGTTCTCGGTGCCGGTCTGGGCGGGCCTGTTTGGCCAGGAGTTGGGGCCGGCCACCCGCAGCATCATGCTGTGGCTCTCGGCCATCGTCGCCACGCCCTGCGCCATCTATGCAGGCCTGCCCTTCTTTGAATCGGCCTGGCGATCGCTGAAGGCCGGCCGGGCCAATATGGACGTGCCGATCTCGGTCGGGGTGATCCTGACCCTGTTCATCAGCTTCGTTGAGACTTTCCTCAACGGCCGCGACGCCTATTTCGACGCCGCGGTCTCCCTGCTGTTCCTGCTGCTCATCGGCCGTTGGCTCGACCACCGCCTGCGGGCCCGGGCCCGCAGCGCGGCGGCCGACCTTCTGGCCCTCCAGGCGCCCGCGGCCACGGTGCTCGGACAGGACGGTCTTGAGCGGATCAAGCCGCTCAGCGAGGTCGCCGTCGGCGAGCGGATTCTGGTCCGCCCTGGGGAGCGCATCCCTGTCGACGGTTTTGTCGAGGACGGGGTCTCGGAACTCGACAACGCCCTGCTCACCGGCGAGACCACCCCGGTGGACGTCCGGCCAGGCGACACCTGCCGGGCGGGTTCAGTGAACCTGACGGGGCCATTGCGCATCCTGGCCATCGCCCGATCGGAAGACTCCGCCGTGGCGGCCATCGCCCGTCTCGTGGAAGCTGGCGCCCAGAGCAAATCCCTCTATGTCCGCCTCGCAGACAAGGCCGCGGCGGTCTATGTGCCGGTGATCCACTCGGTGGCCGCCCTGACATTTCTCGGAGGACTGGCCTTTGGGCTTGGCCCGCGGGAGGCCCTGCTACGGGCTGTGGCCCTGTTGATCATCACCTGTCCCTGCGCCCTCGGCCTGGCCGTCCCCGCCGTGCAGATCACCGCCTCGGCGCGGCTGTTCCGCAAGGGCGTCCTGGTCAAGTCGGGCGCCGCCCTGGAGCGCCTGGCCGAGGTCGACCATGTGGTGTTCGACAAGACCGGCGTCCTGACC
>NZ_JAUSBZ010000155.1 GCF_030651755.1 Phenylobacterium sp. | reverse complement strand
CATCAGACCTTCGATAACCGTCTACAATCCGCTCAGCGACTGGACCATGGCGTCCAGATTGGCCTCAGCGGCCGCCAGCAGGGCCAGCTGGGTCTCCATGGATTGCTCCCGGGCGTCGAGCTGGCCGCGGCGCTCACCCAGGCTCTGCAGGACCTGCAGTTCAGCCGGCGACAGACCGGCCTCCCGCGCCAGCTCCGCCGCCGTCGGGGCGCAGACCGCAGCAGGGGTCGGAATGGCGGCGGATGCGGCGGCGTCAACGCCTTCGACGGTCGGCGCAGTCTCGTTCGCCGGAGCCTTTCCGCCCCCCTCCTGGGCGAAGGCCCGGGCCCCGGACAGCAGGTCGGGCAGGGCCTGGGCGCCCGCCAGGGCGTTGACCACCAGGACGCCGCCGATGGCGACGCCAATGATCGGCAGGATGCGCGGGACAGATTTCATCGGCGGCCTCGGCTCAAATAGCCCTCGGTCTCGGCGGGGGGGGTGTCGAACAGATCTTCCTCAAGCGCTCGGGCCATCTTGGAGAGAGGCCGGGAGGGACGAGCTATCGGCGAGATTTCCCGCTCGGGGTCGGCCCGGGGCCGCGGCGGCCGCAGTTCGTGCGCCCCGGACAGCAAAGCGCCCAGTCGCCGTTCGGCCGCCCGCTCGGCGGCCTCGGCTTCATGCAGGGCCGGCCCTTCACGGACCTGGCGCTCCAGCCGACCGCTGAGCTGGCGCGCCTCAGCCACCCGGTCGCCCAGGGTCTCGGCGGCCTCGTCGGTGGCCGCGCGCAGGTCGGCCAGCCCCTGCTCGGCCCGACGGGCCGCGGCGTCCAGCTCCGCCACGGCCTGGGCGAAGCCCTCGTGGCTGTCGCGCAGGGCTTTCAGTCGACGGTTCAGCCGCCAGCCCATGATCAGGGCCGCCGTCAACAGGACCGCCAGCAGGACGTTCATGGAGATCGCCACAAGACTCATCAGAACCTCTGCACGGCTTTGCGCGCCTGCGGCGAGAGGGGAGCCTCGACGCGGACGGCGATGTTGTGATTTCGACGGCCCATGTGGCCGCGGGTCAGCGGAATGCTGCCGGCTCTCAGCTCCACCGGGCTCTCCGGAGTGGCGTTCAGGATGATGGTTTCGCCAACCTGGAGGTTGAGCAGTTGCTGCAGGGGGATCTGCAACTCGTCCAGGACGCAGCGGACCTCCATCTGGGTGGTCCAGAGTTCGGTGGCCAAGTGGCCTTCCCAGATATTGTCGCGACCGAACTTCTCGCCCATGAACTGCTGCAGCAGCATCTTGCGGATGGGTTCAAGGGTCGCATAGGGCAGCAGCAATTCGATGCGCCCGCCCCGGTCTTCCATGTCGATGCGCAGCTTGACCAGGATGGCGGCATTGGCCGGCCGAGCGATGGCGGCGAAACGCGGATTGGTCTCCAGCCGGTCCAGGACGAAATTCACCGGCGTCAGAGGCTCGAACGCCGCCCGGGCGTCGGCCAGCACCACCTCGACCATTCGCTGGACCAGCACCCGCTCGATGGTGGTGTAGGGCCGCCCTTCGATCCGCATGGCCGCGGTGCCGCGGCGCCCGCCCAGCAGCACGTCGACGATAGAGTAGATCAGGTTCGAATCGACCGTCAGCAGGCCATAGTTTTCCAACTGCTCGGCCTTGAAGACCGCCAGGATGGCCGGCAGCGGGATGGAGTTCAGATAGTCCCCGAACCGGATCGAGGAGATGTTGTCGAGGCTGACCTCGACATTGTCCGACGTGAAATTGCGCAGGGAGGTCGTCATCAGCCGCACCAGGCGGTCGAAGACGATTTCGAGCATCGGCAGACGCTCGTAGGAGACCAGCGCAGAGTTGATGATCGCCCGGATGCCTGTCCGTTCGGAGGCTTCATCATCGGAGAGATCGAAACCTAGAAGGCTGTCGATTTCATCCTGATTGAGGATGCGCTCGGTACCGGCGAAGGGATCCGCGTCGCCGCCGGCGCCCCAGGCGTCAGCCCCGTTCTCGGACATGTCGTTGTCGTCTGCCATGGCGAAAGCTCAACTGAAGACCGCAGTGGCGGCTCAGTTGATGAGCATCTCCTCGATCAGGACGGCGTTCACCTTGGCTGGGGAGATCACCAGGTTGACCCGGCGCAGGATCTCCATGCGCAACTGATAGCTGCCCTGGCTCCCCGAAAGGTCCTCTGGGCGCAGCTCGCGCAGGAAGGTCTGGAACATGTCCTGCAACCGGGGAAGATTGGGGTCGAGCTCGGTGGCGACCGCATTGTCGGGAAGCTCAAGGGTCAGACGTAGCTTGAGGAAGGTGGCCTTACCCTCAGGCGTCTGCATGTTCACCACGATGTCGGGCATGGTGTAGAAGACCACGCCATCGGGGCCGGGGCGGATCACCGCCGGGCTTGCCGGAGCGTCGCCGTCCTTGCCCTTGCCCTTCTTCTCGGATTTCTCGGCCTTGGCCTTCTCGGCCTCGGCGCCTTCGACGGCCGGCTTGGGAGCCAGGAAGACAAAGGCCGCTCCGCCGCCGCCCCCAAGAACCACCAGGGCGCCGACCCCGGCGATGATCAACATCTTGAGCGGCGGCTTCTTCTTGGCCGGCGCGCCTTCGCCCTCAATGGCGTCTTCGTCGCCATCGACGGGGGCTTGCTTGTCCTTGGCCTTGGCCACGCGCGCGGCTCCTTAGAATCTTACCCCTCACCCATGCGACAGCGGTGGTTAAGGATAGGTTTTTACACCTGTTAACGGCGGCCGATCCTGCCCGGCAGTTTCGGCCAGGGGGTCGAAATTAACCTTCTTAACCTATGTTTTTATTGTCTTTTTCGGCTGGCCCAAAGCTTGCAGGCGTCTGGTGCGAAATCCTGTCGCAGCCAGGGAGGCGAACAGATGGACAATGCGATCTATGTCGGCCTGTCTCGCCAGATGGTGCTTCGACGCGAGATGGACATCATCGCCAACAACGTCGCCAACGCCGATACGGTGGGCTTCAAGGTCGAGTCGATGATGGCGCGGACCGAGCCTGGGGCTCCCGCCTCGACGATGGGCGCGCCGCGTCCGGTGAAGTTTGTCCTTGATGGCGGCGTCGCTCGGGATTTCGGCCAGGGTGGCCTGTTCAGCACCGGCTCCGACCTTGATCTCGGGATTGAGGGTGAGGGCTTCTTCGAGGTCATCACCGACGAGGGTCCCCGCTACACCCGCGACGGTCGTTTCCGCCTCGACGAGCTTGGCCGGATCACCACCCAGGGCGGCCTGCCCGTGGCCGGCCCCGGCGGCGGCGAGATCGTCATCAATCCCGAGGACGGCAGTGTCACCATCGCGAAGGACGGCACGGTCAGCCAGGGCGACAACATCATCGGCCGCGTAGCCGCGATGCGCTTTGACGATCTGTCGGTGCTGGAAAAGACCGGCGACAACCTGCTGCGCAACACCTCCAACCTCGACCCGATTCAGGCCCCCGATGTGCGGATGCACCAGGGGATGCTTGAGGGCTCGAACGTCAAACCCATCCTGGAGATCACCCGGCTGATCGAGGTCACCCGGGCCTATGAGAGCATCACCAAGATGATGGAATCCTCCGCCGATCTGTCCCGTCGCGCTGTCGAGCGCATGGGCCGGGTCAACTAGAACCTAGAGAAGGTCGTCACCCATGCAGGCACTTCGTACCGCCGCGACGGGCATGTCCGCCCAGCAGCTGAATGTCGAGGTCATCTCGAACAACATCGCCAACATGAACACGGTGGGCTTCAAGAAGCAGCGCGCCGAGTTCCAGGATCTGCTCTACCACACCATGGAACGGGCCGGCGCTCAGTCTTCCGAACAGGGCACCATCGTCCCCACCGGCATCCAGATCGGCGGCGGCGTGAAGGCCGGCTCTGTCTACCGGATCACCGAGCAGGGCGCCGTCACCCAGACAGGAAACCCCTATGATCTCGCCATCGAGGGCCGCGGCTTCTTCCAGGTCCTGATGCCTTCCGGCGAGACCGCCTATACCCGGGCCGGCAACCTGTCGCTGAACGCCGACGGCCAGTTGGTCACGGAGGATGGCTACGAGATCCAACCCGCCATCGCAGTGCCGGGGGATGCGACCTCGATCTCCATCTCCAAGGGCGGTCAGGTTCAGGCGATCCGCGCCGGCCAGACCGAACCCGAGGTGGTGGGCCAGATCGAGCTGGCCAGCTTCGTCAATGAGGCCGGTCTGAACGCCATCGGCGACAACCTGCTGATGGAGACGGCCGCCAGCGGCCCCGCCAATGTCGGCGCGCCAGGCGCCCTGGGCTTCGGCAACCTGCTGCAGGGCTACACGGAGGCCTCCAATGTCGACGCCGTGACAGAGATCACCTCCCTGATCGTCGCCCAGCGCGCCTATGAAATGAACTCCAAGGTCATCTCCGCAGCCGATGAAATGCTGCAAGCCGCCAATGCGGTGAAGTGATGAGGATGCTCCGCTCCTTCGCCCTTGCCGCCGCCCTCTGGCTCGGCGCCGCCGCCATCGCCCAGGCCGCCATACCGGTGACCTTGAAGGCCGAAACGGTGAGCGCCGATGGGGTTGTGACCCTGGGCGACCTCTTCGACGGCGCCGGCTCGGCGTCTGGCGTCCGCGTGGCCGCCAAGCCTGGCCTCAGCGTCGTGCTGGACGCCGGGGCGGTGCAGCAATTGGCCCGTCGGGCCGGCCTCGACTGGTCCAATGAGACCGGTATCCGCCGGATTGTGGTGCGCAGCGGCGCCAGCGGCGGAACCGCCGCCGCCGCCGCGCGGCCGGGGAATGTCGAAGTCCTGACCTATGCCCGCAGCCTGGCGGCCGGGGACATCGTCCAGCCTGAAGACCTGATCTGGGCCAAGGCCGCCATGGCGCCCTCCGACGCCCCCCGAGACGCGGAAGACATAGTGGGCCTGGCCACCCGCCGGCCCCTGCGGGCGGGCTCAGCAGTTTCAGCCCGCGATGTCAGCGCCCCTCAAGTCATCGCCGCCGGCGATATCGTCACCCTGACCTATGAAGCCGCCGGGATGATGCTGAGCGTCAAGGCCAAGGCGATGGGGCGCGCCGCACTGGGCGAGGGCTTCGCCGCCCAGAACCTCACCTCCAAGCGAACGGTTCAGGCCGTCGCCACCGGCCCCGGCCAGGCCGCCGTCGGACCTGGCGCCGATCAGATCCTGGCCAGCCCGGCCGCCCGCTACGCCCTGCGTTGATCGCCCTTCTTCTGCTGAGAGAGACCGCGCCATGCGCTTCGCCACCCTCGCCCTCCTCGCCCTGTTGCCACTCGGCGCCTGCTCGACCGTCCAGGAGGCGATCGCCGGGCCTGACCTGACGCCGGTGCGCTACCCGGCCGCCCTGGTTCCGCAGCAACAGGTCATCCTCAGCTCGGCCAACCAGCCCATGCCGACGCCGGCCTCGGCCAACTCCCTCTGGCGCACCGGCGCCCGCGCCTTCTTCCTGGACCAGCGGGCGAACCGCGTCGGCGACATCGTCACCGTCCAGATCGAGATCGATGACCGGGCCCAGACCTCGAACTCCACCAACAGCAGCCGCAGCGGCGGCATGTCGGCCGGGGTGCCCAACTTCCTGGGCCTGGAATCGAGCCTGGGCCGGATCCTGCCCGGCGGCTTCGACCCGGCCAACGCGATCTCCACCAATTCAGCGTCCAATAATTCCGGCTCCGGCTCGGTTTCCCGCTCGGAGAAGATCAACCTGGTGATCGCCGCCGTGGTCACGACCGTGCTGCCCAATGGCAATATGATGATCCAGGGCACCCAGGAGGTCCGCACCAACGGCGAGCTTCGCCAACTGTCGGTGGCCGGCATCATCCGGCCGGAAGATATCACCTCCTCCAACACGATCCGGCACTCCCAGATCGCCGAAGCGCGCATCAGCTATGGCGGCCGCGGCGACATCAGCCGTATGCAACGCACCCCTGCGGGCCAGGCCATCGTGGAGTCCTTCTCGCCCTTCTGAGGCCCAGGCATTGAACCGAGCGGCTCTTGGCAGCGTTTGCCCTGGGAAGGAGACGCCCCATGCGCACCCGTTCGGCTTTTGGCCTCTCGGCCGCCCTGGTCATCGTCGCCGCCTGCGCCCATCAGGCGACCGAGGCTCCGGCGCCGATGTCGTGGTCCTACAACCACACCCAGAGCGAGGGCATGAAGCTGATCTATGGTCAGCCGCAATCTGACAATGTGCTGGTGATGCTCAGCTGTCAGCCGAACTCAGGGCTCGTGGAGGTGGCGGTCACCACGCCTGAGAACACGACCCACCCCGTCGGCCTTGTGTCACGGGAGGCCCGACTCTCGCTGACCGGCGAGATCGCGCCGACCCCCACCGCAGGTGTCGGCGTCCTGATCGACAACGCCGCCGTCGACAGTCCTACCCTGCGCCAGTTCGCCGAGACCGGCGAGTTGGCTGTCCACGCCAAAGGGAAGACCTCGTCGACCAGCGCGCGCGGCCAGGACCGGGCCTTGGTCGCCGACTTCTTCGGCCAGTGCGGTCAGCCCGTCTGATATGATCAGCCTGGAGCCGGCCCCCTCCCGAGGCTAAGCTCCGGGCATGATGCGCCAACTCACCCTGAGCCTCCTCCTGACCACCACCATCCTTGCGGCGCCTGCGAGCGCCCAGGATCGCGCCTGGGCCTATCGCCCCGCGCCGGATCCGGCCCAGCTTGGCTATGCTACGCCCGATAGCGACGACCTGGTTCTGGCGCTGAGCTGCAGCAAGGACAGCCGCCAGCTCGTGGCGCATTTCCCCGTCGATCGAAGGCTGGCGACGACTCTTGTGGGTGGGCGATGGCTCGACGACGTCGGTCGCGCAGCGCCATGGCCGGTCAGTGTGACCATCGCCTCCGGAGAGGTTCAGACGACCATTCCCGGGCAGGCCGATGTGGACGCCCTGGGCGAAGGGTCCATCATCCAGGTGGAGTTTGCCGACCGCGCGCCGGTGGCGGAGGCTTTCGCCCGTACCGGCCAGATCCGGTTCTCCGCCCTCGGCGGCATGGTCGAGCCGCCCCCGGCGCCGCGCCGGGAATTGCGGAGCTTCCTGCGCTATTGCCGCTGATCAGGCGCGGCGGCCGGCGGCGGCGACCACGTCGGCGCCCAGGGCCGCCAGCGCCGTGCGCACGACGCCCTCGGCGTCGAGACCGGCCTGGGCGTACATGAGTTCGGGCTTGTCGTGATCCTGGAAGATGTCCGGCAGGGTCAGGGTTCTGACCTTCAATCCGCGATCCAGCGCGCCGTGATGGGCCAGGGCCTCGAGAACGAAGGCGCCGAAGCCGCCCATGGCGCCCTCTTCGATGGTGATCAGGGCCTCATGGTCCCGGGCCAGGCGCATGATCAGGTCGATGTCCAATGGCTTGGCGAAGCGGGCGTCCGCCACGGTCGTGGAAAGACCCCGGGCGCCTAGCATATCAGCGGCCCGCAGGCATTCGGGCAGTCGCGTGCCGAAGGACAGGAGGGCGACCGAGCTGCCCTCTCGAACTATACGTCCCTTGCCGATCTCCAGCGGAGCGGCGATGTCGGGAATGGCGACGCCAGTCCCCTCGCCGCGGGGATAGCGGAAGGCGCTGGGGCGATCGTCGATCGCCGCGGCGGTGGCCACCATGTGGGCGAGTTCGGCCTCATCGGCCGCCGCCATCAGGATCATGCCCGGCAGCGCGCCCATGAAGCCCACATCGAAGGAGCCGGCATGGGTCGGGCCATCGGCGCCCACCAGGCCCGCCCGGTCGATGGCGAAGCGCACGGGCAGGCTCTGGATGGCCACGTCGTGGACCACCTGATCATAGCCCCGCTGCAGGAAGGTCGAATAGATGGCCGCGAACGGCTTCATGCCGTCGGCGGCGAGGCCGGCGGCGAAGGTCACCGCATGCTGTTCGGCGATCCCCACATCATAGGTGCGGTCCGGGAAGGCCTGCCCGAACAGGTCGAGACCCGTACCTGAAGGCATGGCCGCGGTGATGGCGCAGATGGCCGGGTCCCGCTGCGCCTGCTTGATCAGCTCGGTGGCGAAGACCTTGGTGTAGCTGGGCGCCTTGGCCTGGGCCTTGGCCTGCTGGCCAGTGACCACATCGAACTTGACCACGGCGTGATGCTTGTCCGCCGCGCTCTCGGCCGGGGCGTAGCCCTTGCCCTTCTGGGTCACCACATGGACGAGCACCGGGCGGTCGACGATGTCCCGGGCGTTCTTCAGCACCGCCACCAGGGCTTCCATGTCGTGGCCGTCGATGGGGCCGACATAGTAGAAGCCCAGTTCTTCAAAGAGCGTCCCGCCGGTGACCATGCCGCGGGCGTATTCTTCGGCCTTGCGGGCCGCCTCCTGGATCGGCCGCGGGAAGGCCTTGGCCACCGACTTGCCGAGATTGCGCAGGGACTGATAGCCGCCGCCGGACACCAGGCGGGCCATATAGGCGCTCATCCCGCCCACCGGCGGAGCGATGGACATGTCGTTATCGTTGAGGATGACGGTCAGCTGCTTGGTGGTCTCAGCTGCGTTGTTCATGGCCTCGTAGGCCATGCCCGCGCTCATGGAGCCGTCGCCGATCACCGCCACCACGCGGTTGTCGCGCCCGGCTTGATCGCGAGCCGCGCAGAAGCCCAGGGCCGCAGAGATCGAGGTCGAGGCGTGCGCCGCGCCGAACGGGTCGTATTCGCTCTCGGCCCGCTTGGTGAAGCCCGACAGCCCGCCGCCCTGGCGTAGGGTGCGGATGCGGTCGCGCCGGCCGGTGAGGATCTTGTGCGGATAGGCCTGGTGGCCGACGTCCCAGATCAGGATGTCCTTGGGCGTCTCATAGACATGGTGCAGGGCGACGGTGAGTTCGACGACCCCAAGGCCTGCGCCCAGATGACCGCCGGTCTGGGAGACCGCATCGATCGTCTCGATACGAAGCTGGTCAGCCAGGGTCTGGAGTTGTGTGACGGCGAAACCGCGGGTGTCAGCCGGCGCGGAAACCTGATCCAGGAGGGGGGTTTTTGAGGGCATGAAGGGGTGAACAACCGATGCGGCGGCTAATTTCGGCGCTGTAGCACATAATCGACGCTCGCCCGCAGGAAATCAGCCGGCGGGCCGAAGGCGTCCAGGTGCGACTTGGTCTGTTCAATCAGCAGATTCAGCCGCTCGCGGGCGGCGCCGGCGCCCAGCAAAGTGACATAGTTGGCCTTGCCCCGGGCGGCGTCCTTGCCCGCCCGCTTGCCCATAACATCAGGATCGCCCTCAGCATCGAGCAGGTCATCGACGATCTGGTAGGCCAGACCCAGATCCTGGGCGAAGGCCATCAGAGGCTGGCGGCGGGTATCGGCGGAATGGGCCATGGCCAGGGGCAGCTCGAAGGCGCAGGCGATAAGGGCGCCCGTCTTCATCCGCTGCATCCGCGCCACGGCGCCCAGGTCGTCCCGCACCCCCAGAAGATCGATCATCTGGCCGCCGCACATGCCTTTGGCGCCGCTGGCGGTCGCCAGGCGGAGGACCAGCTCAGAACGGACAGCCGGGTCCGGGTGCGTGTCAGGGTGAGCCAGAATTTCGAACGCCGCGGCCTGCAGGGCGTCGCCGGCCAGGATGGCGGTGGCCTCGTCATAGGCCTTGTGCACCGTGGGCCGCCCATGGCGCAGGTCGTCATCGTCCATGCTGGGCAGATCGTCATGGATCAGGCTGTAGGCGTGCACGCATTCCAGGGCGCAGGCCGCCCGCAGCAACGGACGCTCCTCCACCTCGAACATGCGGCCGGTCTCGATGACGAAATAGGGGCGCATCCGCTTGCCGGGTCCCAGCGCGGCGTAGCGCATGGCCTCGGTCAGTCGGGCCTCGGGGCCATCGGCCCGGGGGAGCAGTTCGTCGAGGGCGACCGTGACCAGGTCAGCGGCCTCGGCCACGCGGCGCTCGACTTCCGACGCCATCAGTTGAACTCGGCCGGTTCAGTCCCCGGAGTCCCCTGGGCGCCGACCACGATCTTCTCGACCCGCAGGCGGGCGGCGTCCAGACGTGATTCGCAGTGCGCCTTGAGCAGCGCGCCGCGCTCATAGAGGCGGATGGAATCGTCCAGGGCGGCCTGGCCGGACTCCAGCTTGGTCACAATGCCTTCCAGTTCGGCGAGCGCCTGTTCGAAAGTCAGGGCTTGGATGTCGTCGGTGTCGGCCATTTCGCTCCTCGCGGGAGCCGCCAACCTAGAGATGAGGGACGGTCGCCGCAACGGGCCACCCGGCCTACCGCCGTCAGGGGCGCTCGAAACGCCGCATGGACCAGTATTTGTAGCCCTGGCTGACTGCGATCCGCCAACCTCGGCGGCGCAGGGCCCGCCCGACCATGAAGTTGAAGAAACCGTGGGCGAGCACCACGACGTCCTGGCCAGCTTCGGCCGCAGCGATCAGACGCTCGGCGGCGGCCGCCGCGCGGTCTTCCGCCTGGCGGCGGGTCTCCTCGCCCTCATGATGATCAAAGAACCACCAGCAGACCCGCGCCAGGAAACCCCAGTAGGAGGGCCGCATCTTGATGAAGGCCGGCAGGTTGGGCGGCGGCAGGGGCGCCTCGACGAACAGCGCCTCGCTGGCGAAGTCCCGGCCCCGGGTCAGGGCGATGGCGGTCTCGATCGATCTCTGGCGGGTGGAAGAGAAGACGACGCCGGCGCTGGCGACGAACTCCATCAGGGTGTCAGGCGGCGTCTGGCCCGGCAGCAGGCCCAAAACCTCATACTGCGCCCAGAAACGCCGGTAGCCCTCGGCGTTCAGCCAGACGCGACGGCTCAGCGCCGGCTCTCCATGGCGAGCGAGAATGATGGCGCCGGGGCGAACGGCTCCCGAGGGCGCGGGGGCGGCAGAATCGACGGTCACAGAATCGGCCATGTCATCCCAGGGTTCGCGCCAAGCCAGCCCAGCGCACCCTTCACCCCTGTTGCAGGGCCAGGACGTGCGCCACCGCCGACCGGCCCAGAGCCTCAAGGTCGTATCCGCCCTCGAGCGCCGACACAACCCGGCCGCGCGAACTGGCCCTGGCCACGGCCACGATCTGCTCGGTGGCCCAGCCATAGTCCTCGGCGCCCAGCTGCTGTCCCCCGGGGCCGCCGCCCAGGGGGTCGAGCCGGTGGGCGTCGAAGCCCGCCGAAATGAGGATCAGATCGGGTCTGAAGTCCGCCACCCTGTCCATCAGACTGGAAAAGGCCGAGCGCCAGCCCGCGACCCCGCCGCCGGCCGGCGAAATGGCGTTGACCACATTGTCGGCCACCACCTGGTCTGGATGCCCGGTGCCGGGCCACTGGGGCCATTGCTGGACCGAGGCGAACAACAGGCCTGGCCGGCCGGCAAGGGCGGCCTGGGTGCCATTGCCGTGATGAACATCGAAGTCCACCACCGCCACCCGCTCAAGCCCTGAAAGCTGGGCCACCCGGGCGCCGATGGCGACATTGGAGAAGATGCAGAAGCCCATGGCCGCGCCGGGTTCGGCATGATGGCCGGGGGGACGCACCGCGCAGAAGGCCCGCTCGAACTGGCCGGCGGCCACGTCCCGGACGGCCGCGGCCACCGCGCCCGCCGCCCGCCGGGCGGCCAGCAGGGTGCCTGGAGACATCACCGTATCCTCGTCCAGGCGGGTCAGACCGGCCCGGGGCGCGGCGTCGAAGATCCGCTGCACGTAGTCAGCGTCGTGGACCAGCAGCAGGTCGGCCAGTTCAGCCTGAGGGGCGTCACGGGGTTCGAAGTCCAGGGCGTCCTGCGCCTCCAGCGCCTCGATCACCGCAGCCAGTCGCTCAGGGCGCTCGGGATGGGTGGCCCCCGGGCGGTGGTCGAGCATGTCCTCATGGGTGTAGAGGCCGATCATAAGCCCATACTAACGGACGCTTGAGCCTTTGGAATGCAGGACGTGATCATCCGCCGCGCGGGCACCGGCGACATTCAAACCCTGACGACGTTGGGGCGCGCCACCTTCACCGAGACCTTTGGCCATCTCTATCCGGCCCAGGACCTGGCGACCTTTCTCAGCACAGCCTACGGGACTGACTACCTAAGCGCGGCCCTGGCGGATCCTGACTGCGCCCTCTGGCTCGTCGAGAAGGACGGCCAGGCGGTGGGTCATGCCCTGGCCGGCCCCTGTGATCTGCCCCACCCCGAAGTGACCCAGGGGGCCCGGGAGGTGAAACGGCTCTATCTCAGCCGGACGGCCCAAGGCGGGGGCCTGGGGGCGCGTCTCTTCGAGACCGTTCTGGACTGGTTGGAGCGTGACGGACCCCAGGATTTGTGGCTCGGGGTGTGGTCGGACAACCATGGGGCGCAGCGGTTCTACCGGCGGTACGGGTTCGCCCCGGTGGGCGAATATGGCTTCGCCGTAGGCGCCACGGTCGACCGGGAGTTCATTTTTCGGCGCCTGGGGTAGATTTTCTAACAACACCGTCACATTTGCTCGCCATATGCCCTTGTTCATGGCGTCAATCCCGCCGCATTGGCGGATTATTGCCGAGATTTAACTCCAGGCGCTTTGACGCGGGGCCCGGGTTCGGGGCATTTAGGCCCCTGTCGTTTCTGTGCGGAAGGGCGTCGGTTGAATGCTGAGAATTGGCTATGTTCGCCTGCGTGACGCGCGATCGTCCGAGGATACCGCAGTCCTGAAACAGATGGGCTGTCATGTGGTTCGCGCTGAAGAGCCCGCCGCGCCTGGCGGGGATGAAACCGCCGTCCTCTATTCCATTCTCGACTTCATTGGCGAAGGCGATCAGCTGGTGGTCACCCGGCTGGATCAGCTGGGCCATTCCACTCGCCTGGTCCTGCGGGTGATCGACCGGCTTGAGGCCCGTGGCGCCAGCCTGTTTGTCGTCGAACCTGACCTGACCACCGATGGGGAGGGCGGCCGGGCCCTGCGGGCCGCCCTGAAGGCGGTCGCGGCGGTGGAGCCGGCCTGGGCTGGCCGCAAGCGCCGCAGCGCGCCCAAGACCGAGGACATCCGCGCCCTGCAGCAGGCCGGCGTCGGTCCTGTGGAGATCGCCCGGCGCCTCGGGGTGTCCCGCATGACGGTCTGGCGCAAGCTCCGGGCCATGGAAGCCTAGAGGTCGAGGCGCAGTCTGGCGGCCTGAGGCTTTCGCGTTCCGGCGCTGGACATCGCAGCCCCGCCGCCCCATCCTCAGCAGTCAAACGTCTGTTCGTCCCGCTGTTGGGAGGCCTGCCCATGTTCATGCAATTCTTCACCGAGCTGCGCCAAGCCAAGGTCCCGGTGTCCTTGAAAGAGTACCTCATGCTGATGGAGGGGCTCGACAAGATGGTCATCGATCGCACGGTCGAGGACTTCTACTACCTGTCCCGAGCCGCGCTGGTGAAGGACGAGAAGAACATCGACCGGTTCGACCAGGTGTTCGGCCACGTCTTCAAGGGCCTGGAAAAGGTGGACGGGGTCGGCACGGCCGACATTCCCGCCGAGTGGCTGGAAAAGATCAGCGAGAAGTTCCTCACCGAAGAGGAGAAGGCGCAGATCGAGGCCATGGGCGGCTTCGACAAGCTCATGGAGGCGCTCGCCGAGCGCATGAAGGAGCAGAAGGAGCGCCACGAGGGCGGCAACAAGATGATCGGCACCGGCGGCACATCGCCCTTCGGCGCCAACGGCTATCACCCTGAAGGCATCCGCATCGGCCAGGACAAGGGTCGCCACGGCAAGGCGATCAAGGTCTGGGACAAGCGCGAGTACAAGAACCTCGACGATTCCGTCGAACTCGGCACACGCAACATCAAGGTCGCCCTGCGCCGCCTCCGCAAATGGGTCCGCGAGGGCGCCACCGAAGAGCTGGATATGTCCGGCACCATTCGCGGCACGGCCGAGAAGGGCTATCTCGACATCCATATGCGGCCCGAGCGCCGCAACAAGGTGAGCGTCCTGATCTTCTTCGATGTCGGCGGCTCGATGGACGCCCACATCAAGATCTGTGAGGAGCTGTTTTCCGCAGCCCGCTCTGAATTCAAGAACATGGAGTTCTACTACTTCCACAACTGCCTCTATGAGACCGTGTGGAAGGACAATCGCCGTCGTCATGCCGAGAAACTCAACACCTTCGACGTGCTGCACAAGTACTCCAGCGACTACAAGGTGATCTTCGTCGGCGACGCCACCATGAGCCCCTATGAGATCACCTATCCGGGCGGCTCGGTGGAGCACTGGAATGAGGAGGCCGGCGCGGTCTGGATCGACCGGGTGGCGCAGATTTACGAACACATGGTCTGGCTGAACCCCACCGCCGAGCGGCACTGGGCGCACACCCCCTCGGTGGAGGTGATGAAGCAGCTGGTGAATGATCGCATGTATCCCCTGACACTCGAGGGCCTGGACAAGGCCATGCGCGAACTGGCGCGCTAAGGGTTTGGGGATTAGCTGCGGCGCCGTTCCCCTCCGGCTGATAGGCTTGAGGACGGACGTTTGAGAATCGCATGACCGAAGCCGTACCCCCACCGCCGCCGCAGCCCGAAGCGGACATGCAGGAAGCCGCCACCAAGGCCGCCGTCTTCTGCGCGGCTGAGCGGCTGTTCGCCCTGCAGGGCTTCCAGAACGTCTCGGTGCGCGACATCACCGCCGAGGCCGGGGTGAATCTCGCCTCGGTGAACTACCATTTCGGCTCCAAGGACGGGCTGCTGTTCGAGATCTTCCGCCGGCGCACCGCCGAGCTGAACCGAGAACGGGCCCGGATGCTGCACGAGGCCAATGACCGCCATGGCGGCAAGCCGCCGGTGCGCGACATCCTCGAGGCCCTGTTCGCCCCGCCCCTGAAGTGGGCCGATCCGGCCGGGGACCGGCGCATCTCCGTCCAGTTCATCATCCGCGCCCGCAGCGAGGGCACCGCCCAGATGCGCGACGTGCTGCAGAACGACGTCTCCCACCTGCGCCGTTTCGCCGACGCCCTGATCGCCGCGCGGCCCGAGTTGGCCCTTGAGGACGTCTACTGGCGGCTGCACTTCTGCCTGGGCATGGTGCACAACAACCGCTTCGCCGAGTTCGACCGCCTGCACCACCTGTCTGACGGCCTGACCCGGGAACAGGACGCCGATGGGCTGCTCAGCCGCATGCTGGACTTCGCCGAAGCCGGGTTCCTGGCGTGAGCGGCGGCCCGCACGTCACCCATGTGGCGAGCCGGCCGGGACACAGCTTTTCCAAGACATTGCAGGACGCCATCACCCTGGTCGCCGGTCTTGGCGTCGAGGGCGACGGCCATGCCGGCGCTACTGTGCAGCACCGCTCACGGGTCGCCCGGGACCCGACCCAGCCCAACCTGCGGCAGGTTCATCTGATCGCCGGCGAACTGCATGACGAGCTGAACGCCGCGGGCTTCGAGCTTGGCCCCGGCGACCTGGGGGAGAACCTCACCACCCGGGGGATTGATCTGATCGCCCTGTCCACAGGCGCGAGGCTTCACCTGGGCCAGGGGGCGGTGATCGAGGTCACTGGCCTGCGCAATCCCTGCGTCCAGCTTGACCGCTTCCGCCCTGGTCTGATGGCCGCCTGCCTCGGCCGCGACGGCGAGGGGCGGCTGGTGCGCAAGGCCGGCGTGATGGGCATCGTGCTGGCCAGCGGTCAGGTGAAGCCCGGCGACGCCATCAGGATCGAGGCGCCAGCCGCCTTCCGCGCCCTGGAAAAGGTCTAGCCCTTACCCGCCAGGGACCAGGCCAGCTTCAGGTCCGCGATGAACTGCCCTTCGGCCCGCGCCTTGGCCTCGGCGTCCGGCACTCGCAGCAGATAGGACGGATGCCAGGTGACCACCGCCTGGGCCTGATCCTCCAGCTGCAGGACCTGGCCCCGCACCTTGCTGATGGGGGAAGCCTTGCCCAGCACCGCCCGCGCCGCCGTCGCGCCCATGGCCACGATCACCCGCGGCCGGACAAGCCGCCGCTCGGCGTCCAGCCACCAGCGGCAGGCCTCGATTTCGGGCGCCTCCGGGGTCTTGTGAATCCGCCGCTTGCCCCGCAGCTCGTGCTTGAAGTGCTTCACCGCATTGGTGACATAGGCCTCCCGCCGGGGGACGCCGGCCGCAGCCAGGGCCTGATCGAACACCTGGCCCGCAGGCCCCACGAAGGGACGACCGGCCAGGTCCTCCTGGTCGCCGGGCTGCTCGCCGACGATCATCAGCCGTGCGCTGGCGGGCCCCTCCCCGGCCACCCCTTGGGTGGCGTCGCGCCAGAGCGGGCAGCGGCGACAGGCGTCCACGCCGGCGGCCACAGCCTCCAGGCTGTCGGGCGCCGCCCCATCGAAAGTGGCGTCGCGGCTGGCTCGTTGAGCGGCCCGAACGATGCGGCGGGCGGGTTGGGAGGGGGCCTTCTCAACCATCTGGGTGGTCCGATCTCCTGCGGCGCGGGTCATCTCTGGAATGAGCGCGGCCTCCGGCAGGTTGCGCCAATAGCGCTTGGGCATTTCCCGAACCATGGTCGCCGGGCGCAGCCGGGCCGGGTTGAAGGTCGAGGCGTAGTAGGTCCGCCAATAGGCCTCCAGGTCATCGCCGGCCGGCGCGTCGGCCGGATCGGCGCCGGGGGAGAAGCTGAGGGCGTCAGTATCCCAGTGGGCGCAAACATCCGGGGTCAGGATCGAGAAGGCCATATTGCTGAACCGCCGCGTGAAGAAGGGCGCGGTGGCCTCAGTCACCCGATGGGCCGGCTCGAACCAGGCGACGAAGGCCTCGCCCTCGCCGGCCGTCTCCACCTCCCGAAAGCGGACAAAGGCCTTCATCTTGTGCGCGGCGCGGTTCACCTGGCTCTGCATGTCGAGCGCCAGGGCCACATCGGGGTCGCTGGCGATCTCCAGTAGCCGCGGCGTCGCCTCCAGCCGCCAAAGCAGGCGGTAGAGCAGGTCGAAGCGTTCGGCCGACCGGTGTAGCGCCACCCGGCTGGCGAGATCCACGAAGGCCCGGCTGACCTTGAAGCCGCCATCCCCCGCCGCGGGGGCCTGTGGCGTCTCCGCCGGAAACAGGCTCGCTTGGCCGCCATCGACAGTCCAGAGCACGTCAGCCGGCGCGGCCGCCTCGGCGCGCAGAGCCCGGGCGGCGGCCCGCCAGCCGTCGAAGTCGGTTTCGGACGCCAGCCGCACGACGCGCATCAGAACAGGCTCAGCTGCTGCGGCGGCGGAGCGAAGCGCTCTCTCAGATCAGCCCGGTCGGCCAGGGCGCCCGGGCTCCAGTCGCTGGCGATGACGAAGGGCTTCAGCTTCTCGATGCTGCGGGCCAGGCGCTTCACATCGGCGAGGTTCAGCCGCGTCAGCTTCCGCGCCGCGATCATCCGATCCACGCTCCGAGTTCCCAGACCCGGCACGCGCAGCAAGGTCTCGCGAGGCGCCGTATTCACGTCGACCGGAAAATCGGCCCGGTTGCGCAGCGCCCAGGCCAGCTTGGGGTCGATGGCCAGGTCGAGGTCTTCCCCCGGCCCGATGATCTCGTGGGTCTCAAAGCCATAGAACCGCATCAGCCAGTCGGCCTGATAGAGCCGGTGCTCGCGCATCAGCGGCGGTCGCTGGACCGGCAGGGACTTGGCAACGTCCGGGATCGGGCTGAAGGCCGAATAATAGACCCGCCGCAGCCCATAGTTTCCGTAGAGCGTATTCGACCGCGCCAGGATCTCCCCGTCGCTGGCGCCGTCGGCGCCGATGATCATCTGGGTCGACTGGCCGGCCGGCGCATATTTCGGCGCCCTCGTTTTGCGGGCCGGCTCCTTGCCCGCCTCGATGCCCAAGCGCACCGCCCCCATGGCCTTGCGGATGACGCCGGCGTCCTTCTCCGGGGCGAAGGCGGCCAGACTCTCCTCCCGGGGCAACTCCACATTGATTGAGACCCGGTCGGCATAGAGGGCGGCCTGATTGGTCAGCTCCACCGAGGCCTCAGGGATCAGCTTCAGGTGGATGTAGCCGCGGAAGTCATGGGTGGTGCGCAAGGTCCGCGCGACCGCCACCATCGCCTCCATCGTGTAATCGCTGTTGCGGATGATGCCCGAGGAGAGGAACAGCCCCTCGATATAGTTGCGCTTGTAGAAGCCCAGCGTCAGGTCGACCACTTCCTGGACGGCGAACCGCGCCCGGGGCGTGTTCGACGACACCCGGTTCACGCAATAGGCGCAGTCATAGATGCAGTAGTTGGTCAGCAGGATCTTCAGCAGGCTGACGCACCGACCGTCTGGCGTATAGGCGTGGCAGATGCCCATGCCCTCGGTGGAGCCCACCCCCTTGCCCCCCAGGGAATCCCGTTTCCCCGCCCCGGATGAGGCGCAGGACGCGTCGTACTTGGCCGCGTCGGCGAGGATGGAGAGCTTCTGCTTCAGATCGAGAACGGACATGGGGCCACTCTAATGTTCACCCATTGTTCTGCAAGCGGAGCCGTGTTTAGCGGGACAATGGGGTTGCGATCCTGGCCGGGCTTCCGGTCATAATGCCGATGCGCCATCAGACGGGATCCAAATGGACAGCGACCTGATCGACAGGATTTACGAGTGTTCCGTCGTGCCGGAGCTCTGGCCCAGCGTGCTCGATGAGCTCGCCGAGATGACCGAGGCCCGCGGCGGTCTGCTGTTCTCGGCCCGCAAGGTGCTTTGCTGGACCGCTTCGGGATCGATCCGCGATGTGTTCGAGGACTATGTCAACGACGGCTGGTTCCTGCGCTGCCCCCGGCGTCCCTGCCTGATGAGCCAGGCCCAGCCCTCATTCTTTGTCGAACAGGATTTCTGGAGCGAGGACCAGATCGAAGTCGATCCTATCTACCGCGACTTCTTCAGACCTCGGGGTCTGGGCTGGTCGGCGGGCACGGGCCTGCAGGTGCCCACCGGCGATTCCATCATTTTCTCCGTGGAGCGGACACTTGAGCGGGGGCCGTTTGAGGCCGAGGACGTCGCGGCCCTGAATGAACTGCGCCCCCACCTGGCCCGCAGCGCCCTGGTCAGCGCCCGTTTGGGCCTGCAACGCGCCCAGGGCGCCACCGAGGCCCTCAGCGGACTGCGCCTGCCGGCCCTGTTGCTCAATGAGGCCGGGGCGGTGATCGAGGCCAACCCCTGGATGGAGACCCTGTCGGAGCAGGTGAAGTTCGGCGCCGGCAATCGTCTGGTCCTGGCCGACAAGGCCGCCCAGGATCAGCTCGCCGCCGCGCTGAAGGCGATCAACACCCAACCGGGGGCGGAGCGCTGCACCTTCCCCCTGCGCGACGAGCTGGGGAAGGCGACGATGGTCCTCCATCTGATCCCCATCAGGCGATCGGCCCACGACATCTTTGGCCAGAGTTTCGCCCTCCTCCTCGTGACGCCGGTGAGCAGCGAGCGGACCCCGGCCGCCAACCTCCTGCGCTCCCTCTTCGACCTGACCCCGGCCGAGGCCCGGGTGGCCCAGGGCGTCGCGGGCGGCAAGACCCTGGAGGACCTCGCTGTGGCCGGCGATGTCTCGATCAACACCGTCCGCAACCAGCTGCGCCGTGTCCTGGAAAAGACCGGCTGCACCCGCCAGGCTGAACTCGCCGCCCTGCTGGCCAGCGTGGCGGTAGGGGCGGCGCCGTAGCCCCCGAGGGCGCTGCGCCATCTGAGTTTCGCCACATTCGCCCCCTAGCAGCCCCTGGTGAAGCTTCTGGGGTGGGCGAATGAAAATGCCAGCTTTGGCTCTTGTCGTGGGGACGGGCTTCCTCATCGCAGCCTGCGCCGAAGAAACCGGCTCCCAGGCCCGACCCGCCGCTGACGCAGGCGCCGCGGCGACCTCACCCGAAGGCCGCCCCTACGCCCTCAAGGACACCCAGGTCTGGTCCGTGCCCGATCCGGTTTCCGGCCGCGACTACGAGGTCTTTGTCAGCCTGCCGGCCGGCTATGAGGCCGAGCCGCAGCGACGCTACCCCGTCCTCTATGTCACTGACGCCGACTACGCCTTTCCCATCCTGCGCCAGATCGCCCGGCGGATTAATCTGGATGGGCCGGTGACGCAGGACTTCATCCTCGTGGGCCTGTCCTACGCCAAGGGCGAAGGCGGGGCGGCGTCCCGCAGCCGCGACTACACGCCGGTCCCCTGCCATCCGGCCAGCCGTTGCGCCCTGGCCCATGGGGGCGGCGACGCCTATCAGGCCTATCTGAAGGGCGAGGTCCTGCCCTTCATCGAACGCCGCTTCCGGGCCAATCCTGACGCCCGCGTGCTGCTGGGCCACTCCTATGGCGGTCTGCTGGGCGCCCAGATCCTGTTCACCGATCCGACGATGTTCCGATCCTATGTGTTGGGCAGCCCCTCCTTCTGGTTTGGCCAGCGCCACATCATGACGATGGAGGCCGACTATGCGCAGGCCAACAAGGACCTGCCCGCCGAGGTCTTCATGTATATCGGCGCCTTCGAGACGCCGGGTCCTACCCCGCGCCACGCCTCGCGCTACGACATGGTCGGCCAGATGGCCGCCATGGAACAGGTCCTGAAGTCCCGCAACTATCCGAGCCTGAGCCTGCGATCGACCGTCCTTGCCGACGAAGACCACCTGACCGTCGCCCCGGCCGGCTTCACCCGCGCCCTGCTGGCCGTCCTACCGACGAAGCCGTGAAGATGGCGGCCCCCTAAACCCCGACCGGCACAGGCCCACTGGCGCGCAGCCGGGCGGCGTCGCGGGCGGGCGGGGCGCCGAACAGGCGGGCATATTCCCGGGAGAACTGGGAGGGGCTGTCATAGCCCACCTGGAAACCGGCGGCCTGGGCGTCGGCGGCTTCACCCAGCATGAGGCGGCGGGCCTCCTGCAGGCGAATCTGCTTCTGATACTGCAGCGGGCTCATGGCGGTCACCGCCTTGAAGTGGTGGTGCAGGGCCGAGGGGCTCATCCGCGCCTCATGGGACAGCCGCTCGATGCTGAAGGGCTGGTCGTAGTTGGCGCGGATCCAGGCGATGGCGCGGCTGACCTGGGACAGCCGGCTGTCCGGCGCGCCGATCTGGCGCACGATGCCGGCCTGGTCGCCGGTCAGCAGCCGGAAGTGGATCTCCCGCCGGATGATGGGGGCCAGCACCTCCACATCCTGCGGCCGGTCCAGCAGGCGCAGGAGCCGGGCCACCGCATCGGTCAGTTCGGGTGTGTTGCGGCTGAGATGCAGGCCCCGCGAGGTCTCGGCCCCGGCGGCGGGCGGCCGCTGCAGCATCAGCTCCCGGAGCAGAGCCGGATCCAGATCCACGCGAACACAGAGATACGGCCGCTCAGGGCTCGCCTCCACCACCTGGCCGGTCAGAGGCAGATCGACCGACACCACCAGGTGGCTGGCCCTGTCGTAATAGAAGGTCTCGTCGGCCAGCATCACCACCTTGGCGCCTTGCGCGATAATGCAGACCGCCGGCTGGTGCAGCACGGGCACGCGCTCAGTAGGTCCGCCATAGCGGATGACCGCCAGGCCAGGAACAGGCATGTCGTGCATGCCATCCTGTGGCGCATGCCGGGTGATCAGTGAGGCAAGAAAGTCCATGAGACTTGCTCTCACGCGCCCTGGCCCACCGCAAGGCAAAGGGTCGCCTGCGGGAGGATCGTGCAAGAACCGCGGAGGACTGGTCTAACGCACGATGCTCCACCTGCCGCATCTCTGGTCTCGCCAAGACAAGGAGACGGCCATGACTGAGATTGCAAACAAGGTGGTGCTGGTGACCGGCGCGAGCAGCGGCATCGGCGAGGCCACGGCCCGTGAGCTGGCCGCCGCCGGCGCGACAGTGGTGCTGGGCGCCCGACGGGTGGAGCGACTGGAAGCCCTGAAGAGGCAGATCGAGGCCGATGGCGGCAAGGCCGTGGCCCGGAGCCTCGACGTGACCTCCCGCGAGGATGTGAAGGCCTTCGTCGAGGCTGCGCAGGCGCAGTTTGGCCGCATCGACGTGATCATCAACAATGCCGGCGTCATGCCGCTCTCGCCGCTGGCCGCCCTGAAGGTGGACGAGTGGGACCAGATGATCGACGTGAACATCAAGGGCGTCCTGCACGGCGTCGCCGCGGCTCTGCCGATCATGGAGGCCCAGGGCCACGGGCAGATCATCAACATCGCCTCGACCGCCGGACACCAGATCCTGCCGAGCGCGGCGGTCTATTGCGCCACAAAGTTCGCGGTGCGGGTGATCTCCGAGGCCCTGCGCCAGGAGACCGACAAGGTGCGGGTGTCCGTCGTCTCGCCGGGCGTCACCACCTCGGAGCTGGCCGAGACGATCACCCATGCGGAGACGGCGGCCTTCATCGACGACTATCGCAAGAAGGCCATTCCGGCT
>NZ_JAUSBZ010000147.1 GCF_030651755.1 Phenylobacterium sp. | reverse complement strand
CCTGGAAGACCAGGCCGCCGGCCGTGGTCAGGACGCCAGCGTTCCAGAAGAAGGGATGCTCCACGGTCCAGCGGGCCTTCTGGGCCACCGGGTCCCAGGCGATCAACTGGCCCCTCACCATCGCCTTCAGCCCGGCCATCTGGGCGGCGTCGTCCGGCAGGGCGTTGGCCAGAAAGCCTGTGCCGATGTTCCAGGCCCCCGGCTGATGCTTGTAGGCAGGATCATCCACATAGGCGAAGGGCACGACCTGAGCCGGGATATAGACCAGCCCCGTCTGCGGGTTGAACGCCATGGGGTGCCAGTTGTGCGCGCCGAAGGGGGCCGGGATCTGCAGGACGGGGCCGTCCTTATAGCGGGCGCCTGGGGTTTCGATCGGCCGGCCCGTGGCCTTGTCTACGCCGGTGGCCCAGGTGATGGGCACATAGGGCTCAGCCGAGATCAGCTCGCCGGTCGCCCGGTCCAGCACATAGAAGAAGCCGTTCTTCGGGGCCTGCATCAGCACCTGGCGTGTCTGACCCTCGATGGTCAGGTCCGAGAGGATGATGTGCTGGGTGGCCGTATAGTCCCAACTCTCGCCGGGCGTGGTCTGGTAGTGCCAGACGTACTGGCCGGTGTCGGGTTTGAGCGCCAGGATCGAGGAGACGAACAGGTTGTCGCCCTGGCCGTCGGAACGCTTCTCATGGTTCCAGGGTGTCCCGTTGCCGACGCCCACATAGAGCAGGTCGAGCTTGGGGTCGTAGGCCATGGAGTCCCAGACCGTGGCCCCGCCGCCGGTGGCCTTCCAGCCCTCGCCGAACCAGGTGCCGGCCGCCTTCTCCGCCAGAATGGCGTCCGAAGCTGCGCCGTCCGGCTGGCCATCGGGATTGGGGGCGGTGAAGAAGCGCCAGACCAGGGCGCCCGTCTCGGCGTCATAGGCCGACAGATAACCGCGCACGCCATATTCGGCGCCGCCATTGCCGATCAGCACCTTGCCCTTCACCACCCGGGGGGCGCCGGTGATGGTGTAGGGTTTGGCGGTGTCCGTGGTCTGAACCGACCAGGCCTCTGCGCCGGTGGCGGCGTCCAGCGCGATCAGGCGGCCGTCGAGGGCGCCCACATAGACCCTGCCGCCCCAGACCGCGACCCCGCGATTGACCACGTCGCAACAGGCGTCGAAGGCCTTTTCTCCGGCCACCTTGGGGTCGTAAGACCATTTCAGCGCCCCGGTGGCCGCATCGAAGGCATAGACCTTGGACCAGGCCGTGGTGGTGTAGAGCACCCCGTCCTTGACGATCGGCGTGGCCTCCTGGCCCCGGTCGGTGTCGAATTCGTAGGACCAGGCGAGGCCCAGCTCCCCCACCGATTCGGTGTTGATCTGGGTCAGCGGACTGAACCGCTGCTCAGAATAGGACCGGCCATAGGAGAGCCACTCGGCGTTCCCTTCTGCGGCCTCCAGGCGGGCCTGGTCCACATCCTTGGGACCTGGTGTCTCCTGGCAGGCGCTGAGCAGAGCCGCGCAGCCGAGCGCGATCAGAGTGAACTTGATTTGCATGACGGCCCTCCCCGGCCTGGCCGTGTTTCCGGCCCTTGAGCGCTACTATGGCCGCCCCGGCCCCTGTGGCAAATCCTTCGCCTCACCCGACCGGTGGGCGAGCGGGGCGATCGGCGAAGGCCGCCGCCAGGGTCACGGCGAGGAAGGCGCCGATGGCGGACACGCCTGTCCCCACCGGATCGCCATCGGCCGGCAACAGCATGGCGATGATCTGCAGGGCGACGAGAAAGCCGATGAAGGCCGGGGCGGAGATGGGGCCAAGCCCCTGGCGCCCGCGGCTCCAGGCCCAGGCGGCGCCGGCCATCGCGATCAGGCCGATCTCAATGGCCTGCTCCGGTACGGGATAGTCCCACAGCCCCAGCCCGACCTTTGGCCCGCCGAACCACAGGGCTAGATCCGGCCGGTGGACCAGGAAATCCAGCAGCCAGTGAGAAAACACCACCGCGCCAACCATGATCGCCGCCATCCAGGGGAGCCGCAGGAAGAGCCTTGCAGCCAGGGCGCCCAGCACAGACCAGGCCGCCGCCGCGGGCAGGGAATGGGTGTAGGGCATATGTTCGAGCACCAGAGCGCTGCCGGGCAGGTCCGGATCGACGGAGAACCGCTCGACCCCCGTGATGATGAGGGCGCCCCAGCCCACATCCACCAGTTGGGCGGCCAGCGCATAGGCCCAGAGCGGCCCGCGAGGCTCGATCGCCTTGGCGGCGATGGCGGCGGCGTAGTGGCCCACGAACATGATCGGTCCCTCCCCAGGGCGAGGCCCATCAGGGACCCGGGGCGGGGCATGGTCAAGCCTTCGCCGTTAACCCCTGACTCAGGTCTGCGAAACCCCGCCTTTACCGACGACCTGTATCAATCCGTGACAAATGAGCCCCGCCCGTAGAGGTGGGCGTCCGGTACAGGTGGTGTCTTCAAATGACCAAGATGGTCCTTGTCGTCGATGATGATCCGACCCAGCGCAGGTTGATCCAGGCGGTCCTGGAGCGCGAGGGCTTCGCCGTAGCGCACGCTGAATCCGGCGATGCGGCCATCTCCCACCTGATGGCCGGAGCCAAGGTCGACCTGATTCTGCTGGACCTGGTCATGCCCCGCCTGTCGGGTCAGGACACCCTGAAGGAGATGCGCGCCCGCGGCTTCCATCAGCCGGTGATCGTGGTCACCGCCCAGGGGAGCATCGACACCGTCGTCCAGGCCATGCAGGCCGGCGCCTGCGACTTCTTCGTCAAGCCCGCCAGCCCCGAGCGGATCATCGTCTCCATCCGCAATGCGCTGTCCATGGGCGACCTGCGGGGCGAAGTGGACCGCCTGAAGAAACACAAGACCGGCCGCTTCACCTTCGCAGACATGGTGGGATCGTCGGGCCCCATGACTCTGGTCAAGCGCATGGGGGAACGGGCGGCCAAGTCGACCATCCCCATCCTGATCACCGGTGAGAGCGGCGTCGGCAAGGAGGTCATCGCCCGGGCCCTGCACGGGTCGTCAGACCGGGCCGGCAAGCCCTTCGTGGCGGTCAATTGCGGCGCTCTGCCGGAAAACCTGGTGGAATCCATCCTGTTCGGTCACGAAAAGGGCAGCTTCACCGGCGCCACCGACAAGCATCTGGGCAAGTTCCTGGAGGCCAGCGGAGGCACCCTGTTCCTGGACGAGGTCGGCGAGCTTCCCCTGGACATCCAGGTCAAGCTGCTGCGCGCCCTGCAGGAGAGCGAGATCGACCCCGTCGGCGCCAAGCGCTCGGTGAAGGTCGATGTGCGCATCGTCTCGGCGACCAATCGCGACCTGTCCCTGGCCGTGTCCGAAGGCCGTTTCCGCGAGGACCTGTTCTACCGGCTCAACGTCTTCCCCATTGAGGCCCCGTCCCTGCGCGAGCGCAAGGACGACATCCCCGCCCTGGTCGAGCACTTCATCCGCCGCTTCAATGTGGAAGAGGGCAAGAAGGTGATCGGCTGCGCGCCCGAGACCCTGCAGCACCTCCTGGCCCACGACTGGCCGGGCAATGTCCGCCAGCTGGAGAATGCGGTCTATCGGGCCATCGTCCTGTCGGACTCGCCCTATCTGCAGCCCTTCGACTTCCCCGCCATCTCTGGCGTCGTCGCCCCGCCCCCTGAGGCTGAACCGGCGCCTGCGCCCCTGGCTCCCTCGGCCATATCACCGCAAGCCGCCCGGGAGCTTATGGCCGAACTGCCCAAGGACGCCCCGGTGCGGATCCTTGATGAGCGCGGCCACCTGCGCACGCTGGAGGACATCGAGCGCGACCTGATCCAGCTGGCCATCGAGATCTATGCCGGCCACATGAGCGAGGTCGCCCGGCGCCTCGGCATCGGCCGTTCCACCCTCTACCGCAAGGTCCGCGAACAGGGCCTGGACGGGGTAATCAGCGGCGTCGAGGACGGCGAGACCGAAGCGGCCTGAGGGCGCTCTGCCCTTTGCGCGTCAGCGCAAAAAAGCAGGGACACGAAGGACACGAAGAAGGCGCAAAGAGCACGAAGAGGCCTTTGTGTCCTTCGTGTCCCTGTTTTATTGCGCCTGCGGCGCTATGGACCCGGGGGTCAATCCTCCGACTCGCGCGATTTGCGGCCGAAGCCGCGGCGGGCCATGGGCGGCTTTTCGCCCTTGGCCTTGGCCGAGATTTCCTTGAGCTTGCGATGCTGCAGGGCCGAGAGGGCCTGGCCCGGCGCGCCCTTTTCGGGATCGCCGAAGGCGCGGCCATAGGTCTTCACCCGGTCCTCCACCGAACCCAGGAACTCGCCCTCCCAGTCGGAAAGCTCGACGCCGGTGCGCGCGGCCTCACGCCGGGCGCGCTTGAGCGCGTTCAGCGCCGCCCGCTGGGCCTGGGCCCGGGGATCTGGAGCCTTACGCTTCAAATCTCTCCGAGCGCCGAGAGATAGAGGTCGAGGATGGCCTCTTCCTCCTGCCGCTTGGCGCGGTCCTGTTTGCGTAGGCGGACCACCTTGCGCAGCACCTTGACGTCGAAGCCGTTGCCCTTGGCCTCGGCGAAGACTTCCTTGATCTGCTCGGCCACCTCGGACTTTTCCAGCTCCAGCCGCTCGATCCGCTCGATGATGCTCTTCAGCTGCCCCTGGGCGGTGGTGTTGAGAATGTCGATGTGGGCGCTGTCGTCAGCCATGGGAAAAGCGTCTTCCGAGTCGAGGGTGGTTTGAAGCGGCGGACCCTACCGCGCATCGGCGGCGAACGAAATCCGTCAGAGGCCGGTTTGGGCCCGGAGGACACAGGCCCTCAGAGCAGGCCGTGGGCCTCAAGGGCCGGACGCAGGGCGGCGGGGTCGGTGAAGTGGTGGGTCTGGAGGCCGAAGGCCTGGGCTGCGGCGATATTGGCGGCGCTGTCGTCCACGAACAGGATGTCACCGGCCGCATGGCCGAACCGCTCGCAGGCGATGGCGTAGATGCGCGGGTCAGGCTTGATCAGCTTTTCTTCGGCCGAAACCACATAGCCTTCCAGGCGCGCAAAGGCCGGGCTCATGGCGATGACCCCGTCAAACACCTCGTGGGACATGTTGGTCAGGCCAAACTGCGGCACGCCGGCCGCGTGGAGGGCCTCGATGGCCTCTTCGGTCTGCGGGATGGTTCCGGAGAACATCTCCCACCACCGGCTCTCCCAGGCGCGGATTTCTGCCTCGTACTGGGGAAAGCGCTCGATCAGTTCCTCGCGGTTCTCCGCGAAGGTGACGCCGAGGTCGTGGTTCACATGCCAGATCATGGTGCAGACATGCGAAAGGAACCGGTCCAGATCGGCCGGCTCCTCAAATATCTTCGCATAGAGCGTCCGCGGGTCCCAGCGGACCACGACGTTGCCGATATCCCAGAGAACCGCCTTGGGCATCTCCGGGCGCCGGCCGCGCTTAGCCCTGCTTGGCTTTGAAGCGCGGGTCCGTCTTGTTGATGACGTAGACCACGCCCTTGCGGCGAACGAGCTTGCAGTCGCGGTGGCGCGTCTTCAGCGACTTCAGCGAGCTTCTGACCTTCATGAGCTTGTCATCGCGCGTCGCCGCGCGCCGTCCTTCAGAGGGTTACCAACAGAGCCGGCGCATATACGGGCCACGCCTTGCGGAGTCAACGGGGCGTGGGGCTATCGTCCGGTCTGGCTTGCGGCGCTGGCCCAAAGGCGCGAGGCTTCCTCCCATAAGAAGAAAGTCATGGGAGGATCATTCATTATGTCTGCGACCATTAATCCGAACGGAACCCTGAAGGGCAAGACAGCCCTGGTCACCGGCGCCAGCCGAGGCATCGGCGAGGCCATCGCCGCGCGCCTGGCCATGGAAGGCGCCAGGGTCGTCGTCTCGGCCCGCACCGCCCAGGAGGGCGAGAGCCGCCTGCCCGGCACCCTGGCCCACACGGTCGAGCGCCTAAAGGCGGCCGGCGCCGAGGCGGTCCTGGTCAAGGCCGATCTCGCCCAGGCGTCCGAGCGCGAGCGGCTGGTGGAGGAGGCGGAAGCCGCCTTCGGCCCGATCGACATCCTGATCAACAACGCCGCCATCACCTATTTCATGCCGGTGCAGGACTTCACCGAGAAACGCTTCAAGCTGATGATGGAGGTGCAGGTCTATGCGCCCTTCCACCTGGCCCAGCTGGTCATGCCCGGCATGCGCGCCAAGGGCTGGGGCTCCATCGTCAACATCTCGTCCCCGGCCGGCATTCACCCGAAGCAACCCTATAGCGGCGGCCGCGGCGGTACGGTCTATGGGCTTTGCAAGGCGGCCCTCGAGCGGTTCACCACGGGCCTGGCGTCCGAGGTTCAGGGGGACGGGATCGCGGTCAACGTGGTCTCGCCGGGCCTCGTGGACACCCCCGGCGTCGCCGTTCACGGGCTGATCAACGAACAGACCAAGGACCGGGTGCAGCCCATCGAGTTCATCGCCGAGGCCGTCTATCAGCTAGCCAAGGCCGATGCGAAGACCATGACCGGCCGGGTGGACTATGCCGAGCCCCTGCTCAAGGAGTTGGGGATCAAGCCGTCTGAGCTGGTCTAGCCGCTCGCGCTTCTAGTCGTCGAGGAGGGCCTGGAAGGCTGGCGAGAGCCGCTCTTCCAGGCCCTTTTTCGTGTGGACAAGGAATCGCGCCGCGACCCCATGCGCGGCGCAGAGCTCAAGGCCCGCCTCAGCGCCCAGGACGGACAAAAGGGTGCACCAGGCGTCGGCGACCATGGCCTCGCCGTGCAGGACGTTGACGCAGGCCACGCCGCGCTCACTGGGCGTCCCGGTGCGGGGATCGAGCGTGTGGGCCAGCCTCTGGCCTTTGTGGATCATGTAGCGGCGGTAGTCGCCGGACGTCGCCACTGCCTGGCCGCACAGGGCCAGCACCACCGGCGTGTGGCCGGCGGCCTCCCCTTCCAGGCGCTCGAGGGCCACCCACCAGGGCAAGCCGTCGGGCTTGAGTCCCTCGCCGCGCAGTTCGCCGCCCACCTCCAGCAGGAAGTGACGCACGCCCAGGCGCAGTAGGGCGCGGGCCGCCAGGTCGATCCCAAACCCCTTGGCGATCCCCGACAGATCAAGGGCCAGGCCGCCGGGCTGGCGCAATCGTCCCTGTCGGGCGTCGAACTCCAGGCGCCGCCAGCCGGCGCTCGCCAGGGCCTCTTCGATCAGGGCGGAAGGCGGGGGCGCCTGGACCGGACCGGCAGGGCCAAAGCCCCAGAGATCGGTGAGCCGCCCGAGGGTGGGATCAAAGGCCCCCTGCCCCAGGGCGGCCACCTCCAAGGCGCAGGCCATGACCCGCGCAAAGCCCTCGGGCAGGTCCAACCAGGCGCCCGCCGGCGCCCGGTTGAACGCGCTGATGTGGGAGGACGGCTCCCAGGTGCTCATCTCCGCCACCACGGCGTCCAGCCGCCCCTGGACCGTGCGGGCCAGGACCTCTGGCCCCAGCCCAGGCAGGGTGACGGCCCTCAAGGTCCAGGTCACGCCCATGGCGAGGCCCGAGGCCTCTATGTCGAGACCGCGCGGCGGGGGGCTAAGACCCGCCGGCAGACTTAAGGGAACAGCGACCCGGGCGCCCGGCGGCGGAGCGTGCAAGCGCCCTAGTCCGGCAGGACTTCCAGGGTGCCCACATAGACCGCCATGCGCTCGGCGCCCTCGATGGGGCTCTTGCCGCCGCGCAGTTCAGCCTCCATCCAGTACATGCCAGGCTCTGGCCAAGTGATCTCCAGCAGGCCGTCAGCGGCCGTGGTCAGGCTCATCTCACCGGGATCGTTGCGATAGCGGCCGCCGCCCCGGATTACCGCCACCTCGACCCCCGCCGCCGGCTGCCCGTCCAGCAGCAACCGGAACTGCGCCGTCTCGCCGGCGACCAGGTCGTTGGGATGGGTGATCGGCGCCAGCTCCAGGCCCTGGCCCGTGGGCTTCAGAGCCTCCGTCGTCGGCTCGCCAGCGGTGGCGAAGGTCTCGATGCGACGCTGGGAGTGGGTGATCTTCACCTCCGTCGCCCCGGCCGGGATGGCGGTGGCGAGCTCTGCGGGCGCTCCACGCCAGCGCTTTTGCTCTCCGCCCAGCTTGTAGGAGGCCATGACTCCGTCGCCGACGCTGGCGATGCGGTAGGTGCCGGGCTTGGCCAGATGGAGATCAAAGGTGGTGCGGTACTTGCCCGTGGCGGCGTTCTGATGGGCGACAGCGGCCCCATCCGGGCCGGTGATCACCAGGCCGTCGAGACGCATGGGGACATGCTCGAAGATGAAAAGATCGTTGGACACCGCCGCATCCACGGTGATCCAGGGATCATTCCCCGACATGACGGTCATGGACGGCAGCATCCATTGGCGATGGGCCTGGGCGGCCATGGGGGCGGCCAGCATGGCGGTGAGCGCCGCAGCGGCGCAGAGGGGACGAAGCAGGGTCTTCATGGCGCGTCTCTCCGGGTCTCAGATTGAATCAGGGTTTCACGGCCAGGGTCACGGCGCCGAGTTCGCTCGCCCCCTTGGCCTGGCCAGTTGCGGGGGCCTTGGGCGGCCATTGGAAGGGGATGCGGACCATTTCCCGGCCGCCGACTTCCCGGGCGGCCTCGACCACCAGATTGTACTGACCCGCCGGCAGGGTCCCCAGCGGCGCCTGGCCGCCGACGAACTTCACCTGGTGACGGCCAGGCGCCCTGGTGGCGCCGCTGATCCCATCGGCCGGCAGGGTCATGGTCCGCCCGGCGCGACGCCACCACTGGCGCATGTCCTTGAGCCAGGTTTCGCCTTCTCGGTTCTTGAGCTTGAGGTCGTACCAGACCGCCAGGGTCTTCACCGCCGTCTGGTCAGGCGTCTCCACCCAGATGGCCACATAGGGGTTGTGGTACTCGGCCACCGACAGACGGGGAATCTCCACGCTGAGGTTCAGCTCGGCGGCGGCGGCCGGCGAAGCCATCAGGCCGGTGAGAACGGCGGCGGAAGCAAGACGGCGCATGGGTGACGATCCGTTCAGTGAATGAAGAGCAGGGCGAGCAGCAGCGGGATGATCAGGCCTGCCCCCACCAGGGGCCAGGTGGACCGGCGGGCATGGGCGTGCAGCTGCAGCAGGATCAGGCCGGTGACGCAGAAGACCACGCAACCGATGGCGAAGATGTCGAGGAACCACATCCAGGCTGTCCCGGTGTTGCGGCCCTTGTGCAGGTCATTGAGGTAGGCGACCACGCCCCGGTCGGTGCGCTCATAGATCGCCTCGCCAGCGGCGGTGTCGAGGGTCAGCCAGGCGTCTCCTCCGGGACGCGGCAGGGCCAGATAGAGTTCGCCAGGGGACCATTCGGGCTGGGCGTCGGCTGGCACACGCACCTTCAGCGCTTCGCCGATCCAGGCCCGCACCGGTTGTGGCAAGGCCGTCCCGTCCGCCTCGGCCGCCTGGAGCAGCGGGAGGAGACTGGGCGGAAGCTCAGCCGTCCGCTCCGTCACCCGCGGCGTGGCGGGGATCGAGCCGGCATGGTTGAGCGTGATGCCGGTGATGGCGAACAGCAGCATGCCGATCAGGCAGATGGCCGCGCTGATCCAGTGCCAGCGCAGGATCTGGCGCAGGAAGCCCGCTCGCCTCTGGGCCTGGCGCTTGGCCCGAGCCCGGGCCTCGGCGGCGTCATGCCCCGCCGCCGAAGCCCCCAGTCGTTCAGAAGTCGACATTCACCGAGACCCAGAGCCGCCGGGGCTCCTGATTGATCGCATATTCGGCGGCATAGGCCGTCGCCGCGCCGTTGGCGTAGGGGAGGTAGGACACGAAGTCCTTGTCGAACAGATTGTAGATCGTGGCGTTGAGACGGACGTTCTCGGCCACCTGGTAGCTGCCGCCGAGATGGAACAGGCTGTAGCCCTTGTAGTCGCCAAGGGCGGTCTGAGCCGCGCCGGCGCCGCGGTAGCGCTCGGAGCGCACCTCGGTCCTCAGCCAGGCGTTCAGTCGGTCGGTGGCGCGCCAGCGGACCGAGCCGTTCAGCATGTGCTCAGGGGTGTTGACCAGGGGCTGGCCGGCCGAGGGCCCGCTTTTCTGTTCGCTCTCGGTGTAGGTGTAGTTGGCTGAAACCGTCCAGGCCTCACTGAGCCCGTAACGGGCCGCAACCTCCGCGCCACGGGTGACGGCCTCGTCAATATTCACCGTCTGGCCGTAGAGGTCGACCCGGGGGAAGTTGCCATAGTCCACGCAGCCTGGACGATTGGGGCTGGTCGCAAAAGAGCAGTTCGGAACGCCGGCCCCCGAGGCGATCTTGTTTTCAAACTCACTGTTGAACACGGTGAGGTTGGCGTTGAAGCCGGCGCCATTGTCGAAATAGACACCGAGTTCGGCGGTGGTGTTGGTTTCCGGCTGCAGGGTCGGCGTGCCGATGGAAGGCACCGTGCCCTGGGCGGTGAAGCCGGTGATGCCAGAGGCGATCTGGTCCAGACGCGGGGTCTTGAACCCGCGGCTCAGGCCCCCCTTCACCGTCCACGCCTCATTGACGGTCCAGACCAGATAGGCTCGCGGACTCGTCTGCCCCCCGAAGGTGGAGTGGTCGTCGTGGCGCACCCCGAGCGTGAGGGCCAGATTGTCCAGCAGGCGCCACTCGTTCTCGGCGAAGACCGCCCACTGGGTGTGCTCATAGGTGTCGACGGCGACCCCGTCGACCATCTCGGCCTCCCACCACTGGCCGCCCAGCGTGAAGGCGTGACGTCCAACCTCGGTGGCCAGTCGGGTGTTGAAGATGGTGTTGACAGCTTCCAGCGTCCGGGGATCGCCAGCGGTCTTGCCCGGCGTGCCCGGAGGAATGGTCCGGCCGATCGTGGTGGTCACATTGCGCACGACATCGGAGGTGATCAGACCGATGGGCGAGCGCCAGTCATGGGCTAGGCCATACTGTTCGCGCTCGAACCGTAGCTCAGGGCCATATCCTCCCTGAACCGTGCCCGTTCCGAGCTGGCTGTCGGAGTTGTCATAGGTCTGCTCGGCCACATCGACGTCCAGCCACAGATCATGGTCAGGACCGGCGGCCAGGCTCAGCCGGCCCCCGAGCGTCCAGATATCGGCTTCGACAGGGCTCGGACCACGCTTAGACACCTCGATCGGCTGGCCGTTGGCGTCCACATAGGACAGGTCCGAAGCCTCGCGCTTGAAGATCCCGCCGCGTAGGGCGAGCCCCAGGACATCGGCCACCAGAGGGCCATCCACATAGGCCTCGGCGCCGTAGGTGGCTCCGAACTGATCATCGCCTTGCAGGGTCCCCTGGACGGTGGTCGTCCCCCGCCAGCGATCGCCGATCCGCCGGGTGATGATGTTGACCACCCCGCCCATGGCGTCGGAGCCATAGAGGGTCGACATCGGCCCCCTGACGACCTCAATCCGTTCGATGGCCGAGGTGGGCGGCATGAAGCTGGTGGAAGTCTCGCCAAACCCATTGGGCGTCACATTGCCGGCGGCGTTCTGGCGGCGTCCATCCACCAGCACCAGGGTATAGTCGCTGGGCATGCCGCGGATGGAGATGTTCAGTCCCCCGGTCTTGCCGACGCCGTCCCCGACATCAACGCCCTCCACGTCCGCCAGGGCCTCGGCCAGGCTCGAGAAACGCTTGGTCTGCAACGCCTCACGGGTGATGACCGTCACCGAGGCCGGGGCGTCGACGATCTTGCGCTCAAAGGCTGAGGCGGTGACCACAAGCTGGTCGACCTCAACCACGTCGCTGGCCTGGTCCGCCGCGCTGGGCGCCTGGGCGGCCGCGCCGGCGCCGAAGCACAAACCAAGGCTAAAGACAGAGGAGAAAAGGCCACGGCGAAGACCGCCGCGCGAGAAACCGAGCATGGACCGAAGAACCCCCAAAACTTGCGATTAGCTCGCAGTAGCAAGCCGAGGGCGGGGTCGCAACATAATTGCTAATGATTCTCATTACATATATTCCTGTTCTCTGACCCTGCGCGGAACCACCGGGGGCCTCGCCGCCTTTTCTCTGCGCCGGTCAGCCTGCGATCCCCCCCACCAGGCTGGCTGTCGCGCCTCAAGCCCCGGGCCCAACAGGTCCGGGGCTTTTCATTTTCGGGGCGCCGTATGGCGATTGAGGCGGAGGGCGGGGAGCCCTATGGTTCGATGATGGATCGACGCTCCTTCCTTGTTCTTGTAGTGGCCGGTTGCGCCGACCCGGCCGCGAGCCTGAATCCGCCTTTGGGCCTGGGGCCGGTCACACCGACCCCGCAGCGGCCTGAGCCGGTGGTGAATCTGGCCCCCTCCGGTAGCGCGACCTTCGACGCCTGGCTGCGGAGCTTTTACGTCAAGGCGGTGCGGGCTGGCCTGCCCTCAGACCTGCTGGACCGGGAGTTGGCGGGACTGACCCCCAATGACCGGATCTCGGCCCTGGATTCGCGCCAGCCTGAGTTTTCCCGTCCGGTCAGCGCCTATATCAACGGCGTGGTCACCGATGACCGGATCGCTATTGGCCGCCGCAGGCGCGACGCCTTGCCCGCCCTGGCCCAGATCGAGAGCCGCTTCGGCGTGCCCCGGGATGTGCTGGTGGCCATCTGGGGGCTGGAGTCCGGCTTTGGCGCCATACTGGGCGACTTCGATGTCGTCCGGTCCATGGCGACCCTGGCCGCTGACGGACGCCGGCGGGAGTTCGCCGAAGATCAGTTGATGGCCGCATTGAAGATCATCGGCTCAGGAGAGTTCCCCCGCTCGCGCCTGGTGGGGTCCTGGGCCGGGGCCATGGGCCAGACTCAGTTCATCCCGACCACGTTCCTCGCCACAGCCATCGACGGCGACGGCGACGGCCGCCGAGACCTGTGGGGCTCATCGGCCGACGCCCTGGCCTCCGCCGCCAACCTCCTGGCCAAGGCCGGCTGGCGACGGGGCGAAAGCTGGCACCGCGAGGTGGTGGCCCCGCCTGGTTTCGACTACGCCCTGACCGAAGGCCCGCGGGAGATTCCATCCTGGTGGGCCGAGCGGGGGGTGCGGGCGGCCGACGGCCGGCCGTTCAGCGCCGCTGACCAGCAGGCGCCGGCTGAGCTGATCGCGCCGTCTGGGGCCGGGGGTCCGCTGTTCCTGATCTTCCACAACCACTTCATGATCCGGCGCTACAACAACTCGACCGCCTACGCCCTGGGCGTCGGCCTGCTGGCTCAGCGGCTGGGAGGCGAAGGCCAGCTGGTGCGCAACTGGCCGCAGGAAACCCCGCTGGCGCTGACCGACCGCAGCGACGCTCAGCGGGCCCTCGCCCTGCTGGGCTTTGACCCAGGCACGCCGGACGGGATTGTCGGCATCAACACCCGCAAGGCGTTGCGCGACTATCAGGTCAGCCGCGGCCTCGTGGCCGATGGCTATCTGTCGCTGGAGATGGTCCGCCGCCTGCGCACCGAGGCCGCCAGCCAGCCCTGATCCCGCACTTCAGGCCTTCCCCTACTGGCCAGACTCGTCGCGACGATCGAGGGTCGCCATCGCGGCGTCAGCCCGGGTCGCCGGCTTGGGGTCAGCGTTGCGCAGCTGCGGGCTGCGGAAGGCGTAGTAGAACAGCCCGCTCATGATGGCCGCGTTAAGGGCGAAGGGCGCCCAGGGGATCAACTGGTAGAGCCAGACGAAGAACGGCGCCAGGACCACATTGACCCCGTTGACCGCCGCGATCGCGCCGGCGACCCGCGCCTGCTCGCCCATATTCACCGCCAGGGACGATCCGGCGGTGAAGCCCGGCCGGGCGAAGCCGAAGCCCAGGCTGGAAATCGCATAGCCCGCCACCACGGACCAATAGTCCGGCGAGAAGGCGACGATCACATTGCCCAAGGCCGCCACCGCCACCCCCCAGCGCAGGAGCTGGCGGGGGGTCATTTCGAACATCCGGATGATGCCCCATTGGGCGAGCAGTCCAGCCATGGCCCCGAACATCATGGCGATGGCGATGAAGCCCTGGGCCGCGGCCGGGGACAGGGCCAGCTTGTCGATGATCAGGAAGCCCAGGGTCTGGCCCTGAGCCGTCTGGCAGGCGGCCACCAGGAATCCATAGATCAGGAAGGGCGTAATCCGAGGGTCGCGCCACATGGGCGTTTCTTTCACGCCAGGGTTCGCCTTGCGGACCTCGGCCTCGGCGTCGGTGCGCGCCCGGGTCTCGCCGGCGAAGGGGCTCTCCGGCAGGTAGCGATAGACCACCACCAGCATGACCCCTGCGATCAGGGCGAAGCCAAAGAGCGGGCCGGCCAGCCCCAGGAAGGGCAGGATCAGCAGGGGCGCCAGAAAGGGACCAATCACCGTCCCCAGGCCAAAGGCGCCGGCCAGGCTGGACATGGCCTGGGTGCGCTTTTCCGGCGCCGTGTGTTCGGCCACATAGGCCTGGGTGGCGGGATTGGACGCTGCGCCGAACAGACCGAACAGGGCCCGGGCGAACAGGAAGAAGGCGAAGATCACCATCGGCGTCGCCCAGTGACGCAGACCCGCGCTGACGACGAAGCCGCAGCAGATCATCGAGACCATGAACCCGGTGAGGCCCACCAGCATCAGAGGCTTCCGGCCGTAACGGTCCGAGGCCCGCGCCCAGAAGGGCGAGGAAAACGCCCACAACAGCGCCGAGAGGGAAAAGACGGCCGCGACCAGGGGGTCGGGAATGCCGATGGAGCGGCCGATCGCCGGCAGAACCGAGATCAACCCCGTATTGCCCATGGCGGTGGCCAGTGACACGCCGAAGATGATCGCGAAGGACCGCTTGGGCAGCACCACGGGCAAGGGGGATGAGACCGACATCTGCTCGCTGTTAATGCGGCCCGATCACCCAGGCAATTGCGATTACCGCTCACCGGGCATTAAGCATTAACCCCGATGCTCCGGCAGAATTAGTCGGGGACCCTTCGTCGTCATGTTTCAGATCATCGGCATCGTTCTGCTGTTCGCCATGGTGTTCGGCAGCTACATCCTCGCCGGCGGGAAGATGGGGATCATCCTCTACTCCCTACCCTATGAGCTGATGGCGATCCTCGGCGCGGCGGTGGCCGCCTTTCTGATCGCCAATTCCATGGGAGTCATCAAAGCGGTCCTGGGGGGCTTCGGAAAGGCCTTTGGTGGTCCAAAATGGAAGGCCTCGGACTACCGCGATCTGTTGTCCCTGCTCTTTCTGCTGACCAAGACGATGAAGTCCAAGGGCGTCATCGCCCTGGAAAGCCACATCGAGAACCCCGGCGAGAGCACGATCTTCTCGCGCTATCCAAAGATCACCAAGGACCACTTCGCCGTGGACTTCATCTGCGACACCCTGCGGATGATGACCATGAACCTGGAAGATCCCCACCAGGTCGAAGACGCCATGGAGAAGCAGCTCGAAAAGCACCACCATGAGGCGCTTGCCCCGGCGCAAGCCCTGCAGACCATGGCCGATGGCCTGCCCGCCTTGGGCATCGTGGCCGCGGTGCTGGGGGTCATCAAGACCATGGGATCGATCACCGAGCCGCCGGAAGTCCTGGGCGGCATGATCGGCGGCGCCCTGGTGGGCACGTTCCTGGGCGTGTTCCTGGCCTACGGCATGGTGGGGCCGATCGCCTCCCGCCTGACCGCAGTGGTCGAGGAAGAGGCCTCCTTCGACAACATCATTCAGGCGGTCCTGGTGGCGCACCTGCACGGCAATGCGGCTCAGATCTCCGTCGAGATCGGCCGCGGTCATGTGCCCAGCAGCGCCCAACCCAGCTTCCTGGAGCTGGAAGAGGCCCTTTCGGCCATCCCGGCCGAGGGCTGATTGTGGCCTCGAAAAGGCCAAAGGAAAGGGCCTGAGGGGGCGCCGCGAAAAAAGTGATCACGGCTGCGTGATTTACCCCCTTGCCCCCGGACCGAACACCGGCATATTCCTGCACTGCGCAGTGATGCTGACGCTTGTGGTCCCCGGGCCTTAAGCAGCGGCCGCGCCAGGCGCAATCAACCTCCATTCCAGGGGACCAAGACATGACCTCCGAAATTCTTCGCAAGCTGCTCGTGGCCGGCGCCGCCGTCGCCGCCCTCTCCGTCGCCGCCTGCGGCCAGCCCGCTGCTGAAACCGCCGACGAAGCCGCTGCTGAAGCCACCACCGAAGCCGCGACCGCCGAAGCTGCCGCCGACACGGCCGTTGACGCCGCCGCGACCGCCGACGCCGCTGCTGAAGCTGCTGGTGAAGCCGCTGCTGACGCCATGGCTGCTGAAGCTCCGGCCCAAGCCCCGGCTCAAGCCCCGGCTCAATAAGCTATTCGCAAACGCCTCGGCGTTTTCGATGAAGGGCCGCCCTCCGGGGCGGCCCTTTTGCTTTGCGCCCTGTTGCCAGGGCTGCAACCTGCGGGCCAATGGTCGCGATGACCTCGACGCGCCCGGACCCTTCCCCTGACGAATCGCCCCTGATCCTGGACGCCCAGGGCCAACCCCGCTCGCGACTCTATGGCGATGTCTACTTCTCCACCGAGGATGGGCTGGCCGAATCACGGGCGGTCTTCCTCCAGGGATGCGGGCTGCCCGAGCGCTGGGCCGAACGCCGCGACTTCACCGTAGCCGAGCTTGGCTTCGGGACGGGCCTGAACATCCTGGCGCTGCTTGATCTCTGGCGGCGCACCCGGCCGGCGGCAGGTCGACTGCACATCTTCACCATCGAGGCCCACCCCATAGAGGCTCATGCCGCCGCCCAGGCCCTCTCAGCCTGGCCAGAACTCGCCGCCTTGCAGGAGCGTCTCCTCGGGCGTTGGCCAGGGCGGCGGCGGGGGTTTCATCGGGTGGACTTGGCTGACCTGCACGCCTGTCTGGACGTGGCGGTGATGGAGGCTGGCCCGGCCCTGGCAGGGTGGTCGGGTCAGGCCGACGCCTGGTTTCTGGATGGCTTCTCGCCCGCGGTGAACCCGCAGATGTGGCGAGGTGAGGTTTTGGAGAAGGTCGCCGCGCGGACCGCGCCGGGGGGCCGTCTGGCCACCTTTACGGTCGCCGGCGCCGTGCGGCGGGGGCTGCAGGAGGCAGGCCTCGAGGTGGCCAAACGTCCCGGACATGGGCGCAAACGCGAGCGCCTGGAGGCTTGGCGCTCGGACAGCCCCGCTGCGACCGAGGCGCCGCGACCGCGGGTGGCGGTGATCGGGGCAGGCATAGCCGGCGCCGCCATGGCCCGGGCGCTGCGCGCCCTGGATGTGGATGTTCAGGTGTTCGACGCCCAGGGCGCCGGCGCGGGCGCCTCCGGCAATCCCGCCGCCCTGGTGACGCCGCGCCTGGACGCCGCCCTCGGCGCCCTTGCGGGGCTGTTCGCCCAGGCCCTCGATCGGGCGAACGCCCTCTATGGCGAAGTCCCGGGGGCGATCTTGTCGCGGGGGGTGCTTCAGCTTGCTCAGCAATCCCGCGATCCTGAGCGATTTGCGAAAATCGCTGCGGCCGATCTGTTTGAACCAGGCGCCCTGACGCTCCATGACGCCATGCAGTCCACCGCCTGGGCCGGGGAGCCGGCCGGGACGGGCCTGATGCAGCATGCCGCCTGCGTGGTGCGCCCTTCAGCTGTCCTCGAGGCCTGGCTTGGCCCCGTCAGCATCGCCGACCTGGGCGAAATCGAGGCGACGGACGGGGGATGGGCGCTCACCACCACCGATGGCGCCGTGTGCTGGCAGGGAGAGGCTGTCGTCGTCTGCGCCGGACACGGGGCGGTCCGGCTGGTTGAAAGCCTCCCTCTGCAGGCCGTGCGGGGGCAGATCTCCGTGGCGGCAGACCTGACATCTTCCGGCGTCGCCTGGGGCGGATATGCGGCGCCCAGCCCCGAGGGCCTTGTGTTTGGGGCGACCCACGACCGCGAGGACACCGATTCAGGCCTGAGGCCCGGGGATCATCAGCGCAATCTGGAAACCCTGGCGACCGCGCTGCCGGACCTGGCCGCTCAGGTTCACGCCGCGAGCCTGTCGGGGCGCGCCTCTGTCCGCGCGGTGACCCCTGATCGCCTGCCCCTCGCAGGGGGGATGGGAAACGGAGTCTATGTGCTGGGCGGGCTGGGGTCGCGGGGATTTTGCCTGGCGCCTCTGCTGGCTGAGCATGTGGCGGCGGCGATCACCGGAGTCCCTTCGCCGCTGCCGGCGGACATGGCGGCCCTGGTCGACCCTGACCGCTTCCGTCAACGGGCCCTGAGGCGGGCTGGAGGGCGGCCCGAATGACGCCACGATCAGGGCGCAGCTTCGACGCTCCCCAGCACTTGCGGAGGCCATCATGCGTGCGCTCGTTTTGACCCTGGCCGTCGGCGCCCTCACGGTGAGCGCCTGCGCGCCGACCGCCGCATCGGGTGGGGGCGAAGTCGCCGCCACGGGCGGGCGGGAGTGCTTTTTCACCCGCAGCGTCAGCGGCTTCAGCGCGCCGGACAACGAGACCCTCTATCTGCGGGTCGGGGTTCGGGACGTCTATGAGATGCGGATGTTCGCCCCCTGCCTCGACATGGACTGGGCTCAGAAGCTGGCCGTGGTTTCCCGTTCAGGCTCCAGCGTCTGTCGCGGGGCCGACGCGACCATCATCTCGCCGGGGCCCCTGGGCGAACAACGCTGCCTGGTGCGCGCGGTGCGTAAGCTGACCCCGGCCGCGGTCGACGCCCTGCCCGCAGGCAGCCGGCCGTAGAGGGCTACCGGCAGGGGCGGTCCCGGCGTCGCGGCTGACACCAAAGAAAATCGGCGCCGCCCGGGGGCGACGCCGATGAGGGTTGCGAACCCGGCGGCCAGGCCGCCGGGCTTGCGGTACAGCGCCTTAGAAGCGCTGCTTGACGCCGATCTTGAACGTCCGGCCCAGCGGATTCCCGTTGGTGTAGTCGTAGTTGTACATCGACTGCACGAAGGGCGGGTCGGTATCCAGAAGGTTCTGGATGCCGGCGCTGATGGTGGTGTTCCAGGGCAGCTCGTATTGCGCGTTCACGTCGTGCTGCCAGAAGTCATCGCTCTTGCCCACATTGATGAAGGTGGCCGAGGCGCGATCGTAACGGCAGGCGGCGCTGGCGCCGCTGGCCGGGCAGGGCAGACCGATCTGCTCGGTGCCTTCACGATACTGCAGCTGGTAGCGGACGTTCCAGGCGCCGCCATTGACGTTGATGAAGCCCGTCGCCCGCAGCCGGGGATAGGAATAGAACTCCCCAGTCAGCTCGTGACGACCAACCCGGTCCTGAGCCCGCTGGATGACCACATTGTCCGCCCCAAACAGGGTGAAATCGCTGCGGTCATAGCTCAGCAGGTAGGTGCCATCGAGGCCCATCGAGACCCTGGCGTCGACCATGTCGGTGCCAAAGAAATCATCGAAGTCGTACTGAGCCTTGAAATCGAGGCCCGAGGTCTTGGTCGAGGGACCGTTGACCACGAAGCGGCTCACATTGATCACATTCGCCGGCGAGCAGGCGCCGTCGAAGATGAAGCGCGCGACGATGGCGGCGTTCGAGCAGTTCAAGGAGTCATAGATCGCCTGGGTGGGCTCCAGAACCAGCTCGTCCTCGAAGTCGAACTTGAAGTAGTCCACCGAGGCCTTGAAGGCGCCGGTATTGAGCAGGACGCCGACATTGTAGGTCTTGGCCGTCTCCGGTTGCAGGCCCGGATTGTTGTTGGTCACGACAGCGCGGTAGCTGCCGCCAATGTTGGCCACGCCCTTGCTGCTGCCCGGCGAGACCGCTGCCTGACCAGGAGCCCGGAAGGTGGTGCCTGCCGAAGCCCGGAAGGCCAGCCAGTCGGTGGCCTGCCAGCGGGCCGAGATTTTCGGATTGGTGGTGGAGCCCACCTGTCCGCCGAAGATTTCATGGCGGATGGCGGCGCTGACTTCAAAGTCCTGGGTGAAGGGCAGGCGGACTTCGGCGAACAGGGCCTCGACGTCACGGTCGACATCCAGATCTTCCTGGGCGCCGAAGAAGACGAAGGGTCCGACCGGATCCGAGCAGATCGGCAGGCCGTCATCGATGGAGTCAACGCAAGGGGTCGCACGGACGTCGCCGAGGTTTTCCCAGTCCTCCCTTGTGCGGCTGTAGCGGAACTGCCCGCCGGCCGCCCAAGCGACGGCGCCGCCGCCCAGTTCAATGCCCGTCTGGCCATTGAACACCAGGTCAGCCACCAGCAGGTTGTTGGTGTTGACGTTGGTGTAGGTGCCGTACATCCACTCCACCAGAGCCGGGTTGTTCAACACCGCCGGGTTGGCCGCGCCCCGGTAGTAGGGGTTGTTGGCGCCGTTCACCGCGCTGACCGCGATGCTGTTGGTGAAGGGGTTGAAGTACTGGCAGGGTCCGACGCCCGGCGTACCGGTGGCCGGATTACAACCCGGGCCGCCCAAGCCGTTCAGGGCGTGCTGGATGCGGTTCACCAGCAGGTCATTGGTCGTGACGGTGGATTCGACCTGCATGTAGGTCAGGGCCGCGTCCCAGCCGATGCCGTTGTCAAACTGCCCCTTGAAACCGCCGGACACCCGGAACGAGTTGTTCTGGATGTCCTGGTAGTCGGCGCCGTCCGCATTGGTCGGGTGGCCGGCATGGGCGATGGCGCGCCAGAAGGCCTTGGCCATGGTCACGCCGCCGGCCATACCGGCGCACTGGGCGGCGGTGAGCGGGGCGGCGCAGTTGGTGCGCAGGTCGATCAGGCCCGGGTGGTTGGCCGGGACGAAATAAGGCACCTGACCGTTGAAGCCAGGAACCGCCGTCGAACCGGAGGTGCCGCCCGCCGTGCGCGGAGTCGGGAACTGGGTGGTCAGATTGGCCGGCGACAGACGCTGGTTCGGCACATCGCTGCGCTTCCAGGCCACTTCGCCGTGGAAGGTCACATTGTCGGTGAGGTCGAAGTTCAGCTCGCTATAGAGCTGGTAGTGGTCTTCCTCGTTCACCAGGTCGTTAAAGGCCGAGAACTGGAAGCGGCAGACGCTGCCCGTGGCGGTGTTGCTGGTGGGCACGACGCCCGCGGTCAACTGGCCGCCAAGCTCGTTACAGCCATTGTCCCGGAAGAAGGTCGTGCCGCCCGGCGTGCCGTAATAGCCCGGGTTCGAAGAACCGGACCAGCCGCCGTAGTAGACGGCGTCCATGGGCGTGCGAGCCCAATCGCGTTCATTGATGTCCAGGCGCGAACGATGGCGATAGCCAGCGGTGACCAGCACATTGCCGCGGTCGAAAATCGAGCCCCAGGCGAGGTCTAGGGTGTAGTCCCCATCCGACCCATCGACGAACAGGTAGTCGGCGTTGAGCTCGAAGCCGTTCAGATCCTTGCGGGTGATGAAGTTGACCACGCCGCCGACGGCGTCGGAGCCGTAGGTCGCCGCAGCGCCATCCTTCAGGATTTCCACCCGGCCAATGGCGGCCGTGGGGACGAAGCCCAGATCCTGACCGCCGCCCTGGAAGGCGGCCTGGGTCGAATCGGCCAGGCGACGGCCGTTCATCAGCACCAGGGTGCGGGACGAGCCGAGGCCGCGGAGGTTGATGGTCGCGGTGCCCGCGCCGCCATTATAGCGGTTGCTCTCACCGATGGCCGACTGCGAAGCGCTGATGGTCTTCACCAGCTGCACGATGCTGGGCGAGCCCTGGCGTTCAAGTTCGGCCTTGCCCAGGACGTCCACCGGCAGGGCGGCGTCCTCCGGCGTGCCGGCTATGAATGAGCCGGTGACGACGACTTCCTCGACCTGAGTCTGGGCGGCGGCCGTTCCGGCGGCCCCCATGGCCAGGGCGACGGCCATGACCGAGCCGCCGCAAAAATAGGTACGTTTCAACATTGGTTTCCTTCCCCCTCTTGGCGCCGATCCCCTTATGTCGTGGGGATTTTGACCCGTGAGCAAAAATGATCATCTGACGCATTTCACAAAAGCGCCAGAATTTTTTCAACGCTGGAACATATCGAAGCTATTTGACCTTCGCGCAAGTTTTTG
>NZ_JAUSBZ010000037.1 GCF_030651755.1 Phenylobacterium sp. | reverse complement strand
AGCGGGTCGCCAGCCAGATCGTCGGCGCTTCAGGCCTCGCTGGCCAAGCCTGGGAATATGCCGTGTTTGAGGATGCGTCGGTCAACGCCTTCGTCCTGCCCGGCGGCAAGGTGGGCGTGACCACCGGCATGATGGCTTTCGCCGCCAATGACGACGAATTGGCTGCGGTCCTGGGTCACGAGGTGGCCCATGTGATGGCCAACCATGCGGCCGAACGCTACTCCCAGTCGGCCCTCGCCCAGGTGGGCGCCGGTCTGGTGGGCGCTGCGACGCAAAATGCTGAAGGGGGCCTGGCGCAATCCCTCGGCCGCTATGCCGGGCCAGCCCTGCAGGTGGCCGTGCTGATGCCCTATTCCCGCCAGCACGAACTTGAGGCTGACCGGATCGGCCTGGACCTCATGGTGCGGGCTGGGTTCAGCGCGCGGCGTGGGGTCGAGCTCTGGCGGCGGATGGCCGCCCGGGGCGGTTCCAACACGCCGGCCATCCTCTCGACCCATCCCTCGGACGCCGCGCGCGTCCAGCAGCTGGACGCCTACATCGCCGCGCGCGGCTATTCCTGAGAGTTCTAGAACTCGGCTGAGCCGCCGTCGCAGGGCACCACGGCGCCCGTGGTGTAGGCCGAGGCCCGGCTGCTGAGGAAGATGGCCACGCCGGCGATGTCCTCCGGCTGGCCGATCCGGCCGCGGGGATTGTTCTTGGCGATGGCGTCCCCGGCCTGGGCCAGGGTCGCGGCCATCATCTTGGATGGGAAGGGCCCGGGCGCGATCGCGTTGACCAGGATGTGCTCGGGCGCCAAGCGCTTGGCCAGGTGGCGGGTCAGCATGATGCAGCCGGCCTTGGAGGTGGAATAGGCGTAGGTCTCCAGCGCCGGCGGTTCGATGCCGTTGACCGAGGCGATGTTGATCACCCGCCCCGGGTTCTCCGCCGTGGACGCCGCCCGCAGCAGGGGCAGCAGCTTCTGGGTCAGGAAGAAGATCGACTTCACGTTCAGATCGACCGTCTTGTCCCAGCCGTCCTCGGGATAGTCGTCGATCGGCGCGCCCCAGGTGGCGCCGGCATTGTTCACCAGCACGTCCAGGCGGCTTTCCCGTTCCTTGACCGCATTGGCCAGGCCTTCGATGCCCGCCATGCCGCCCAGGTCGAAGGGCAGCGAGATGCAGGTCCCGTATTCCGACAACTCCTCGGCCACCCGGTCGCAGACCTCAGCCTTGCGGGACGAAATATAGACCTTGGCGCCGTTCTCCACATAGCCGCGGGCGATCATCTCCCCGATGCCCCGGCTGCCGCCGGTCACGAGGACGACCTTGCCCTCGACGCTGAACAGGTTCTTCAAAACGCGCTCCTGAAATTCGCTGGAAATGAAATCGATCAGCCGATGCGGCTGGACATGCCGCCGTCCACCGGCAGCAGAACGCCGGTGATGAAGGCGGCCTCATCGCTGGCCAGGAACAGGGCCGCATAGGCGGTGTCCCAGGCCGTGCCCATCTTGGCGCGCAGCGGAACGCGGGCGCCACGCGCCTCACGGACGGCCTCGACGTCCTGGCCGGTGGCCTGGGCGATGCCGGACACGGCCATGGGCGTGTCCATCAACCCCGGCAGGATGGCGTTGCAGCGCACCCCATACTTGGCGTTGGACTGGGCGATGCTGGTGGTCAGGCGGTTCATGGCCGCCTTGGAGACCTCGTAGGCCACCTGGGTCCCGCCGGCCAGGGAGGCCAGGGACGAGATGTTGACGATGGCTCCGCCACCCTGGGCGCGCATGACCGGGATGGCCGCCTTGCTGGTCAGCCAGGCGCCCTTGAGATTGACCGCCAGGATCTTGTCGAAGGCGTCTTCCTCGACCTTGTGGGCCGGCCCGTCGCCGCCGCCGATGCCCACATTGTTCACCAGGATGTCGAGCCGCCCGAGGATTTCGCCAGCCGCGGCGATCACCGCCTCGGCGCCGTCGGCCTTGGCGATGTTCGCCGCCAGGGCGTAGGCCTGTCCGCCCTCGGCGGTGATCATGTCCACCGTCTCCTGGGCGCGCTCGGCCACCCGGTCGACGCACAGGACCCGGGCGCCCTCCCTGGCGAACAGGATCGCCATGGCGCGGCCGTTGCCAATGGTCTGGCCCGGCGTCTGGCCGGCCCCGCAGATGACGGCGGTCTTGCCTTCGAGCCGTGCCATCAGAATCCCTTCAGGTCAGGATCGAGGGTCTGGCCCTCATCCAGCTGGACGCCGAAGCTGTTCAGCATCATCGAGACCTGGGTGTACTGGCCGGCCGAGAACACGACGTCCATCTTCTGCTTGTCGCTGAAATGGGCGTCCAGCGCCTTCCAGGTGGCGTCGGTGATGAACTGGTCGTGGTGCAGTTCGTCGGCGGCGCGGATCAGGGCCGTATCGGCCGCGCTCCAGCCCTCGGCGTCGGGGCCGGCCTTGATGCGGGCGACCTCTTCGTCGGTCAGGCCAGCCTGCTTGCCGATGGGCACATGCTGGGTCCACTCATAGCCCGAGCGACACAGATAACCGATGCGCAGGATGACGATCTCCCGGTCCCGGGCCGACAGACCGTTGCGGCGCGACAGGATGTAGTTGCCCCATCCCATGAAGCCCTTCATCGCCTTGGGCTCGCGCACCAGAGTCCGGAAGATGTTGAGGACCCGGCCACGCTCGGCCATGGGGGCCAGCAGCTCCCGCTGATCGGCGTCCATATCCTGGTCGGCGAGGGGTTCGATTCTGGGCTTGGCCAGGCGCATGGGTCGTCCTCCGGTCCTTGATTTCGGCGCCCGCATCGTCTGCCCAGGAACCGGCCTCTAGGGTCGGGTCTGCCGGGCGCGGCGGCGGGCGCACCTGTTCTGTGGCCCTGTCATGGGCCGGACACGGCCAGGAGGTCAATCACCGGAGGCCGCGATCCTGGCCGCTCAGGCGGGCGCCGAAGACGCCGGGGCCGCCTCGGGGGGCGCGGCCCTGGCCGGCGCCTTGTGGCTGATGGCCAGCCCGATGATCGTCGGGATCAATATGCCCGGCAGGCCCTCATAGACCTGCTCATGCCAGCCCTGCATCCGCCAGGCGAAGGCGATGGCCACCCCGCCCAGCATCAGGGCGATGGCCTGGGGTTGGGTCAGCCGCCGCCCCAGGGCCTGTACGATCATCAGCGGACCAAAGGCGCAGGCGAGCGTCGACCAGGCCAGGATCACCAGGCTGAACACGCTGCGCGAGCCGCTGAGCGCGAAGGCGAGCGCCATGAGGGTGACGACGGCGGTGGTGGCCTTCATCATCCAGGCCTTCTGAACCCGGCCGCCCGCCAGGTCGCTGGTCAGCGCCGCCGAGCAGGCCAGGACCAGGGAATCGGCGGTGGACATGGTGGCGGCGAAAATGCCTGCCAGGATCACCCCGACCAGGGCCGCCGGCAGCAGCTCCACCGCCATGGTCGGCAGGGCGAGCTCGGGATCCAGGGCGCCGAGGTCAGGCAGATAGAGCCGCGACATCAGACCGACACCTGTGGCCAGCAGGTAGAACAGGGTGAAATAGCCATAGTACCAGCCCCGGGCCGCGGCCATGTCGCTGGGCTCGTTGAGCGCCATGAACCGCACCATGACATGAGGCTGGCCGATGACGCTGATGCCCGCGAACATCCAGCCGACAACGAACAGCGCCATGCCCAACAATCCCGGGAACAAGAGGTCGTCCGGGAACAGGTTGAGGAAGCCCGGGATGGCCGCCATCTCCAGATAGGTGGCGTCCAGTCCCCCACGACCGACCACCGCCACCACCAGCAGCAGCGTCATGGCGAAGACCATGACGATGGACTGGGCCGCATCGGTCCAGATCGAGGCGCGGATGCCGCCAAAGGCGCTATAGGCGAGAATGAGGACCGCCGAGATGATCGCTCCGCTCTGCGGGGTCCAGCCCAGCACGCCCTGCAAGGCCTTGCCGCCGGCGGCGATCTGAGCGGCGGCATAGGCGCCCAGGAAGATCACGGCGATGACCGCGGCGATCTTGCGCCACAGGCCGAAGTCCTGCCCCGACCACTTGGCCACCACCGCGCCGAACGACACCTGCCCCGAACTCTCGGTCACCTCCCGCAGGCGGCGGTGAATGAACAGCGAGGCCAGGAAGTCGCCGAGGATCCAGCCCACCATCAGCCACATGGCCGCCAGCCCGGTGACATAGGTGAAGCCGATCACCCCGATAAACATGTAGCCGGAATTGTTGGTGGCCACCGCCGACAGCCCCGCCAGCGACGGACGGACATTGCTGCTGGCGAGGTAGTAGTCCTTCTTGGAGGCCTCAGCCTTGCGCACCGACGCCAGGCCGATGGCGACAAAGGCGGCCAGACACAGCAGGAATACGATCATCGTCATGGCGCAGCCTCGTGACGTTCAATGCTCAGGTCAAAAATCGGTTCAAAAACAAAGCGCCCGCGGCGCTGGGCCGCGGGCGGAAATCCCAGCCCTCAGGCCGCGCTGCGCAGAGGTCGGGCAAGCGCGCCGTCCTCCTCCACCAGGCGTCGGTGCAGGGCGATGACGGCGGCGGCGTAGCTGTCTTCCGAGACGACGAACTGGATGTCGACCCGGCGCGACAGCTGCTGCAGGCCAAGCACCTCGACCCCGCCTTCGCCGAGCGCCAGGGTCGCCCGGCTGGTCAGTCCGGGCACGTTCAAATCGCTGCCAATTACCGCAACAATGGCCACTTTTCGGGTCGAAATGGCCGCATTTGGGAACATCTCTTCCAGGTCTGAAATGACCCGTTTCACCTGCTTGGGATTGGCGTCCAGGTGGTGGGTGATGGTGTTGGCGTTCGACGCCTTTGAGACGATCCGCACGTCGTGGCGCGACAAAACCTCAAGGATTCCCGCGTCATAGCCCTTCACCCCGACCATGTCCTGCTCCAGCAGCTCCAGGGTGGTCACCCCCTTCATGCCGGCGATGATCTCCACCCGCGGCGTCTCGGAGATGAACGCCCCGCAGATCGAGGTGCCCTGGTCCTGCGGCTCGAAAGTATTCTTAACAATCAATGGGATACCCGCGTGGCGCAGGCCCCGGGCGGCCCGGGGATGGATAGCCTCCATGCCCAGATTGGCCAGCTGGTCAGCCACGTCGTAATTGGTCCGGCCGATCTTCCGCACCGCTTCGGCGCCCACCAGGTTGGGGTCGGCGCTGGAGAGGTGGAACTCCTTGTGGATAATGGCCTCGCGGGCGCCGGTCAGGACGGCGATGCGGCTGAACACCACCTCGCTATAGCCCCGGCCAAACTCCTTCATCAGGCCCTCGCGGCGCTGGCCAAAGCCGGTGGCGATGGGCAGTTCGGCGCTCACGTCCACGCCTTCGAAGGCGTCCTGGATGCGTTCGTCGAGCGTCAGGGCGCGCTTGTCGTGCCAGGCGGTGAGGTCGACGAAGCGGGCGTTCACGCCCCGCCGGCGCAGCTCCAGGGTCAGGTTATGGGCGCTATGGGCCTCGCCCAGGGACGCCAGCATCTCGCGTGCGGCGCCCAGCTGGGTGTCCAGGCGGAAGTGACCGTGGGCGCAGAGGCGCTGCAGGTCGCTCAGCGCCGAGCGCGCCTCCTCGATGCGGGCCAGGATGAAGGCGTCGGCGGTCTGGCGATCCTCGCCCTCGGCGAACCGGTCGGCGTTGATCTTCAGCATCTCGGCCTGCAGGCGGGCCATGGCGTCCAGCCAGGCTGAGGCCTCCAGGGCCGAGGCCCCGGCGAACAGGGCGTAGACGCCAGGCGTCCCGGTCTTCTTGTGTTCCAGCAGCTGGTTGGTGATGCCGGCATAGGCCGAGACCACGAAGATGCGGCCATAGAGGTCGGCGCCCTGACGGTCGCCCACCAGGATGTTGTCCATCACCGCATCGGTGTTGGAGATCGAGGTGCCGCCGATCTTCTCGACTGTATGTCCGCTCATCAGGCCGCCCTCACCTGCTGGGCCAAGCTGCCGGAGACCGGGACCAGGCGTTGGGTATGCTCTCGCGCGGCGATGAACTCAGGCCGCGGGCGTTCGGCCCCGAAGGGCTTTTCAAGGCGGTTGGCCCAGGCGTTGTAGACCATGAAGGCGTTGGCCCGGGGGAACGGGGTGATGTTGCCGTTGGACCCATGCATGGTGTTGCAGTCGAAGATCACCACCGAGCCGGCGGGACCCGTCGGCGCCACGATACCGTGCTGCTCGGCGAGCTTGGCCAGGCTGTCGCGGTCAGGCACGCCGTACTCCTGCTTGCGCAGAGACTGCTTGTAGTGGTCCTCCGGCGTCTCGCCGACGCAGGTGACGAAGCTCTTGTGCGAGCCGGGCATCAGCATCAGCGGCCCGTTGAACTCGAAATTGTCCACCAGCTGGACCGACATGGAGATGGCCCGCATCCGGGGCATGCCGTCCTCGGCGTGCCAGGTCTCAAAGTCGGAGTGCCAGTAGAACTCCTTGCCGTCGAAGCCGGGCTTGTAGTTCAGCCGGGTCTGATGGAGGTAGACCTCGTCGCCGAGGATGTGATTGGCGATCCTCACCAGGCGTTCGTCCGCCGCCAGCCGACCGAGCAGCGCGCTCTGCTGGTGAACCGCGAAGATCGAGCGCAGGGCGCCCGACGCGGGCTCAGCCACGATGGTCTGCGGGTCCAAATCCGCCGGAATCCCGCGCAGGCGGTTCATTTCAGCCTGCAGGGCGGCGATCTCATCGGCTTCGAAGACGTTTTCCAGCACCAGGAAGCCGTCGCGCTCGAAGGCGTCGTGCTGGGCGTGGCTCAAGGGCGACTCAGAGTGCCAGTCGCTGTGGATCGCAGGGTCCCGGCGCGCCAGCCACTGCGGCTGGTCGGCGACCCGGGAGGGATAGAGATCGGTCATGAAAGGCTCCTTCCGCCTCGGGGCTCCTGACCGGCCCCCTCGGAGGGCGGGTCGGAGTCTCCATCAAGTCAAAGGGGGGGGGCTTGGGCGGCCTTGGCCGCCCGAGGCCCGCCTCAGACGGTCTCGGCTTCCAGCGGATAGGCGCCGGTGTCGTCGTGGACCTCCAGCCCGTTGAGGGGCGGGTTGAACACGCAGGCCATCTTCATCTCGGACTTGGCCCGGAGGATGTGCTTGTCGTGCTTGTCCAGGGCGTACATCACGCCGGGCTTGATCTGGTGGACCTCACCGGTGGCGATATCCTCGATCGAACCCTCGCCGGAGACGCAGTAAACGGACTCCAGGTGGTTCTGGTAATGCATGGGCAGCTCGGCCCCGGCATAGATGGTGGTCATGTGAAAGGAGAAGCCCATCTGGTCCTCCTTCAGCAGCAGGCGGGTGCTCTCCCAGCCCTTGGTGACCACCCGGCGGCGGGTCTGCTCGGCTTCGTGCAAGTCGCGTACGATCATTAGAGATACTCCTTAGGCCGCCGAGCCGAGCGCCTGGCGCTCCGCAACCTCGGCGACACAGTCGGCTAGAATGTCGAGGCCGGCGTCGAGGTCGGCGTCAGTGATGTTGAGGGGCGCCAGCACCTTGAGAATCTGATCGTGGGCGCCGCTGGTTTCGATGATCAGGCCCCGCTTGAAGGCCGCATCGACCACGGGGTCGGAGACCTCGCTGGAGCCGACGTCCAGGCCGCACATCATGCCGCGCCCCTTGATCCCCTTGACCACGCTGCGGTTGGCCAGGGCGATCTCCCGCAGGCGTTTGCGCAGGCGTTCGCCGGTCTTCTGGACCTCGGCGGCGAAGCGGTCGTCGGACCAGAAGGTGTCGATGGCGGCCTTGGCGGTGACGAAGGCGTGGCAGTTGCCGCGGAAGGTGCCGTTGTGCTCACCTGGCGACCACTGGTCGAGCTCTGGCTTCACCAGAACCAGGGCCATGGGCAGGCCCATGCCCGACAGGGACTTAGCCATGGTGATGATGTCCGGCTTCACCCCCATGTTTTCGAAGCTGAAGAAGGTCCCGGTGCGACCGCAGCCGGCCTGAATGTCATCGACGATGAACAGGGCGCCGTGCTTGTGGGCGATCTTCTCGATCTTGCGCATCCACTCGGCCGAGGCGACGTTCAGGCCGCCCTCGCCCTGAACCGGCTCAACGATGATCGCGGCGGGATCATCGACGCCGCCCGAGGGATCGCTCAGCATCTGCTCAAGCTGGGCGGCGGTGTCCACGTCCTGGCCGAAGTAGCCGCAATAGGGCATGCGGGTCACCCCGTTCAGCGGCGTGTGCGCGCCGCCGCGATGGTGGCTGTTGCCGGTGGCCGACAGGGCGCCCAGGGTCACCCCGTGGAAGCCGTTGGTGAAGGCGATGATATTGGTGCGGCCGGTGACCTTGCGGGCCAGCTTCATCGCCGCCTCGACGGCGTTGGCGCCGGTGGGGCCGGTGAACTGGGCGCGATAGGTCATGCCCCGGGGCTTGAGGATCTTGCCCTCGAGCGCCTCCAGGAACTCCGCCTTGGCCCGGGAGTGCATGTCCAGGCTGTGCACCACCCCGTTGCGCTCGATGTAGTCGATCAGCGCCTGCTTCATGGCCGGATGGTTGTGGCCATAGTTCAGCACCGAGCAGCCGGTCAGGAAGTCGATATAGCCCTTGCCCTCGCTGTCGTACTGCCACGAGCCCTCAGCCCGGTCGAAGATGGCGGGGAAGCTGCGCGAATAGGACCGCACCTGCGATTCCATCCGCTCGAAGGTGGCGAAGGGGCGCGGGCTCTGCGCCGGGGTCTCTGCGTCATACATATTGAAGTCCCTTCCTTGGGGTCGGGTCGGTGAGTTGAGTGTCGGCCGCCAGGCCGTGGTTTTGAGTCGCCGGGCCGCTGGGCGGCTCGAAGGGGCCGATGACCACCAGGTGTTCGGTCTCGTGGCCTGGGGGGAAGTGCTCTCCCTTCAGGAACCACGGCGCGTCGCTGATCGGACCTGAGAGCCGCCTCGCCACGCCTTTGAACAGGCCCCAGGAGGCGCCGTTGTCGGGCGTGATTGTAGTCTTGATCTTCGTCACGCCCTGGCAGACGGGACGGGCCAGCAGGTGGTCGATCATCTGGCCAGCCAGGCCGAGGCCCCGGGCGCTCTCGCCCACCGCCACCTGCCAGACGAAGAGGACGTCGGGCTCCTGCGGCGGCCGGTAGGCGGAGATCCAACCCACCAGCTCATCGCCCCGCTTCACCGCCACGCAGGTGTCGGCGAAGTGGGTGCATTGCAGGAGGTTGCAATAGACCGAGTTCTGGTCGAGCGGCGGGCAAGCGGCGACCAGGCGGTGAACCGCCAGACCATCGTCTGCCTCGGGTGAAGTGAACTCCAACCCGCCCCCCGAGCGCTCTCCGTCGCCCGGCGCACCGGACGACGTGTGATTGCTCTGCATTTCCATGGGCCGTTATTTCGTTCGCGGAACTAACTATGTCAACCCCACCTGCCCAGCGTTTGCGCAGGCATTCAGGGCGAGATGGGGGAAATCGCCAGGAATTCACGCAGTTCCATCAGAATTGGCGAATTCTGTTAATTCGCGCTTCGAATTGTCCGTGAGATCCCGCGTCCCGACGCTTGCCTCTCCGCGGGTTCTGCGAGATCAGGGGTCAGCGATGACTCAGGACGCCTGGAGGAGACGGAGATGGAGAGCCGCGTCAGCGACGCCCTGGTGGCGATCCGCCGGATCGTCCGCGCCGCCGAGTTCGCTTCAAGGGATCTGGCCCGGACCACAGGGCTGACGCCCTCTCAGCTTATCGTGCTGCAGATCGTCGCCCGGGAAGGGGAGCCCGGCGCCGGCGCCATCGCCGAGGCCGCCCGGCTGAGCCAGGCCACCGTCACCGCCCTGCTGGACAAGCTGGAGGCCCGAGGCCTGGTGATCCGCAACCGCGGCAGTCAGGACCGGCGGCGGGTCTCGGTGGAGCTGACGCAGGAAGGCCGCCGCGCGCTGGCCGACATGCCCGATGTGCTGCAGGACCGATTCGCCGCCCGCTTCGAGAACCTCGCCGACTGGGAACAGGCCTCGATCATCGCCGGCCTGGAACGGGTCGCGGCCCTCCTGAACGCCGAAGGCATCGACGCCTCGCCGGTGCTGGATGTGGGGGCGTTGGATTAGGCTCCGCCGTCATTCTCGGCCTTGTGCCGAGACTCCCTCTCGCAGCTCGCGCCCGCCCTCGACAGGGATGCTCGCCACAAGGGCGAGCATGACGGGGTGGGGGTGGTCGCGGCCTGGAATGAGCAGCCGCAGTGGGTGGACAGGGACCCCTTAGCCGCGCGCCAAGTTTGATCTTCCGCTGCTCCTCTCACCGTGTTGGTATCTTCTGAAACCAAAGGGGGCGGGGATGACCATCCGAATGGCGCAATGTGCGTGTCGCGCTTGCGAAGTTGAGGTTGAGGGCGAACCGGTCAGCAGCGGACTTTGCAGCTGTGACAACTGCAAACGGCGTACGGGGGCTCCGTTTGGGTGGTCGGTCTACTTCCACGATGAACAGGTCAGGAGGGTCGAAGGTCCGCTGACCGTCCTCGAAGGCCTGGGCAAGCGCTGGTTCTGCGCAACCTGCGGCTCGACCCTTTACTGGAAGTCCTTCGGGGCATGGAGACCCGGCCAGACGGGGTTCGCCGGAGGCTGCTTTGCCGATCCCACACTGCCCTCCCCCACGATCGCGGTGCGCTGCGCCCAGGGGATGCCGTGGATGGGCTACCCCGCGGGCTGCGCCCTGTTCGACGACATGCCCCCGAGCGCCCCAGCTCCGGCATCGTGAACGTCCGTGGTAAAGGACGCCCCTCGGACCCACCCCGTCCGCTTGACCAGAGCTGAGCGGCCGGGCCTGCACGCGGGCGAGTAAGGGAGCGTTCACATGGGCGAAGAGGGCTTGGTCGCGAGGGGGCGCCAAGGCGGCGCCCGCGCCTTCGCGCAACCTAATTGCCGTCATTCTCGGCCTTGTGCCGAGACTCCCTTGTGACGCTTGCGCCCGCCCTCGACAGGGATGCTCGCCACAAGGGCGAGCATGACGGGGTGTTGATGGATGAGCGTGGGAATACCCCCCTCAGCCTTTCAGCTTCTCCGCATGGAAGGCCACGTGGTCGGCGATGAAGCTGGCCATGAAGAAGTAGGAGTGGTCGTAGCCGGCCTGCCGCCGCAGGGTCAGTTTCTGGCCGGCGGCGGCGCAGGCGGCCTCCAGCAGTTCGGGCTTGAGCTGTTCGGTCAGGAAGTTGTCGGCGAGACCCTGGTCCACCAGAATGTCGTCGAACCGGCCCTGGGCGGCGCTGGCCTCGATCAGCTGGGCGGCGTCGTGGTCCGCCCAGGCGGCGCGGTCTTCGCCCAGATAGGCGGTGAACGCCTTCTCCCCCCAGGGGCAGCGGGTGGGCGAGCAGATGGGCGCGAAGGCTGAGACCGACCGGAAGATGTCGGGGTGGCGCAAGGCGAGCGTGAGCGCGCCATGGCCGCCCATGGAGTGGCCGGAGACGCCGATCTTCGCCCGCGCAATGGGGAACTCGGCGATCACCGTCTCCAGCAGTTCGCCGGTGACATAGGTCTCCATCTGGAAGTGCGGCGTCCAGGGCGCCTGGGTGGCGTCCACATAGAAGCCCGCCCCCTGGCCCAGGTCATAGGCCGGATCGTCGGCCACGCCCTCGCCGCGGGGGCTGGTGTCGGGGGCCAGGATGGCCAGCCCGTGGGCGGCGGCCGGGCCATAGGCGCCGGCCTTGGTGGTGAAGTTGTCCTCGGTGCAGGTCAGGCCCGAGAGCCAGACCAATAGCGGGAACGGTCCCTCGCCTTCCGGCAGGAAGAGCGAGAAGCGCATGGGCGTGCCGGTGACCGCGCTCTGGTGGCGGAGATAGCGGAGGGTTCCGCCATGGACGCGGTGCTGCTGGACGATCTCGAGGCTCATCGGCGCGCTCAAAAGACCACGACGCTGCGGATGCTCTCGCCCGCATGCATCAGGTCGAAGGCCTTGTTGATGTCTTCGAGCGGCATGGTGTGGGTGATCATCGGGTCGATCTCGATCTTCCCGTTCATGTACCAGTCCACGATGGTCGGCACGTCCGTGCGCCCGCGGGCGCCGCCGAAGGCCGTGCCCTTCCACACCCGGCCGGTGACCAGCTGGAACGGCCGGGTGGCGATCTCCTTGCCGGCCTCGGCCACGCCGATGATGATGCTCTCGCCCCAGCCGCGATGGCAGGCCTCGAGCGCCTGGCGCATGACCTGGACATTGCCGGTGCAGTCGAAGGTGTAGTCGGCGCCGCCGCCGGTCATCTCCACCAGATGGGCCACGATGTCGCCGGAGATTTCCTTGGGATTGACGAAGTGGGTCATGCCGAACCGGCGGCCC
>NZ_JAUSBZ010000119.1 GCF_030651755.1 Phenylobacterium sp. | reverse complement strand
CGTCCTGCGGCGAGGTGTTCCTGACGCCGTCGCCCTGGAGCTCTCCCGTGAGGCGGCCTTGGTGATCTGCGACGCAGGCTATCTGCGCGTCCAGCGGCTTTGGCGCCGGCGCCTCGCTGAGGCGCTGGACCGTCGCCTGATCCGGGTTGAGGGCGATGTGGTGGCGGCGATCGCCCTGGTCTCCAACAAGCATGAATATGCCGCCCGGACCATTCGCCCCCGGATCCACCGGGTGATGGACGAACACATTGCGCCCCTGCGGCCGCGTCCCGTGGCGCGGCCTGACGACCTGGGCTTCGTCTCAGATATCGATCTCAGCGACGTCGAAACGGCTCTCCGGGCCCTTAGGATCGACCACAGCTGTCCGCCGGTGAAGAGATTCCGGGGCGGGGAGGGCGAGGCGAGGGCGAGGCTGTCGCATTTCCTGAACGGCGGGCTCGCCGACTATGCGAGCGCCCGCGGTAAGCCTGAGGCCGCGGCGGTGTCCTATCTCAGCCCCTATCTGCATTTCGGCCAGATTTCCCCGGTCGAGATCGCCTTGGCGGTTCGTCAGTCCGAATTCGGACCATCGGAATCCCGGGCGACCTTTCTGGAGGAGTTGATCGTTCGTCGGGAGCTGGCGATCAACCATGTCTGGTGGGCGCCGGACTACGATCAGTATGACGGGCTTCCTGACTGGGCGCGGGCCACCCTTGCCGCCCATTCGGGGGACTCGCGGCCCTACGTCTATAGCGCCGAGGCGTTGGAACAGGGCCTCACGCACGACCGGTACTGGAACGCCGCGATGAGCGAGATGAAGGCTACGGGCTATATGCACAACCGCCTTCGCATGTACTGGGGAAAGAAGATCCTTCAGTGGTCGGTCAGTCCGCAGGCGGCCTTTGAGACGGTCCTCGCGCTCAACAACCGCTATCTCCTGGATGGTCGAGACGCCAACTCCTACGCCAATGTCGGCTGGATCTTCGGCCTGCATGATCGGCCGTGGCCGCCGCAGCCGGTGTTTGGGACGGTCCGCTCCATGGGGCCTAACACTTTCAAGAGCTTTGACGCCGAGGCCTATGTGGCGCAGGTGGCGGCTCTTGAGGCGGCCGAGGCCGGTTGAGGCGTTCCAGGTGAAAAATGGAGCGCGCGTCAGGCGGTCTGGTGCGCCCGCTCAGCCGGAACCTCGGCTGAACTCGCCGGCGATGCCCCCTGGGCACGGGCGCCCTCAGAATTCTGCAGCCCTTGAGTTTCCTGTGCCTCCTGGGTGGCCAGGTAGGCGGCGCGGATCTCGGCGGCGGCCTCGTCGTAGAAGAACGGCAGGAAGCAATAGCGTCGGCCACGGGTGACCGGCGTCGCTTCGTGCAGCAGGGAGCAGGAAAAGATCACCGCTCCGCCGGTGGGAGGACGATAGGTCCTGGTTCCAAACTCGGGGAATCGCAGCTCGCCGCCATCATGACCTTCGGTATTGAGGTTGATGGAACAGGCGAACCGTCGATGGGCCGTGCCCGCGGTGGTGTTGTCCCTATGCGGCTTGAAGAAGCCCCCGCCCTGGGAGTCGTAGCAGGCGACCATGTAGCGCTCGATCCGGCTGACCCTGAACTGAAAGGCCTTCAGGATCTCGGGCAGCAGGCGGGTCTGAAGCCGATGGCGCACGAGCGCCTGCAAGGTTTCGTCCTCAATCATGGCGTCCCGCCGTCGCTTGGTGGAATCCATCACCGGCACGGTCTTGCCTTGGACCTCCCGCATGACGCCGGAGGGAACACCGCCGTGGCCTTCGTAGAATCCGATCAGCTGCCGGCAAAGATCGGGTTCGAAAACCCGCGGCACGATCAGAACCGGCGCATGCAGCGGGACGCCGGCATGGTCGTCCGGCGCCGGGAGGCGCGCGACCACATTCATCAGGGTCTCAGTCTGATCCATCCCCGCCACAGCGAAGATTCTCATGGACGGATCGATCAACACCCAGTGGGGGTTGGCCGCGCCCTCGGAGTTCAACGCGTAATAGAGGCGACTGACCGCGCCGCTGGGATCAAAGAACCAGTAGAGGCCGGGCTCGTTCTGCGCAGTGGCGATTGTGGCGGCGTCGCGGGCGACGGCGAAGGCGGGGATGTTCTTCTGGTCCCGCACCGCCTTGCTGGCTCGAATCTGGGCCAAGGCGTCCGCCCGGGCCTCGGGCTCTTCCGGCAAAAAGACCATCAGGGTGAAGAACCCCCCCAGGCTCCCGAAGGCGAATTCCGGATTGATGGGGGAACCGGTGACGAACCAGGGCGCGGGCTGTCCAGGACGCAGCATGCTGACCGTCCTAGGCGTGAGGGCAGGGCGGGCCTGCGATAAGGGCTTGGGCGACGGTCATCTGCCTTCTCCTCTGGCTGGGGAGAGAGAGCCGTGAGGCGGTCCCAGAGGCAAGCACGGGGGCCTTATAAGATGGGCATAATGGCGGTATAATTGACCCGAGAAGCCGCAGGCTCCAGCTTCCGTTTCGGCCGGCCGCTACCGGCCTGGTCCGCCGACGCCCCTTGGCCCCCCCGGGTCTGCGCAGGGCGTCGGCGGACCCTCGCCAACTGGCCCCGCGGGCCCTCGGGGTCCCTATGCGCGACTACGCCCTGACCGCGCTCCGACGTCACCGACGACTAACCAGCTACGGTTTGGCCGTTCTCGTGGTGCTGGCGGCGAACCTTGTGGCCCTGCTCCTGGAGCAGTGGCTGGGCTATTCGCGCGTCTCGATGATTTTCCTGGCGGCTGTGTTGATCTGCGCGGTGCGGCTGGGATCTGGTCCAGCCTATCTCGCCTCGGCCCTGGGGTTCATCAGCTACAACTTCTATCTGGTGGAGCCTCGTTTCACCTTCGGGATCGAGTCTGAGGACATCGTGATCCTGCTCGTTTTCATGTCGGTGGCCATGCTCACGGGCGGTCTGGCTGGGCGGGTCCGTGATGAGGCGAGCCGATCGCAGAATCGGGCGCGCACGACGGCGGTCCTCTTCAACGCAGGTCGCGATTTCGCCGCCCTTGGCGAGGAATCGCCCATGGCCGAGCGGCTCACAATGGGCTTGGCTGAGGCGGCGCGGGGAGACGCCATCGTGCTTATGGGGGGGCAGGTTCACAAGCATTCGAGCCTGGAGCCGACAGATGAGCTCTTGACCGCTCTTGCGGCCTGCGAGGTCGCCGGCGCGCATGACCTCGCCGCCGACGGGTGGCGGATTCGCGCCCTCTGGGCGGAGGGTCGACGTCTGGGAGCCGCCGCCTGGCGTCCAGCGGCGTCAGAGGGTGATGAGCCTGACCAGACCCGCCTGATCCATGTCCTTCTGGACATGGGAACCACTGCGATCGCCCGGGCCCGCCTGTCCCGGGCGTGGGCGGAGATTGAGGCGGTGGAGCGCACCGAGTCTCTGCGAAACGCCTTGCTGTCTTCAATTTCTCACGATCTGCGCACGCCTCTCGCGGCGATCCTCGCCGCCGCCACCAGTCTGCGGACCTTTGGCGGCGTCTTTGAACCCGATGTGCAGGAGGACCTGCTCGACACCATCACCGAGGAGGCGGAAAGGCTGAACGCCTTTGTGGGGAACCTCCTCAGCATGACGCGTCTGGAGGCCGACGCGCTGGCCCCCCAGACGAGCGTATTTGATGTGGCCGAGGGCCTTGACCGGATTTTGCGCCGGTATGAACGTCGGCAGGGGGGCCGTCGTCTCGAATTGCGGCTGCGGGACAGTCAGCTCAGCGCCTGCGGGGATCCCATCCTGTTCGAGCAAGCCCTGGCGAATGTTCTGGATAACGCCCTCCGCTTCAGTCCCGAGACCGACCTCATTGAAATCTCCGCCAGCCGCATGGGAAATCACGTCCTGGTGGAGGTGCGGGATGAGGGCGCCGGCGTGCCTGAGGCTGAACTGCCGCGCATATTCGAAAAGTTCTATCGCTCGGCGACGGCCAACCAGAATCTGCAGGGCGCGGGGCTTGGCCTCTCCATCGTCAAAGGCCTGATGGAGGCTATGGGAGGGGCGGTTGCGGCCAGGGGCAATGGGTCACAGCCGGGCTTGACCCTGTCACTTCGACTGCCGATGGACGCCCCATGAGCCAGGGTGGTCACCTCCTGCTGGTGGACGATGAGCCTCAGATTCTCAGGTCATTGCGCCCGGCGCTGACGGCGGCGGGCTATGTGGTGACCACGGCGGAGACGGGGGCGGCGGCGCTCAGCTATCTGGCGGGCGAGCCCTGTGACATCGTCATCCTTGACCTCGGCCTGCCGGATATGGACGGCAAGGATGTGATCGTCCGCATTCGGGAGTGGTCAGAGACGCCAATTGTTGTTCTGTCGGCCCGAGATCTGGAACTGGAGAAAATCGCCGCCCTCGATCTGGGGGCCGATGATTTCGTCAACAAGCCCTTCGCCGTGGGGGAGTTGCTGGCGCGAATCCGGGCGACCCTTCGGGGTCGGGATCTGCGCCTTGCAGGCCGCGCCAGCTTTCGCAGCGCCGAGCTGGAAGTCAATTTCGCCACCCGGCGAGCCTTCGTCCAAGGCGACGAGATTCGGCTGACTCCGCGGGAATACGATTTGGTGAGGACCTTGGCGCGACATCCGGGGCGCGTCGTCACCCACAAGCAAATCATCGCCTCGGTCTGGGGGCCAGAAGCGACCGTGGATGCTCAATTCGTTCGGGTGTTGGTGGCGCAGTTGCGTCAGAAACTCGAGGAAAACCCGTCCGCGCCCCGGGTTCTGCTCACTGAGCCTGGGGTGGGGTACCGCCTCGCTTCCGACGAGGACGCCTGAGCGTCCCCGCCGGCGGCGATCAGTGGCCCTTGCGGTTCGTCTGCTTGCCGAAGGCGCGGTCCAAGGCCGTGGTCATCTTCGCCAGGGCGCCGGATGTCGCCTGGTCGATGGAGCCGGCCTGCTCTGTGACGGTCACCGGGCCGAGGCCGGCCGGACGCGCTTCAATTACGCAGCGTTTGTCGTCGCCTTCGGTGCGCTCTCCATTTTCGTCCCCGACGTGAACCTCCACCCGTGTCAGCCGGGCCTCGAACCGGGCCAGCCGGTTGCGAATATCCTGCTCAATAGACGTCATAAGCGCCTCACGGCCCTCGATATTGTTGGCGGTGTTCACTTGCACTTGCACAGATAGCTCCTCGGACGGTGAATAGGCGACATGCGGGCGCTCAGCGGGATTTGCGCGATCGCTCCAACACCGGGCGATGGCCCTCGGCGTCAAGGGCGCCGGATGGCGCGATCCCGCCATTGGGGTTCGGCTCCATGCCCTCGCCGGCCGTCTGGCCCGGGGCGGGGTGGGCGGGCGCGACGGCCTCTTCCTTCATCTTTAACGCCTGACGGCTCAGGTCGGCCTGGGCGGCGGGCTTGGACTCAGACATCGGATCGGCTCCTCTTTGCTCTCCTATGAGAATGCGGCGAGCTCGGCCTCAGTTGCATGGGCTGCCTTATGGGAGCTCCTCAGGGACGGAGGGCGATGGCCGAAATGTCCTATTCCGGCGACACCGGCGCACCTCGGGCTCGCCGTTCGGAATAGCGATCCACCAGGGCCGCAGCATGGGGGCGAGTCAGCAGGGTGAAGCGGACCAGCTCCTCCATCACATCGACGATGCGGTCATAGTAGGGCGAGGGTCTCATGCGACCAGCTTCGTCAAACTCCTCGTAGGCCTTGGCGACGCTGGACTGGTTGGGGATGGTGATCATCCTCATCCATCGACCCAGCAGGCGAAGGGTGTTGACGGTGTTGAAACTCTGAGACCCCGCCGAGACCTGCATCACCGCCAGGGTGCGGCCCTGGGTTGGGCGCAGTCCGCCCATGTTCAAGGGAAGATGATCGATCTGCAGTTTCATCACGCCCGTCACCTGACCATGGCGTTCTGGGCTGCACCAGACCATGCCCTCTGACCACAGGGCGTGGCCGCGCAGTTCACGAACCGCCGGGTGGTCGTCCTCGGGACACTGATCTGTCAGGGGCAGGTCCAAGGGATCGAAGATCCGGGTCTCGCAGCCCATGCGTCGCAAGAGCCGCGCGGCCTCCTCCACGCAGAGCCGCGAATAGGAGCGGGCCCGCAGAGAACCATAGAGCAGCAGAATTCTGGGAGGGTGTTCTTCGGGTCCAAGCCCAGCGCCAGGTCTGTGGGCGAGATAGGCTGGATCGAGGGCGGGCAGGTGGTCGGGATCGTGCAGAACGCGCAGGCGCGACATCAGCGAACCCGACGCCCGGCGGCGTCGACGACCACCTCGCCATCCTCCTTGGTGAAGGGCTTGAGTCCGTCGGCCGGCAGGAGGTCAAGGACGGTTTCAGAGGGCCGGCATAGCTTGACGCCCTGTGGGGTGACGACGATGGGCCGGTTCATCAGGATGGGGTGGGCCTCGATGGCGTCCAGCAGGGCCTCGTCGGCCAGGGAAGGGTCGCCAAGACCCAGTTCCGCATAGGGCGTACCCTTTTCCCGCAGCACGTCGCGGACGCTGACGCCCATTCGCCCAACGAGATCAATGACCATTTCTCGTGCGGGAGGAGTCTTCAGGTATTCAATGACATGGGGCTCAATCCCCAAATGCCGGATCAGCTCCAGTGTGTTGCGCGAGGTCCCACAGGCGGGGTTGTGATAGATGATGACGTCCATTTGATCCTTCGTCTCAACACGGCGCCAGATCAGCCAGCAGTGGCGCGCAAATTTCCGCCCGCCCCTCGCAGCAGTCCTTCAACAGAAAGAGCACCAGGGTCCGCAACTGCTCCAGGTCGGCGCGATAGATGATGGAGCGACTGCGTCGCTCGGCGGTGACCAGGCCCGAACGACTCAGCACCGCCAGGTGCGCCGACATCGTATTCGCCGGCGCCCCAACCGCCAGCGCCACCTCCCCAGCCGGCAGCCCATCGGGTTCGTGCTGAACCAGCAGGCGAAAGGTCGCCAGCCGGGTGGGCTGGGCAAGAGCGGAGAGGGCGGTGATCGCGGCCAAGGGTTCCATAGTTCCAATATGGTCGAAGAGATATTTCGGGCAAGCCTGACCAGGCCCGGTCGTGGCCGCGGCCCTGGCCTCAGGCCTCATGATCGAGGTTGTCTTCGGCCGCAACGAGCCGCCGCAGCGCCACTATCACAACACCTTCCGCAAGGCCCTCAGCCTGGAGCCACGCCGTTTCTGAACTGAAGCCCAGCGCTGGCGTGATCGGTGGACGACCATGGGGAAGGGGATGGCGGACGGGGTGGGATTCGAACCCACGGTGGGCTTTCACCCACGGCGGTTTTCAAGACCGCTGCCTTAAACCACTCGGCCACCCGTCCGGAGCGGGGGGCTATAGCAGGCAAGGGGGCCGGCATCCAATGCCCCGTTGAACTGGAGGCTTAACCTCGTCTCAAGGCCCGGCCTTCACACTCCGGTAAGGTTGACCGAAGGAGGCGAAGATGGGGCTTGCCCAGAGAAAGGACGGCGCCGCGCTGCGGACCCTGGTGGGCGTGAGTCTGGGCGCCCTGGTGATCACGGCCTGCGCCGCGCCCAAGCCCAAGCTTTCCAGTCGATTGCCCCAGGCCCAGGCGCCTGGGACCAAGGCGCCCAGCGGGACAGGCGGGACCTACAAGGTGGGCAAGCCCTATCAGGTGGGCGGTATCTGGTACGTGCCCAAGGAAGACCCTGGCTACAATCGGGTGGGAACGGCCTCCTGGTATGGAGCCCAGTTCCACGCCAAGACCACGGCCAATGGCGAAACCTTCGACATGAACGCCATGACGGCGGCGCACACGACCCTGCCGCTGCCCAGTCTGGTGGAGGTCACGAACCTGGAGAACGGCCGCAAGGTGGTGGTCCGTGTCAATGACCGCGGCCCCTTCGTTGGCGACCGGATCATCGACATGTCGCGGGCGGCGGCGCGGGAGTTGGGCTTTGAAGCGCAGGGCCTCGCCAAGGTGCGGGTGCGTTACGTCGGGCCGGCGCCTCTGGGGGGCCGTGGCGATCCGGGGATCCGGCGGGCCCAGGCGCCGACCCCAAGCCTGCCCGCGGCGCCCATCCCCTATTCCACCCTGGTCAAGGCACCAGCCCAGCCACCCCCGACACCCGTCGCGCCATCCGCCGTCGCCGCGGTCTCCGAGGGTGCAAGTTATCGCATCCAGGCCGGCGCCTATGGTGACCGGATCAATGCCGAACGGGCGGCGAGCCAGTTGGCATATGCCGGTGAGGCCGTCATCGAGCCGACCGGCGGCGGACTCTATCGAGTGATGGTGGAGGTCGGCGCCGATGAGGGGCGGGCCTGGGCGGTGCGCGATCAGGTGGCCAGCGCCGGCTTCGCCGACGCCCGCGTCATCCACCCCTACTGACGTCCCGCCCTGGACTTACGGCGCGAAACGGCCAATTTGGGGCCTGTGAACCAGGGTCGTTTTATCACATTTGAAGGCGGGGAGGGCGGCGGCAAGTCCACCCAGCTGCGCCGCCTGACTGAACGCCTGTCCGGCGCCGGCCAAGAGGTGGTGGCCACCCGCGAGCCCGGCGGCTCGCCCGGGGCCGAGGCCATCCGCGACCTGCTGGTGCGCGGCGCGGCCGATCGCTGGTCGGCCATGACCGAGACCCTGCTGATGTACGCCGCCCGCCGCGATCATGTGGAGCGGGTGATTGGCCCAGCCCTGGCTCGAGGCGCCTGGGTGCTCTGCGACCGCTTCGCCGACTCCACCCGCGCCTATCAGGGCGCCGCCGGCGGAACCGACCCGGCCTTCATCGCCGCCCTGGAAACCCATGTGCTCGACGGCGTGCGCCCCGACCTGACCCTGATCCTCGACCTGCCGCCGGAGGCCGGCCTGGCGCGGGCGGCCAGCCGGGCAGGCGCAGAGACGCGGTTCGAGTCCAAGGGCGAGGCCTTCCACGGCCGACTGCGCCAAGCCTTCCTCGATATCGCCGCGTCCGAGCCGGAGCGGTGCGTCGTCATCGACGCCACCCAACCCCTGGACGCTGTCAGCCTGTCGATCTGGTCCGCCCTGGAAGACCGCCTGGGAGCCGCTCCCCGTGGCTGACGCCGCACCGCCCCACCCCCGGGACGTCTTCGACCTGACCGGCCATGAGGCGTCCGAGGCCGCCTTCGAAGATGCGCGAGCTCGGGGCCGCTTGCATCACGCCTGGCTGCTGACCGGACCGGAAGGGGTGGGCAAGGCGACCTTCGCCTACCGCGCCGCCCGCCGCCTGCTGGGGGCGCCGCCGGCCAAGGGCCACGGCGTGCTGGGGGTGGATCCCGACCATCCGGTGAGCCGCCAGGTCTCGGCCCGCTCGCACCCCGACCTGCTGGTCATCGAGCGGATGGGAGAGGACGGCAAGTTGCGCAAATCCATCCCAGTGGACGAGGCGCGCAAGCTGTCGGACTTCTTCTCCAAGTCGCCGGCCGCCGCGCCCCACCGGGTGGCGATCATCGACCCGGCCGACGACCTGAACGTCAACGCCGCCAATGCGGTGCTGAAGACCCTGGAGGAGCCGCCGCCCCGGGGGGTGATTTTTATCGTCTCCCATTCGCCGGGCCGACTCCTCCCGACCATCCGGTCCCGATGCCGGCGCCTGCTGTTCCGGCCGCTGGGCCTGGAGGCCACGGCGGCCTTCGTCCGCGACCACACCCGCGCCAATCCAGAGGAGGCCCTGCGTCTGGCGCGGATGTCGGGCGAGGCGCCGGGGCGGGCCCTGACCATGGCTGCAGGCGCAGCCCTCGCCCTTGACGACGCAGCTCGCGAAATCCTCGCCCACCTACCAGATCTGGATGAGGCTGCGGCCCTGGCGCTCACCGACCGGTTCCGGGGCGGGGAGGGGGCGGCCAACTTCGCCCTGTTCATGGAGCGGCTGGGGGACCGGGTGCACAACCTCGCCCGGGAACGGGCCGGGGCGGGGCGGGGCGGTCTTGATCCCTGGGCGCAGGCATGGGAGAGGCTGACCACCCTGCCGCGCGAGGTCGAGGGCCTGAACCTTGATCGCGCCGACGCCCTGTTCTCGGTGCTTCGCGAGCTGCGGATCGCCGCTCGCGCCTGACCGATCGTCCCTGTTCCATGCTCATCGACAGCCACGTCAATCTGCACGCCCCCCAGTTCGATGAGGACCGCGCGCAGGTGATCGAGCGGGCCCGGGCCGCCGGCATCGCCCTGATGGTCAATATCAGCGACAAGGTCTCAGGCTTTTCCGCCGTGCGCGCCGTGGCTGAGGCGGACGACATCTGGTGCACCGTCGGCACCCATCCGCATGAGGCCAAGGAAGACCCCGAGCTTTCGGCCCAGACCCTGATCGATCTGGCCAATGACCCCAAGGTGGTGGGTATTGGCGAGACCGGCCTCGACTTCCACTATGACCTCAGCCCCCGGGACATTCAGGCCCGCGTTTTTCGCGCCCATGTGGCTGCGGCCCGGGAGACGGGCCTGCCCCTGGTGGTCCACACCCGCGAGGCCGACGAGGTCATGGCCGCGCTCCTGGAGGAGGAATACGCCGCCGGCCCCTTCCGCATCCTGATGCACTGCTACACCAGCGGCGCGGATCTCGCCCGGCGGGCCGCCGCGCTGGGCGCCTGGTTCTCGGTTTCGGGCATCGCCACCTTCAAGGCCGCCCAGGACGTTCGCGACGTGATCGGCGACATGCCGGCCGAGCGGATCATCGTCGAGACCGACTGCCCTTATCTGGCGCCCGTGCCACAGCGGGGGCGACGCAACGAGCCGGCCTATCTGCCTCACGTCCTGGCCAAGCTGGCGGAGATCCGCGGCTGGTCCCTGGCCGAGGCCGAGGCGCGCACCGAAGACGCCTTCTTCACCCTATTCGACAAGATTCCCCGCCCATGAGCGGGACTCTGGAGTTCACCATACTGGGCTGCGGCTCGTCGGGCGGCGTGCCCCGGGCCGATGGCGACTGGGGCGCCTGTGACCCGGCCGATCCCCGCAACGCCCGTTCCCGCTGCTCGATGCTGGTGCGACGGGTGAGCGCCGAGGCCGAGGCGCCGATGACCACGGTGTTGGTGGACGCCTCGCCAGACCTTCGGCTGCAGACGGCCGGGGCGGGCGTCACCCGCCTCGACGCCGTGCTGTTGACCCATGACCACGCAGACCAGGTGCACGGCATCGACGATGTGCGGGCCTTCTTCATCCGCCAGCGGGCGCGCATTCCCTGCCATATGGACGCCGCCACCTGGTCAACCATGGCCAGGCGGTTCGGCTATATCTTTGAGCCAGAGGGCGGCTATCCGGCCATCTGCACGCCCGTTGCTCTTCCGCCCCTGGGGGAGGGATTCGCCATCGATGGTCCCTCGGGTCCGATTCCGGTCACCACCTTTGACCAGGACCATGGGGGGGTCCGCTCCGTTGGCTACCGGTTCGGTGGCGTCGCCTATTCCAGCGATGTGGTGGACCTGCCAGACTCGGCTTTCGCAGCGCTGGAAGACCTCGACGTGTGGATTGTCGACGCCCTACGGTGGCGGCCGCACCCCACCCACGCTCATGTCGACCTCGCCCTTTCGTGGATTGAGCGGGTCGCACCGCGACGGGCGATACTGACCAATATGCACATCGATCTTGATTATGCTGACCTGACCGCCCGCCTCCCCGCGGGGATTGAGCCTGCCTTTGACGGGCTTCGCTTTACGCATGAACTACCAGCGACTTTCCCGTGAATAACCAGACCCTTAATCTCGGTTTTCTCGCTTCCCGAAATGGCAGCTCCATGCAGGCGATCCTGGGCGCTGTCGCCAGCGGGGCGCTTCAGGCCGAGCCGCGGCTGGCTGTGAGCAACAATCGACAAGCGCCCGCCCTGGCCCACGCCGCCGCCGCGGGCGTGCCGACGCTCCACATTCCGACCCGCTCTGATCCGGAGGCGGCGGATCGGGCGCTGACGGCGGCGATGGTCGAGGCCGGAGTCAACCTGGTCATCCTGTCGGGATATTTGCGCCGCCTGGGCCCTGTTTTCCTGCAGCGCTTTCACGGGCGGGTGCTCAATATCCACCCCGGCCCCCTGCCTGAGTTCGGTGGGGAAGGGATGTATGGCCGCCGTGTGCATGAGGCGGTGATCGCCGCAGGGGCCACCGCCAGCGCGGCGGTCATCCATGTTGTCGATGGCGAATATGACCATGGACCTGAGGTAGCCAGACTGATCGTGCCGCTGGAGCCCGGCGAAACGGCTGAAAGCCTCGAATCACGGATCACAGCCCTCGAGCCGACCTTCTATCTGCGCACCCTTCAGGATATCGCCCGCGGAGAACGCGTCTTGCCCGCGGTATGAGCGGGATTTGGCCAATGCCCCGCATAGGCGCCCTGCGACGTTTGGTCGACCAGTGTTCATTTGCTTTTAAGCGACGGCGGGGCAGGGTGGGCGGACCTAGGGGAGCGATTCATGACCGCCACAGCCGCCACGATTCTGGAACGCGTTCGCATAAGCCCCGCGAAGGCGCTGGACCTGCTGGCTGGTGAAATCGCTATGGCCTGCCATGCCTCGCAGCACCTGGATGACACCCTCGGCAAGATGCTGGAGTTGATCGCCCCGGAAGAGCGGCTCAAGGTGATGCAGGACCTTCACGCCATCGATCTGCTGAATCAGCACCTCACGGCCTTGGCCAATTTCGCTCGCGACCTTGGTTTGCAGGCCAGTGAAGAAGCCGCAGTCGATCTCACCTCAGCGTTGAGCCACATAACCCTTGGCGATGTTGTGAAGCGCATTGAGGGGGCGGCCACGGGCGTCAACTACGGCGCCGAAAACGACGACGGCGACCTCGATCTGTTCTAGGCGCGAGAGCCTCGCCACAGCCTCGCCAGACCGCAGGCTACCGTTTTCATCGTATCATATTTCCGATAATCTATCTTAGGCGAGAAACGTAGGCGGCGGGGTTGCTGGTGAAGCGTCGCCTTTTCGGGCTTGGCGCTGCTAGGTTCGCTGTTTCTGGATTGTCCGTCATGGGTGAGAAGCCTTGAGTTTTGGTGTGTTCGCCCCCCTGCTGGGCGGGATCGGCCTGTTTCTCCTCGGCATGTGGCTGATGACCGAAGGGCTGAAGCTGGCGCCCGGCGGCGCTCT
>NZ_JAUSBZ010000090.1 GCF_030651755.1 Phenylobacterium sp. | reverse complement strand
CGTCGAGATTGTGCTCGATGACCACGATCGTATTGCCCTGGTCCACCAGCTCGTGGAGCACCTCCAGCAGCTTCTGGATGTCCTCGAAGTGCAGGCCGGTGGTGGGCTCGTCCAGGATGTACAGCGTCCGCCCCGTGGCCCGGCGCGACAGTTCCTTGGACAGTTTCACCCGCTGGGCCTCGCCGCCCGACAGGGTTGTCGCCGGCTGGCCGACCTTGACGTAGCTCAGGCCCACGCGCTTCAGCGTCTCCATCTTGTCGCGCACGGTGGGCACGGCCTTGAAGAAGTCGGCGGCCTCCTCGACGGTCATGTCGAGGACATCGGAGATGGACTTGCCCTTGAACTGGATCTCAAGCGTTTCGCGGTTGTAGCGCTTGCCCTTGCAGACATCGCAGGTGACGTAGACGTCGGGCAGGAAGTGCATCTCGATCTTGATCAGGCCGTCGCCCTGGCAGGCCTCGCAGCGGCCGCCCTTGACGTTGAATGAGAAGCGGCCTGGCCCATAGCCGCGGGCCTTGGACTCTGGCAGGCCGGCGTACCAGTCGCGGATCGGCTGGAAGGCGCCGGTATAGGTGGCCGGGTTCGACCGCGGGGTGCGGCCAATGGGCGACTGGTCGATGTCGATGACCTTGTCGAAGTTCTCCAGCCCCTCGATCCGCTCATGCTGGGCGGGCGCGTCGCTGGCGTTGTGCAGCCGGCGCGCGGCGGCCTTGTAGAGGGTCTCGATGGTGAAGGTGGACTTGCCGCCGCCGGAGACGCCGGTGATGCAGGTGAAGACGCCGACGGGGATTTCGCCGGTGACGTCCTTCAGATTGTTGCCGCTGGCGCCAACGATGCGGACCATCTTCTTCTTGGAGATGGGGCGGCGGTCCCGGGGGACGGCGATCTCGCGGGCGCCTGACAGGTATTGGCCGGTGATGCTCTTTGGATTGGCGATCACCTGCGCAGGCGTGCCCTCGGCGACGATCGTGCCGCCATGGACGCCAGCCGCTGGACCCATGTCGATGACATAGTCGGCGGTGAGAATGGCCTCCTCATCGTGCTCGACCACCAGCACCGAATTGCCCAGGTCGCGCAGGCCCCGCAGGCTGTTGAGCAGGCGGGGGTTGTCGCGCTGGTGCAGGCCGATGGAGGGCTCGTCCAGGACGTAGAGCACCCCGGTGAGCCCCGAGCCGATCTGGCTGGCCAGGCGGATGCGCTGGCTCTCGCCGCCCGACAGGGTGCCGGAATTGCGCGACATGTTGAGATAGTTCAGCCCCACATCCACCAGGAAGCGCAGGCGATCATTGATTTCCTTCAGGATGCGCCGGGCGATCTCCATCTGCTTGTCGGTGAGCCGGTCTTCCAGGGCTGTGAACCACTCGCGGGCGTGCTGGATCGACAGGCGGGAGACCTCGCCAATGTGCCGGCCGTCGATCTTCACCGACAGGGCCTCAGGTTTCAGGCGATAGCCGCCACAGGCCTCACAAGGGGTTTCAGACTGGAACCGCCCCAGCTCTTCG
>NZ_JAUSBZ010000075.1 GCF_030651755.1 Phenylobacterium sp. | reverse complement strand
CGTCGCGGGTTCGGGTGGAGACATAGTTGGCCTGGAGCCGCAGATTGATCTCATCAAAGGGCTGGTAGGTGGCCCCGAGCTTGAAGACGTCCTTCTGGCCGGCGTCCAGGGTGGCCAGGCCGCCGGTGGTGCGGGCCACTTCGGCGGTCTCGCCGCGGACGAGATCAAACACCCGCACCCCGGTGGTCACGGTGACCGGATCGCCCAGCTGGTTGATGGTCGGCGCCTCGTCGCTGCGGCTGAAGGAGCCCAGCAGGCGCAGTTCCGGGGTGGGCCGCCAGTTCAGACCATAGCCATAGGATTCCAGGGCGCCGAAGTCGGAGACCTGCCGCACGCCCAGGTTCAGATTGGCCGACAGCCGGCCGATATGCTCCCCCAGGCCTTCGCCGGCGCGGGTCAGGGGAATGTCGAAATTGCCGCGCAGCTCGCCCACGGTCCGGGACAGATCGCTGGACTGGACGGCGCCCAGGCGGACAGCCTCGCTCTCCAGCTCGACCGCCGAGGCCCGGGCGGTCAGCGCGGTGCTGATCTGGCCGGCCGGCAATTCAAAGAAGGAGCGGTTCAGCACCAGGTCGGCCTGGCCTGAGGTGCTGACCGTGCGAGCGGTGTCGAGGAAGTCCTGGCCGCCTGAGGCCCGATCAGTGTTGGTCTCGACCTCGCCGCGCTCGATCTCGCCGGTGGTCGACCATTGCCAGCCGGCCACGGCGCCGGTGGCCGAGGCCGCCAGGCGGGCGGTCTGGCGCTCGGTGTTTCTCAGCTGGGCCTGCGGGCCGAAGGGCGACAGGCCCTGGCGGGATTCGCTCTCGCTGGCCTCCAGCAGGCCGTTCACCGAGAAGGAGACGCCGTTGTCCAGCGGCCGGGCATAGACGGCGTTCAGGGCCACGTCGCTGGACTGGGGCTGCAGCGAGCGGAAGGCGCCTTCGCCGCCGGTGATGTTGCGGTCGCTTTCCTCGATGGAGCTGGTCCAGTTGGCCTTGCCGTCCACCGTCAGACGACGGCCCTGCAGAATGTCCAGCCGAGCGCCGTGCACGCCGAGGGTCTCGCCGCCGCCGGCCTGGGTCGGCGTCCTGACCGTGCCCTCCACCAGAGTGGCGCGGAACCTGGGCCGCAGCACCATGTTCACCACCTTCTGCTCGGCCGGATAGCCGTACTTCAGGGACAGCTCCTCGGGCAGGATCTCCACCCGGGCGATGGCCTCGGTGGGCAGGTCACGGATCTCGGCGAAGCCGGAGACGCGGCCGCCATTGATCAGGATGACGGGACGCCCGCCGCCCTGACCGCTGCCGATCTGCGGCCCCAGCGCCGTGAGGAGCTCGCTGACGCTGGCCGCCCCATAGGCGCGGATTTCCTGCGGCGAGAGGGTGAGTTCCGGGGTGATGTCGCCGATCACTGAGCCTGCCGGCCGCGCGCCGCTGACCACCAGCTCCTGCACCTCGACGTCGTCATAGTCGTAGTCGTCGTAGGCCTGGGCGTAGGCGGTGGCTGACAGGCTGGCGATGGCGACGCCAGCGAGGAGGCTGGCCCTGAGGCAGGCGGCGGGGCGGCGATGGGAAGGCAGACGCAAAACGGACTATCCTGATGCTGACCTGGGCGACGGGGAGTGGGCCCTCGTCTGGTCTCACGGGCGAGACCGCCATATCCGTCGCGATCAGGGCGGCAGCGAGGCGCATCGCCCCCTTTTTCGGGTCAGGCCTGGGCCGGAAGACGGGCGATCACCTTGATCTCGAAGTCGAAGCCCGCGAGCCAGTTGACCCCGACGGCGGTCCAGTTGGGATAGGGGGGCGCGCCGAACACGGCGTTCTTGACGCTCATGATCGCCTCAAACTGGTGTTCAGGATCGGTGTGAAAGGTCGTCACATCGACAATGTCGTCAAGGGTGGCGCCCGCCGCGGCGAGGACAGCCTTGAGGTTGCTGAAGGCCAGTTCGACCTGTTTGCGGAAGTCGGGTTCGGGGGAGCCATCCTCCCGGCTGCCCACCTGACCGGAGACGAACAGCAGGTCGCCAGACCGGATCGCGGCCGAGTAGCGGTTGATCTCGTAGAGCGCCTGGCGCCCGGCGGGGAAGATGGGTTCACGGGACATCATCAGAAATTCCTGCAAGGCCGTGGCGAACGGCGTAAACATACGTAGCGTATGTGTGCTGGGAATAGTTTACATACGTCACGTATGTCAATGCCGGGAGGCAAGGTGCGATCTTGACGCGAACACGGGCGGATATGGTGGCCGAGACGCGGGAGAAGCTGATCCGCGCGGGCCGGGCGGCGTTCGCCGCCAAGGGCTATGCGGCGGCGTCCATGGATGACCTGACCGCCGAGGTCGGCCTGACCCGTGGCGCGCTCTACCACAGCTTCGGGGACAAGAAGGGCCTGCTGCAGGCGGTCATCGACCAGATCGACGCCGAAATGCTGACCCGCATGCGCGCCGCCGGCGCCCGCGGCCAAACACCGTGGGAGGGGTTTGTCGAGGAGGGCGTGGCCTATATCGAAATGGCCCTGGAGCCGGAAATCCAGCGCATCATGCTGCTCGACGGTCCGGCCGTTCTGGGCGACCCGTCCGGATGGCCCAACCAGACGGCGTGTCTGCGGACAACGACAAAGACCCTCCAGACCCTGATCGACGACGGTGTCGTGGCGCCGGTTGACGCCGAGGCCGCCGCCCGGCTGGTCAATGGGGCGGCGCTGAACGCCGCCCTCTGGGTCGCCGCCGCCGATGACCCCACCGCCGTGCTGGAACCGGCGGTCGACGCCTTTCGCCGGCTGACCTCAGGCCTGTTGAACCGCAACGGTGTTGACGCCTGAGCGGCTCATGCGACCTTGAACATCCTACGATCCGGGACGGAGACGGCGTGATGAGCATCACCGGTGGATGCCAGTGCGGGGCGGTGCGGTTCCGCATCGAGGGGGAGCTTGGCGACGCCTCCATCTGCCATTGCCGCATGTGCCAGAAGGCGACGGGCGGCCTGTTCGGGCCCTATGTGGGGGCGCCGTTCGAGGCCCTGGTCTGGACCCGTGGCGAGCCCAAGCGCTTCCAGAGCTCCAACAAGGTCCGCCGCGGATTCTGTAGCGATTGCGGCACGCCGCTGACCTTTGAATATGGAGAGGGGCATGTCAGCCTGGCCGTCGGCGCCCTGGACCGACCCGCCGAGGCGCGGTTGACCGAGCAACTGGCCTCGCCGGCGCAGGTCGCTGAGCTCGACGACCTTGCGAGCCTGCCGGTCCACCCTGTGGAGGAGCCTAAGGCGGCGGTCTACCTGGCGGGCATCGTGTCCTACCAGCATCCCGACCACGACACTGAGGCGTGGGAGGTCAGGCGGTGAAGCGGCGCGACCGGGTTGAGAATTTATGGCGAATGGGGCGCGGGGCTGAAGGCCGCATCCGCCCAGGCGCCGCTTGTGCTTCGGGCGAGAGAGCCAAGTCGGCTTCCGACCCATCTCAGACCTTATGAGGGTCGGCTTTGCGCTAGGCTGAAGTCCGAATAGCCTGTGACTTGGAGGGGCTCCCATGCAGGCTATGGATTTCGTGACCGCTGCGAAGGCGGAGCGTGACGCACTCGCGCTGACCTATGGGACGGCGAACGCTGGGTCGTCGGTTGGTGAGTTGCTGGCCGAGGCGCAGCTCACGGAAGCCCAACGTCAAAAGGTGGTTGCCGCGCTCGGACAAGCCTTAACGGACGCATTCTATACAATGCTGCTGGCGCTAGACGGCGCGGCCTCGCTGGGAGGGACGCAGCAGAGCTATCGGCTGATCGGCGAGAATGGTTCGCCCGTATCGGAAGGAGATGGCAGCTTGGAGGCTGCCGCGTTCGAGGTCTTTCAATCGACCTAGCCAGCGGCCAATGTCCGCTTTCCACCCTTTGCAGGCGCTCGAAAGGTCCGTTCTTCGGCGGGTGGGAGCGGCAAGTGGGGTTCAGCCTTCATCAACCCATCTGGCGTCTGGCGATATTGTGGCTATAATTATGGCTATATTCCCTGGAGCTCGATCATGTCCACCTACAGCGTCGCCGATGCAAAGAACGGTCTCCCCAGGCTGATCGATCTCGCCCTTGAAGGTGAGGAGGTGGTGATCACCCGGCACGGCAAGCCGGTGGCGGAATTGCGGGCGATCCGCCAGGTCCCCACGGCGCCCGTCGCGGGCCTTGACTGGCTGCGCGCCCGTCGCCTGAAACCGACGGGGCCGGCGCTGACCTCGGTCGAGCTGCTGCGGGAGATGTACGAGGACGGCGAGGTTTGAGCGTCTATCTCGACGCCAGCGCCATCCTGCCCCTCCTGGTGGAGGAGGCGGCCAGCCCGTTGGTCGACGCCTTCGTTTCGGGACTGGGCGAGCCCGTGGTCGTCAGCGCCTTCGCGGCCGGGGAGACGGCCTCTGCGGTGTCGCGTCTGGTGCGAATGGGACGCCTCAGCGCAGACGACGCCCGTGGCCTGCTGGACAGCTTTGACGCCTGGCGGGCGACCAGCGCAGCGCGGGCCGATCTGGCGTCGTCGGATGTTGAGGTCGCCCATCTTTACGTCCGGCGCTTTGACCTGATGTTGCGCATGCCCGACGCCCTTCACATCGCCCTGTGTCGGCGCGAGCGCCATGTTCTGATTACCCTAGACGGCCGCATGGCCGACGCGGCCCGCGCCCTGGGGGTGGCGGTTCAGCCCTTGACCTGACTGAGGGGCGGGCCCGCATGGCCACCAGCCCATTTGATCAGATGGCCGGAGCGCGCTATCTTACTTCCGTCTTACCTGAGGTCGTTCCATGGCCAAGCCGCTGAGCACCGTGATGTCCACCAAGGGGCAGGTCATTCTGCCCAAGGTCCTGCGCGAACGGCGCAACTGGGCGCCTGGCGTGTGCCTGCAGGTTGAGGAGACCGAGGATGGGGTTCTGCTCAGGCGGGCGCCCCTGTTCGAGCGGACCGCCCTGAAGGATGTCTTCGGTGTGCTGAAGCGCCCGGGCGTGGCGGTCTCGCTCGAGGAGATGGATCAGGCCGTGCTCGCGGAGGCCGCCAGACGTGCTGGCGATTGACACCAATGTCGTCGTCCG
>NZ_JAUSBZ010000072.1 GCF_030651755.1 Phenylobacterium sp. | reverse complement strand
ATCTACATGTTCAGCCGGCCCACCGCCCTGCCGGTCCCGGAAATCGAGGCGCAGATCGCCGCCGTTCGGGCCCTGGGCTATGCCGGGGAGGTGGAAATCCTGGCGACGCCAGGGCGCTAAGCCCTGACCCCCAGCGAGGCGGCCAGAGCGCGTTCGACCCGGGCGACGACGCCATCGTCCGCGCCCTTCGCCCAGTTGGCGTAGATGCTGGCCAGGGAGTCGGCGTGGTGGTCCTGCAGGCGCACGCCCGCGGCGCCATAGGCGCGGCGCACCGCCGACTTGAACCGATCTTCCAAGGTCACGTCATCTCTCCCCATGGGGAGAGCCGTGGCGCGCTTTGCCAAACAGGAGGTTAATGGGGGGCCGGCTTTTAGCCGCCAGAGGCCTTGCGGCGGTCGCGGACGAATCCGCCTTCGCCATGCCTGCCGAGGCTGACGAACTCGGCGTCGCCGGCCTTGTGGACAAACTGCTCGGCCACCAGCCAGGCCTTGACCGGCCGCAAGCTTCCGAGGCAGCCGCCGATCATGGCGGGAAAGGCCACGGCCAGCTGCGCCCAGATCGGGGGCTGGGCCATAACCGCCCAGATGGCCCACAGCGTGGTGACCACAACACCCACGCCGCTCATCACGAAGAAGGCCGGTCCATCGGCGGGGTCGGCGAACCCGTAGTCCAGGCCGCACTGGTCGCAGCCTTCGGCCAGGGTCAGGTAGCCATTGAACAGCTTGCCCTGGCCACAATTGGGACAGCGGCAACGCAGGCCGGCGCTGAGACTGGAGGGGGGCTTTGAATGGGTCATGATCACAGGTCTTAGCAGCTTGGCCCGTTTAGGTGCAATTGCACGAAAGAGCGCGGGCCTCCTAGCCCAGCAGGCCGGCGCCATAGAGGGCGAGGCCGGCCGCCGAGCACCCCAACAACAGGGGGATGACTCCCAGCTTGAAGACTATGGCGGCGATGGCTGCGGCCAGGGTCAGGGCCAGGCTGGGCAGGTTCACAGAGCTCAGCACCGGGACGTCCAGGGCCAGCCAGTATGGCCCGGCCGCGCGCACCTCGGCGAACAGGACGTGGATGGCGAACCACAGGGCAAGGTTGAGGATCACGCCGACCACAGCCGCCGTGATGGTGGCCAGGGCGGCGTTGAGCGCGCGGGCGCCCCGCAGAGCTTCGACAAAGGGCGCGCCGAGGAATATCCACAGGAAGCAGGGAGTGAAGGTGACCCAGGTGGTCAGCACGCCCCCCAGGACGCCGGCCCAGAGGGGATCGAGCCCCGAGGCGTTCCGGGCCGCGCCCATGAAGCCGACGAACTGGGTGACCATGATCAGCGGGCCAGGCGTGGTCTCGGCCATGGCCAGACCGTCCAGCATCTCGCCGGGCCGCAGCCAGCCGAAGGTCTGCACCGCCTCCTGGGCCACATAGGCCAAAACCGCATAGGCGCCGCCAAAGGTCACGACGGCCATCTTGGTGAAGAAGAGGGCGATCTGGGTGAAGACGTTGTCCCAGCCAAGCGCCAGTCCAAGGATCAGGACGGGGCCCAGCCACAGGACCAGGATCACCGCCGCCGTCCGCAACGCCCAGGCGAGGTTGGGTCGCGTATGCTCGGGGCGGGACTCACCCAGAACAGTCTCGTCGTCGGCCACGCCTCCTGCGGCGACCTCCCCGTGACCGCCGCCGATGGCGAAATCGGGCAGGCCCGCTCGCGCGCCGATGAAGCCGATCAGGCCAGCTGCGAGGATGATCAGGGGAAAGGAGACGCCGAACACATATATGGCCACGAAGGCGCTCGCGGCCACGGCCATCAAGGTCCGGTTGCGCAGGGCCCGACCGCCAATTCGCAGCATCGCCTGGACCACGATCACCAGAACCGCGGCCTTCAGGCCGAAGAAGATCGCCGCGACCGGTCCGACATCCCCCATCACCATGTAGAGGATGCTGAGCGCCATGATGGCCAGGAAACCCGGCAGGACGAACAGCAGGCCCGCCGCCAGGCCGCCGACGGTCCGGTGCATCAACCAGCCGATATAGATGCAAAGCTGCTGGGCCTCAGGCCCTGGGAGCAGCATGCAGTAGTTGAGCGCGTGCAGGAAACGCTGCTCGCCAAGCCAGCGCTTCTCTTCCACCAGGATGCGATGCATCACCGCGATCTGGCCGGCCGGCCCCCCGAAGGAGAGGGCGGCGATGCGCGCCCAGACTTTCAGGGCCTCGGAAAAGGGGACGGGCCCCAAAGACGGCCGAGGCACGCTTTCCGTGGTCATTTCGTCGCCCTCCGGGTGTCAGGCCAACCTCTAGGGGAAATTGAACGGATCAGCGAGGGCGGGAGCATGCAGTCATTGCGAAGGGTTCTCAGTTTCGTTAAGCCAGGACTTGACCACAGGAGCCATCGCCGTGACCCCACGCCTGACCATCTTCGCCAGCCTCGCCGCCGCCCTGTCGCTATCGGCCTGTGGCCAATCATCGGAGCAGGCGCCAGCGGGCCAGGCCGCGGGTGAGGGCGTGGTCAATGTCTACAGCGCGCGGCACTATGACGTGGACCAAAGGCTCTATGAGATGTTCACCGAGGCGACCGGTGTCAGGGTCAACCGGATCGAAGGCTCGGCGCCGCAACTGATCGCCCGCATGCAGAGCGAGGGCGCAGCCAGCCCCGCCGATGTCTTTGTGGCCGCGGACGCCGGCGCCCTGTGGCGGGCGCAGGAGGCGGGCTTGCTGGCCCCTGTCGCCTCCGACATCCTGAACGCCGCCGTGCCTGAAAACCTCCGAGATCCCGAAGGTCGCTGGTTCGGTTTCCAACGCCGGGCCCGGGTGGTGGCCTACGACACCGCCAAGGTGCAGCCCAGCGAGGTCGACACCTACGAAGAGATCGCCGGTCCCCGTTTCCGCGGCAAGCTGTGCGTGCGCTCGTCGGACAATGTCTACAACCTGTCCCTGGTGGGCGCCCTGATCGAGGCCTGGGGGGCGGAAAAGACCGCCGAATGGGCCAGGGGTATCGTGGCCAACCTCGCCCGCCAGCCCGAGGGCGGTGATCGCGACCAGATCCGCGCCGTCGGCGCGGGGGTGTGCGAAATCGCCCTGACCAACAGCTACTACTATATCCGCATGGCCGCCGGTGATGACGCAGGCGACCGTAGCGTCACCCAGACCGTCAAGCTCGGCTTCCCGTCCCTGGATGGGCAGGGCGCCCATGTGAACATCTCAGGGGGCGGGGTCGCGACCAACGCGCCCAACCGGGAGGCGGCGATCCGGTTCCTGGAGTTCCTCGCCTCGCCGGAAGCCCAGACCCTGGTCTCGCAGGAGAACGGCGAATATCCCGCCAGTCCCAATGTCGCGGTTCCGGCCCCGACCTCCGCCTATGCCGATTTCAATGCGCACCCCATGTCGGTGGCCGCCTTTGGGCCGCGACAGTCTGAGGCCCAGGCTCTGATGACTGCGGCAGGCTGGCGATAACCGCAGCCCTCGTCCCTTCGGCCGCGCCCCGCCGCCCGTCCGGCCCCCGTCGCCCTGGACGGCCGGGCGTGCTCGCCCTGTTGGCGAGCCTGGCCGCCGTGGTCGCCCTCCTGCCCCTGGTGGGTGTGGCCGCCGCGGCCCTGAGCGGCGAAACGGCCGCCATCCCCGCCCGGGACATTCTGCGCTACGGAGCCACATCGGCGGCCCTGGCGGGATTGGTGGCGGTCCTGACCGGGGTGGTCGGATCCCTGGCCGCCTGGCTGGTGGTCATGCACCGTTTCCCTGGGCGCGACATCTTCGCCTGGGCCCTGGCCCTGCCGCTGGCGGCGCCGGCCTTCGCCGTCGCCTATGCCTATGCTGATCTGTTCGATGTGGCCGGCGGCCTGCGGATCTGGATGCGGGCCGACCTGGGGTTCGACCTGCCGTTTGAGATGCGGACCCTGCCCGGCGCGGCCTTTATCCTGTCCTGCGCCTTTTACCCCTACGTGTATCTGGCCATGCGCGCGGCGTTCGTGAATCAGTCGGCCCAGGCCCTGGAGGCCGCCCGCGCCCTGGGGTGTACGCCGCAACAGGCCTTCCGGCGCGTGGCTCTGCCATTGGCGAGGCCGGCCCTGGCCGCCGGCGTCGCCCTGGCCGTCATGGAGACCCTGGCCGACTATGGCGCCGTTCAGTTCCTCAGCGTCCAGACCCTGACCACCGGGGTGGTGCGGGCCTGGTTCGTCTTCGGGTCTCTGACCTCGGCGGCCCAGTTCGCCCTGCCGCTGCTGGGGGCGGCCGCCCTGCTGCTCTGGATCGAACGGTGGGGTCGGGGCGGCCGGGGCTATGAGAACGCCAACGCCCGCTGGCGTCCCCTGCCGGTGACCTCCCTGCGCGGCGGCAAGGCGGCGGCGGCGGCGGTCTTCTGTTTCAGCTTGATCGGCTTTGGCCTGCTCTTGCCTGCCGGCTGGCTGGCCTTCGCCTTTTTAGACGTTACCCCCGACTGGCCCCGCCTGATCCAGGCCGGCGCCAACTCCCTGACCCTGGCGACCGCCGGGGCGGTGGTGACGGTGGCGCTGGCCACGGGCTTGGCCCTGGGCTCGGCCCGCGTTCCACACCTGGCTCGCCTGGCCAGCCTTGGCTACGCCACCCCCGGCGCGGTGATGGCCATCGGCCTTCTGGTTCCAGCCGCCATGGTCTGGCGTCTGGCGCCGGGCGCCGCCCAGGGGTTTGGCGCCGGGCTCATCCTCCTGGTCTATGCCTACGCCGCCCGGCTGATGGCCGCAGCCCTGGAGCCGGTGGATGCTGGCCTGTCGCGGGTGACGCCCAACATGGTCCACGCTGCGCGCAGCCTTGGCCGAAGCGAGGGCGGCGCGGCCTGGACCGTACAGCTTCCGATCGCTCGCGGCGCCTTGCTGACCGCTGGCCTGGTGGTGTTCATCGACATTCTGAAGGAGCTGCCGGCCACGCTGATCCTGCGGCCGTTCAACTTCGACACCCTGGCGGTGATCGCCGACAACTACGCCCGGGATGAGCGATTGGCCAACGCCGGCTGGCCCGCCTTGCTGATTGTCCTGATCGCCCTGCCGGCGGTGATCTGGTTGACCCGCAAGATCGCCGCCTCGCGACCCGGAGACCCGGCATGACGATCCCCGCCCTGACCGCCCAGGGTCTCTCCAAGGCCTATGGCTCAAAGTCCGCCGTGATCGAGGCCAGCCTCACCCTGCGGGCTGGGGAGATCACCTGCCTGCTCGGCCCCTCGGGCTGTGGCAAGAGCACGCTGCTACGGCTCATCGCCGGCCTGGAGACCCCCGACGCCGGCCTGGTGGCGGCTGGCGAACGCCGGCTCTCAGGTCCCGAAGGCGTCGTGCCTCCGGAGGCACGGGGCGTGGGTCTGGTGTTCCAGGACTATGCCCTGTTTCCCCACATGACCGCCGAGCAGAATGTCGCTTTCGGACTCAGGACCCTGCCGTCAGGCCTGCGCAAGGCCCGCGCCAGGGAGATGCTTGAGGCGGTCCAGCTGGGCGGCCGCGGCGGCGCCTGGCCCAATGCTCTGTCCGGCGGCGAGCAACAGAGGGTCGCCCTGGCCCGCGCCCTGGCCCGGCGCCCCGAAATTCTCCTGCTCGACGAGCCGTTCTCAGGCCTGGATGCGCACCTGAAGGGAGAGGTCCGCCTGTGGCTGACGGACGCCCTGCGGGCGGCGGGCGCGGCGGTGTTGATCGTCACCCATGACGCCCGCGAGGCCCTGCTGATGGCCGACGAGCTGGTGCTGATGCACGCCGGCCGGATCATTCAGTCGGGCGCCCCGCGGGCCTGCTATCTCGACCCGGCGTCGCCTGAGGCCGCCCGCCTGCTGGGGGAGGTCAATCTGATTGATGGCGTAATCGCTTCAGGCCAGGCGCGCACGCCTTTCGGAGACATCCCGGCGCCAGGACTGGCCGACGGTCCCGCCGTCGTCATGGTCCGACCAGAGGGCCTGCGGCTGTCGGACCAGGGCGCGTCGGCCACGGTGGCTCAGGTGCGGTTCGGCGGCGGATACCATGAGGTCCAGGTTCAGGCAGGTCAGCAGCGGGTCCACATGCATTTGAGCGGAAACGCCCCGGCCGAGGGGCAGGCGGTGAGTCTCACCATCGATCCCGAATTGGCCAAGGTCTTTCCCGGGCTCCGGGTCACGTAGAGGCGGCCCGTCTTTCGCCGGCGGCGCATGGCCCCACGACATCATTTCCGGAGTGTTTTCGCCCCTTTTCGTCCCTATAGGGAGGAATGCGACGGATGATTCCATTGGCCGCCCTATCGGCCCTCATTGGCTGTCTGGTCTCCCTGGCTGGCGGCGGCGCTGCAGCGGCGCAGGCTTCGGCGCCCACGCCATCAATTCCGCTGGAGACCTCAGCCACATCCCGTGACGAGGTTCAGGGACCAAGCCTGCGGGGGCGGGCGCAGTTGGACGCCCTGATCTACAGCAAAGAAGCGGGTTCCAAGGCGACCGGGACGCAGGTGCGCAGACTCTATCTCGGCGCCGAAGGGGACCTGACGCCCAAGCTCTCCTGGATTGCGGAGGCAGACTTCAGCGGGGGTGAGGTCAAGGTCCAAGACGCCTATCTGGCCTATCAGGCGAACCCGGGCCTGGAGTTCGTCCTGGGACATTTCAAGGTTCCGGTCACTTCGGAAGACCAGACCTCTGACAATCACACAGTCTTCCTGGAGCGGTCCGCCTATGCTGGGACCTTCGCCCCTGGACGGCGCCTGGGGCTGGGCGCGCACCTCACCGGCGAACGGTGGGGGGTGAGAGGCGGGCTGTTCGGCGAGAACGCCGACAAAGCCCTGGACGGTGATCGGGAGGAATCCTGGTTGCTCGCCCTGCGGGGGCATGTGGATGTTCTGCCCGGCCAGCCGGCGCTCCACCTGGGCGTCTCCGCGTACCACCACCGCTTGGAAGATCGTGGTCCAGGGGTTCGACTATCACAAAAACCCGAAAACGGTCGTGCGCCCCGGGCGGTCGATACCGGGCTGTTTCAAGCCGATAACGCGGGTTTCCTGGGGGCTGAGGCTGGGTTTGGCCATGGTCCGTTGACCGTCCAGCTGGAGGGCGGCGCGGTGGCCTACGAAGGACCAATCGTCAATCCGCGCCTCTGGGGCTGGTCAGCCCAGGCGGCCTGGCGATGGACGGGAGAGGCGCGGTCGTA
>NZ_JAUSBZ010000070.1 GCF_030651755.1 Phenylobacterium sp. | reverse complement strand
GGCCTGGCGCTGGTCCACCACATAGAGGACGTGGTGGGGCGCAAAGCTCTGCTTGCGGTCTAGAATGGTGGCGAGGTCGGTCGTGCCGTACATGGCCGAGCCCTCGGAGGAGACCACCAGCAGGGGCGGCAGCTCGCGCTTGTCGCCCTGGCGGTTCACCCGGATGATCCGCGCGCCCTGGTCCTCGACCAGCAGGGCCTTGGCCTCCAGGTCCTTGACCATGTCCGGGATCAGCGGATCGGCGTCGCTCTCCCCCTTCCAGAGGTCGAAATCCACGCCGATGGCGTGGAAGTCCCGGGCCAGGGCCACCTGAGTCACCCGGGCGAAGTGACGCCACAGCAGATGATAGCCCCGGTTGTGCGCCTGCAGGTCTGCGGTCAGCTTGCGGGCCCGGTCGCGATAGTCGGGGTCTTCCTTGCCCTTGGCCGCGGCCAGCGGATAGAGCCGGTCGAGATCAGCCAGGCTGATCCGCTCGTCCAGGGCGGCGAAGGCCTGGGCCTCGTCATCGGCGGTCAGCGGCGTGGTCCGGGCGTTGACCTGTTCGACCAGCCTGGCGACGAAGGTGTCCTCATCGCAGACCGCGCCGATCAGCAGGCCCATCTGATAGCCCCAGTCGCCGAAATGGGCGTCGCCGACCACCTCGTCGCCCCGGAACCGGTAGAGCCGCTTGATCGCCTCGCCGATGATGGACGACCGCAGATGGCCCACATGCATGGGCTTGGCGACATTGGGGCCGCCGTAGTCCACCAGGATCTTGCGCGGCGCCGCCACCACAGCTGCGCCGAGGCGGGGGTCGGCGGCGATCTCATTGGCCCGGACCGAAAGCGCCTGGGTGGCGACCCGCATATTGATGAAGCCGAGGCCGGCGATCTCCACCGAGGCGAGCCGCGGATCCTTGGCCAGTTCAGCCACGACGCCGGCGGCGATCTCCCGGGGGTCGCGCCTCGCCTGCTTGGCGGCGGCGAGCGCGCCATTGCACTGGAAGTCGGCCAGGTCGGGCCGGTCGGACGGGGTCACACGGCCAAGCTCGGCCGACAGACCCGCAGAGGCGAAGGCGGCCGAAACCGCCTCGCTCAGGCCCCGCTTGAGATCGGTCATTGGCTGGCTGGGGCGTTCCCGGCGGCGACGGCGGTTCCGACATCGATACGGAACCGCTTACCGGCGCGGTTGAACTCGGCCATTTCGGGAGTCACGTCAAAGCCGACGAGAATCTCGAAATTTGCGCCGCTGGTGGTCAGCTGAGCGCGGGGAATGACGATTCCCTCGATCATCTGACGCACATAGGTCCGGTCCTGGCCGGACGCGAAGGTCACCGGCAGGTCGAAATACTCCTTGGCGATGACCGCGTCGTTGCGCTTGGTCACGGCCACCCAGTAACGATAGGTCTTCTGGGAGCCCTGCGAGGTCGGGCCGCGGCCCAGCTCGAACAGGACCTCCATGGCCACCTTGATCGGCTCATCGTCCTCATAGGAACAGCCCGCCGAAATCCCCTGGATTTCGCCGGAATAGCCCACCGCGGCCGAGGCCTCACGGCCGCCCTCGAACTCCACATAGCGCCCGGCGTCATACAGCACCTTGGCGAAGGGACAGGGGCCGGCGTTGCGCAGCTGCGGCAGCGGCGCCTGGCGGTCGCCCCATTCCGACTGACGGCGGCGGCGGTCCGACGCCTGCGACTGGCCATCGGCCTCCTCGCCGCGGCGGTTCTGCGCCGCGCTCTCAAGGGGGAACGAGGTGACGGCGAGCGCCAGGGCGAGAACCGATAGCAGGGAACGGCGCATAGGGAGTCCAACTCTGTCGACGCGGCGAGACCGCGCATGAGGTGACTGTACTAATGGTTCTCGATTGAGGCCGCAACGCGGCTGGCGGTGAGGGACCAGACCCCCTAGATTTCCGACCATGACGCTGACCGCCCCCCGCCCGCCCCTCACTGTCCTGTTGGCCGCCCCCCGTGGGTTCTGCGCCGGGGTCGACCGGGCGATCCAGATCGTCGAGCGGGCCATCGAGAAGTATGGCGCGCCGGTCTATGTTCGCCACGAGATCGTCCACAACCGCCACGTGGTCGACCGGCTGCGGGCCATGGGCGCGGTCTTTGTCGAGGAACTGCACGAATGCCCAGACGACCGGCCAGTGGTCTTCTCGGCCCACGGGGTGCCCAAGTCGGTGCCGGCCGAGGCCGGCCGTCGGCAGATGCTCTATCTGGACGCCACCTGCCCCCTGGTCTCCAAGGTGCATGTCGAGGCCCAGCGCCACTATGAGGCCGGCAAGGAGATCGTGCTGATCGGCCATGCCGGCCATCCGGAAGTCATCGGCACCATGGGCCAGCTGCCCGATGGCGTGGTCACCCTGATCGAGACAGTGGAGGACGCCCAGGCCTTCATGCCGAAGGATCCCGCCAATCTGGCCTTCGCCACCCAGACGACCCTGTCGGTGGACGACACCGCCGGCATCGTCGCAGCCCTCCGCGCCCGGTTCCCCCTGATGGCCGCCCCCCACAAGGAAGACATCTGCTACGCCACCACCAACCGGCAGGAGGCGGTGAAGTCCGTCTCGACCCGGGCTGACCTGCTGCTGGTGATCGGCTCGGCCAATTCGTCCAACTCAGTGCGCCTGGCCGAGGTCGGCGCCCGGGCCGGCTGCCCCGCCCACCTGATCGACGACGCCCAGGCCCTGGACTTCGCCTGGCTTGAGGGGGTCCGCACCGTGGGCGTCACCGCCGGGGCCTCGGCGCCGGAAGACTTGGTCCAGGGCGTGATCGACCGCCTGGCCGAACGATTCGACCTGACCATCGACATGGAGGAAGCCGCCCGCGTCGCCGTGACCTTCAAGCTGCCGCGGGTTTTGAGCGAGGCTGAGGCGTGATCGTCAGCCCCTAGAACCGTCTGGGAAGGCTAGGCGATCTGAACCTCACGCCTGAGCCAAGACACGAGCGTTTCCAGGTCTGTCGCTCCGCTCGCCACAGCGAACATCATGCCAGTCGCGTCATCCTCGTCAGCCACAAGGCGCAGGCCGTTGTCCTCGAGGAACTGGCCCATCGCGACAAAGGCGACCCGCTTGTTGCCGTCGATGAACGGATGGTTGCCAGAGATCGCGGTCGCATAGGTGGCCGCCAATTCGATCAGGTCTCGACAGCCCTCATAGTGAAACCGGTGCACCGGCCTGTTTAGGGCTGAGACAAGAAGACCTTCGTCACGCACGCCTCTCACACCGCCTGACGCCTCCAGGATATCGTCATAGAGGGCCAGGATCAGGTCCACATCCAGCCAGAAAGGCTCCACCGAGAGCGCCTATTTGGCCAGTGCGTCGAGGGTCTTCCTGTATCGAGAGATGAGGAGGCGCCCACGTGCGCGACGGCCCTCGAACGACATATCGCGGCCAGCCAGGGTGAATTCGCCGGCCTCGCCGACCTCGGCATAGAGCGTCCCGCCCTCAACGACGCCAAGGGCGTCGCGCAGTTCTTCGGTGAGGACGACAGCGAGGTCGTCGCCAACCTTGGTGACCCTGAGTGCGACCATGTTCAATCTCCTGCTGTCGAAACTACCACAGGGTTCACAGGACGTCTTGACCGCGCCAGCGGCCTCCCCCATGCCCGCGCCATGGCCGTCTACACCGACATCTCCGATGAAGAGCTCGCCGAGTTGCTCGCCCGCTATGACCTGGGGGCGGCGCAGACCTTCAAGGGCATCGCCGAGGGGGTGGAGAACTCCAACTTCCTGCTGGAGACCGATCGCGGCCGCTTCATCCTGACCATCTATGAGCGCCGGGTGAGGCCTGAGGACCTGCCCTTCTTCCTCGGCCTGATGCGTTGGCTGGCTGATCACGACTACCCGTGCGCGACCCCCATGCCGGGCCGCGACGGCGAGCTCATTCAAACCGTGCGGGGCAAGCCCGCAGCCATTGTCGGCTTCCTGCAAGGGCTTTCGGTGCGCCGCCCCGGCGCCGCCCATTGCCGGGAGGCCGGCGAGGGCCTGGCCCGGCTGCACCTGGCCGCAGACGGCTTCCCCATGGGCCGGGCCAACGACCTGGGGCAGGCCGCATGGGCGCCGCTGTTTTCGGGCCTGAAGGACGCGGCCGAGAGCCTGAAGCCCGGCCTGGCCGCCACCATCGCCGCCGACCTTGAGCATCTGGCCGCCCATTGGCCGACGGACTTGCCCCAGGGCGTCATCCACGCCGACTATTTCCCGGACAATGTGTTCTTCCAGGGCGAGCGGTTCGCCGCGGCCATCGACTTCTATTTCGCCTGCGTCGATGCGCTGGCCTACGACCTCGCCGTGGCGCTGAACGCCTGGTGCTTCGAGGCCGATGGCAGTTTCAACATCACCAGCGCCCGGGCCATGGTCGCCGGCTATGAGCGCCACCGCCCGCTGAGCAAGGCCGAGCGCGACGCCCTGCCGATCCTGGCTCACGGGGCGGCCATGCGCTTCTTCCTGACCCGGCTGAACGACTGGGGGGCGACGCCGGCTGGCGCCCTGGTGCGACCCAAGGACCCGCTGGAATATGAGCGCAAGCTGGCGGTGCATCGCAGCGCCACCGACCTTGTGCTGTTCGGAGCGCCCTCGTGACGCCCAAGGTCACGGTCTTCACCGACGGCGCCTGCAGCGGCAATCCGGGTCCCGGCGGCTGGGGCGCCATCCTGATCTTTGGGGACAAGGAAAAGGAGATCTGCGGCGGCGAGCCGGCGACCACCAACAACCGCATGGAGATGATGGCCGCCATCCAGGCCCTGGAGACGCTGAACCGTCCCTGCCACGTCGAGCTGCACACCGACAGCCAGTACGTGATGAAGGGCATCACCGAGTGGCTGCCCGGCTGGAAGGCGCGCGGCTGGAAGACCGCCGCCAAGGCGCCGGTCAAGAATGCGGACCTCTGGGTGCGGCTGGACGAGGCCCGCCTGCGTCACCAGGTCGACTGGCGATGGGTCAAGGGGCACGCCGGCCACGTCCTCAACGAACGGGCCGACGCCCTGGCCGGAAAAGGTCTGCGGGAGGCCCAGGCCGCCCAGAGCATGGTGCGATCAGACGGAGCCTTCTGATCGTGAAATGATGCTCTGAACGCCAAGGTTGGCGCGCGTTTCGCTCCGAGATCTGATCAGCCGACGATCAGGAAGCCCACATAGGCGATATAGGCGATCAGGAAGGCTGCGCCCTCCAGCCGCTGCAGCCCGCCGCCGGTGCGCAGGAACAGGGCCAGCAGGCCCGTGGCGCCCAGCAGCACCCAGATGTCGAGATGGGCGATCTCCGGGGGGATGCGGATGGGATAGACCATGGCGGTCACCCCCAGCACGCCGAACACGTTGTAAATGTTCGAGCCGATCACATTGCCCACCGCCACCTCCGGATGACGGCGCAGGGCCGCCACCACGCAGGCCATCAGTTCCGGCAAGGAGGTCCCCACGGCCACAATGGTCAGGCCGATGATGGTCTGGGACACGCCGAAGCCTTCAGCCAGATCGATGGCGCCGCTGACCAGGAGCCGGGCGCCTATGACGGTGAGGGCGATACCCGCCACTGTCATCAGCAGGAACTTGCCCAGGACCCGCAGATCAGCCCTGGACCGCGGCGTGTCGGCCGCTGCGGCCTCGACCGACATGCGGCGGCGCTCTCGCAGATAGGCCAGCGCCACATAGACGACGAGCACCGCCACCAGCAGGCCGCCGAACCAGCGGTCGATGAAGCCCGCCAGCACCGCCAGCAGAGCCGCCGCCGAGGACAGGCCCAGGACGATCATGTCCCGGCGGATCACCACGGGCCGGATGAAGATCGGCGCGATGACCGAGGTCACCCCCAGGATCAACAGAATGTTGGCGATGTTGGAGCCCACCACATTGCCCACGGCGATGCCCGGGGCGTGCCGCATGGCTGCGATCAGGCTGGTGACCAGTTCCGGGGTCGAGGTGCCAAAGCCCACCAGCACCAGACCGCTGAGCAAGGGCGAAACGCCCAGGATGCGAGCCGCCCCCACGGCCCCTCGGACCAGGGACTCGCCGCCGACAGCGAGCATCACAAGACCGCCAAGGATCAGCAGGGTGACAATCATCGGGATCGGAACTCTCCAGAGGGGGCCGAAGGCGCCGCCATTGCGCTGCAGGCGCCCGCGCCGTCAGGTCGGCGGACACCACGATCAAACGAACAGAATAGCTGGATCGGTCCGAGCCCAGGCATCGAGCACCCTCGATGCGGTCCGACATCACAGTCACCATGACTGTCAGAGGGGCCCGGTCCGCATCGCCTAAGGTGGCGCCCGCCCGTGAAGTGTCAAGGTCAGTCGCGTCCTGAGGGAAGGCGCGGCCGCAGCTGCTATGGGCAGGGTCATGCTCTAGGGACGCAGGGCCAGGTCGGCTTCCATCTCCTGGGCCTGCCGGCGGGCTTCAGCCTCCCGCGGGTCCACCCGGTACCGGACAGCCGCCAGGCTGGAGGCCAGGGCCTGGCCCCGGCGGGCGGCGGCGACCTCAGCGATCCGGCTGGACCGGTTGCATTCGGGAAACTCCGCCCGGCGGCTGGCGAAACCCGCATTGAAGGCTTCCTTCAGCCGGCGGTCCAGGGCCTCATCAGGCGCCTCGGCGTCGGTGACTCCGATCATCCGATCGCGCCAGTACTGATCATAGGCGCCCTCGCAAACCTGCCGCAGGGCGTGGCTCTCCCCCAGCACATAGGCGATATCGGCCAGGGTCTGGCGTTGCGCAGGCGTGCGTTCCTGAGCCTGGACAGGCAGGGCCAGGCTCGCGAGCGACACAGCAAGGATCAGGGCGGCGGAACGCATGGTCGCAGTCTAGGAGGCAGAGGCCCAGCTTGTCACGGGCGCGCGCCTGAGGGGCGAAAGCTCGCGCGAGACCAGGACATCTGTTAGCGGATCAGAAGACAGGTTCGGGGGACGAAATCATGGCTCAACTTCACTTCGCAAAGGCCCTGGCCCTGGGCCTGGCGATCGCCCTGGGCGCCGGGGCGGCGCAGGCGCAGGCCCCCGCCCGCGAGCCCAGCACCCTGATCGCCGTGCTGGCTGGCATGGGCGCCCGCGGCGAGATGGAGGGCCGCGAGGCCGGCCAGGTGCGCCTGAATGTGGTCACGCCCGGGGGCATCTTCGGCGCTGAGTTCATCGGCTGCGACGAGGCCGGCCGGGCCTGCCGAGCCCTGGGCTTCACCGCGAGCGTGGAAAAGCGCGCCATGACCATGGATCACCTCAACGCCTTCAACAGCCGCGACATCCTGTGCCGCACGATCCTGCGCGGCGACCAGGTCGATATCCGTTACGGCCTTCTGCTGACCGACAGCCAGACCGAAGGCGACCTGCGCGACCATGTCGCCGTCTGGCAGCGGTGCCTGGGGGCCTTCGCCGGTCTGGCCAACGACCCCGCGGGCTTCCTGGCCGCGCCTTGAGCGGAGGCTCAGGCGGGAACCAGACCTCTCAGCCTCGCCATCCGGTCGATGGCCGCCTCGGCCTCGGCCACCATCTCGGCGACGATCTGGGCGGCCGGTTTGATGTCGTGAACCCCGCCGGCCGACTGGCCCATGGCGAAACAGGACCGGTCAGGGTCGAGGCCTTCGATCTGGCCGCCGATGCCCCCCATCACGCCGGTCTGGCCTGACAGCATGGCCTGCATGGGGAAGGGCTGGATATCCTGGGGCCGGCTTTCCCAGTCCGCCACATAGGGGTTGCTCATCACCCGCATGGGCTTGCCCGAATAGCAGCGGGTGCGGACCGTATCGACATCCTGGGCGGCCACCACCGCCTCGCGATAGGCTTGGCCGGCATGGGCCTCGGTCGAGGCGATGAACCGGGTGCCGATCCAGACCCCTTGGGCGCCGAGCGCGAGCGCCGCCGCCAGCCCCCGGCCATCGGAAATGCCGCCCGCAGCGACCACCGGGATCTTCACCGCCTCCACGGCCTGGGAAACTAGCGGCAGGGTCCCCACGAGCCCCGTATGGCCGCCGCCCTCCCCGCCTTGGCAGATCACCGCGTCGCACCCGGCCTGCTCGGCCTTGACCGCGTGCTTCACCGCCCCGCAGACCACCATCACCAGGAGGCCGGCGGCCTTCAGCTTCTCCATGATCGGCATGGGCACGCCGAGGCCGGCGATGAAGGACGAGGCGCCCTCCTCGATAATGATCTCCACCGACGCCGTCAGGCTTTCCGGAGAGGCGGCCAGCAGGTCGACGCCGAAGGGCTTGTCGGTCAGCTTCCGGACCTTGCGCATCTCCTCGCGGATGAAGTCCGGGGAGCGGCCGGCCATGCCCAGCACCCCATAGCCGCCGGCCTCGCAGACGGCGGCCACCAGTTCGGCATAGGCCACCCCGCCCATGCCGGCCTGCATGATCGGATGCTGGACCTTCAACAGGTCGCAAAGGGGGGTGTGCAGGGTCATGGCGTCGTCTCCCGTGGTGTTCTCGTTCCCCCCACCATGGCGCCGACAACCGCGCCCGCAAACACTGACCCTGCGTCAGGGGGCGAAGCCCGAATCTTGAACCACGAAGAGCACGAAGAACACGAAGGACTCACAGCCCCTTCAATCCCTTCGTGTTCTTCGTGCTCTTCGTGGTCAAAAACTGTTGCGCCTGCGGCGCGAGGCATCGGAATCAGAAGACCCCGTAGCCGCCGTCGATCAGGAAGGAGTCGCCGGTGTGGAAGCGCGAGGCGTCCGAGGCCAGATAGACGGCCATGCCGCCGAAGTCGGCCGGCTCGCCCCAGCGGCGCATGGGCACCCGCTTGATGACGTTCTCGTTGAACTTGTCATTGTCCTGGGCGGCGGCCGTCATGTCGGTGGCGACCCAGCCGGGCAGGATCACATTGGCCCGCACCCCATAGCGGGCATGCTCCACGGCGATGGCCCGGACCATGGGGATGAGCGCGCCCTTGGTGGCCGCATAGGCCTGGTTGCGCGCCGCCCCGTCCAGGGCCGAGAGCGACGAGATCGCCACCAGCGAGCCCCCCTGCCCGTCGCCGCCCCGGGCGACCATGTGCTTGCACGCCTCGCGGAAGGTGAAGAAGACCCCGTCCAGATTGACCGACAGCACCTTGCGATAGGTCTCGGTGGGAAACTCCGAGAACGACCTCGCCCCGCCGCCGATGCCGGCATTGGCCACCACCGTGTGGACCGCGCCCATCTTCGCGACGGCCGCTTCCATCCCCTCAGCCACCGCGGTCTCGTCGGCCACATTGACCACCTGGGTCAGCACCCGCACGCCGGTGGGCTTCAGCTTCTCTTCCGCCGCCCGGTTCTTGTCGGGATTGGAGCCCCAGATGACGATGTCGGCGCCGGCCTGGGCCATCGCCTCGACCATGCCAAAGCCGATCCCGCCATTGCCGCCAGTGACCAGGGCGACCTTGCCGGTCAGATCGAAGGGTTTATAGGCCACGGCGTCCTCCTCATTTTCAAACACTTGTTGGGCGTG
>NZ_JAUSBZ010000064.1 GCF_030651755.1 Phenylobacterium sp. | reverse complement strand
GGCCTGTCGCCGGACGGGGTCCTGCCGGAAATCTGCGAGCGGTCCGACCATCCCTGGTTCATCGGCGTCCAGTTCCACCCCGAACTCAAAAGCCGCCCCTTCGAACCCCACCCCCTCTTCGCCAGCTTCATCGGCGCGGCGAAGGAACGGAGCCGGTTGGTTTAGGGGGAGGGCGCATCTGCCCTTGGGTCTGGAAGCGGATAGTCCGCGAATCTTGCCGACGGTCCCGCAGCCCTTCTTCTTCGACTGCTGCGACACCTGATCGGCCGGCGCCGGCTGCTGCGGCTGGATATCGCCCAGCACCTGACCCGGATCATAGACCCGGAAGGTCGAGCTCTTGTTCTGGGCGTTGACCACCTTGTTCGGCACAACCAGCACCCGGTTGGCCGCCAGCGGCTCGGTCCCGTTCAGGCCATTGGCCTCCGCCAGGACGTACCAGAGCCCCTCGTCCCCCCAGACCTTCAGCGCGACCGTGCGAAGCGTGTCGCCCTCCGCCACCCGGTAGGTCGTGGCGGTAAAGGCTTGCCCCTGGGCGCCCGGGTTCAGCGGCGCATAGATCTCGTTGAAGCTTGCGTGGGACGCCGCCGCCCCACTGCGGAACAGGTTCGGCGACGGCGTCGCCGTCCGCAGCGCCATGGCGTGCTACTGCGAGTGACGGTCTTGCGGGCTCGATCGGCGAAACACGCGACGTACGACTTAGACCGGGAAGAAAGTGTACGTGTCCCAGTCTCGAGGCCGCACACGCCCACTTGTTCTGTCGTTTCAATGGACTAGCCGAACCGCAGGTGTGCGTAAGGTGTATAAGCAAGCAAGCTTGCTTCTCGCCCCTCCTGGACCCCTCTGGGGCCGGCTTTTCTCGATGGGGATTTCAGCGCTCAGGGTTCGGGATCAGAGCCCGCTAGGCGCCCATCAGCGACCACGACTTCACGCAAGTCGATGCAACCCCGCAAGCTGTTGATCCTCAACGAGGATCCGAAGCCCTTTTATCTTGCCCTCCGAGATAGCCCTCCGAGATAGAAGCACTTCGCCCAGGCACCCGCAGAATGACGGGTCGACGTCAGTTCGGGGAAGCATCCGTTGGTGACGTCCACTCAACATCGAACCCTTGCTTGAGGCGGTCTAACGCTGACGTAGAGTCGTACCGGCCAGACTGCGCGTAAGCGCTCGCGATATGTTTCGCGAGATCAACCAGCATTATGCCCCAGTGAGCAGGGTCGTCCCATAGATTGGGATTCAGTGAGACGACTTGTTGTCCCCCAGCCGCCCAAACTCGAAGCATTTCTATTGCCCGCGGGTCGTCCGTTATCTGCGCAGGGACAGGCAGTCCATTCGTCTGATCAGTCATTTAGTATCCTAGTGCAGTGGTTAATCCCGTGGCTCTGGTAGTCCCTAACCCGGTCTACGATTAGGTCCAATTGGGTCGCGTTGGTTGGATACGTAGGGAGAATTGATAAGTGGGGACACGTACTATTTTGCAAAAGTGGTGCGTGTCCCCAGTTTGGCGTCGGCAAATATACCGGCCTGACCGACGCCTATAAGTCCCTGGTCGAAGCCCTGGTCCATGGCGGCGTGGCCAACAATGTCCGCGTCCGCTTCGACTGGGTCGAGGGCGAGGCCTTCGAGGGCGGCGATGAGAGTCTGATCTCCGAACGCCTCACCGGGGTGCATGGCGTTCTGGTGCCGGGCGCCTTCGGTCAGCGGGGCTCTGAAGGTATGATCGAGGCGGTCCGCTTCGCCCGGGAGCACGAGATTCCCTATTTCGGCATCTGTTTCGGCATGCAGATGGCCATGATCGAGGCGGCCCGGAATCTGGCCGGCCTGAAGGACGCCTCCTCCACGGAATTTGGTCCCACCTCCGAACCCGTCGTCGGCCTGATGACCGAATGGGTGCGGGGCAATGAGCGGGAGACCCGCGGCGAGGGCGACAATCTGGGCGGCACCATGCGCCTGGGCGCCTATGACGCGGTCCTGACACCGGGGTCCCGGGTGGCGGACATCTATGGCGGCCATGCGATCAGCGAGCGCCACCGCCACCGCTATGAGGTCAATATCGGCTATCGCGAGGCCATCGAGGGCACGGGCCTGACCTTTTCAGGCCTGTCGCCGGACGGGGTCCTGCCGGAAATCTGCGAGCGGTCCGACCATCCCTGGTTCATCGGCGTCCAGTTCCACCCCGAACTGAAGAGCCGCCCCTTCGAACCCCACCCCCTCTTCGCCAGCTTCATCGGCGCGGCGAAGGAACGGAGCCGGCTGGTTTAGCCTCCCATCGTAGGGGGAAGAGGTTCTCCCCCTTAGGCATCTGCGATTGTCACTGGGGCGTGCAGGCCGCTACTCTCGTTTGCGCTAGCATCCAAATGGCAAGCTGGGGGGCTTGGGCAAGTGATTTTCCATCAGTTTGCCTTGAGATGCGGGGTCGTGTGCGCGCTTGCCCTTCTCTCGTCGTGCGCTCCCGGGGATGAGCCTAGCGGTCCCGTGAACGAGCCCGTGGACCTATTTTGGTATGCACGGGCCAATAGCGACGACCACATTCGCATTCCTGGTTTCCGTACCATCGCCGATTGCCGACAGGCTGGCTTTGCCATGTCGAGACTTGTTGCCGATGAGCGGATAGCCTCCTGCGAAATCGCAGCTGGCCTCGCTGGTGTCGAGGTGCCTTCAGAGGGCGGTGTCGGCTGTGACGATATCACGGCGCTGCGGAAGCCTTGGTTTGAGTGCGGAACACGATGCAGACCGTGGGAAGTAAACCCCGCCATTACTCGGTGCCGGGATACCGAGGAGTACCGATGAGCTCGCCGTCTCAGACCACACAGGCGCTTGAAACTCCCGGCGGATTGCGTCATACACGCGCGCTCATGTCGGCGGCCCCCGCGGCCGCCGTCTCAATTTTTATACGCCTGCGAGATTCCCATGGCCGTTCCTAAGCGAAAAGTATCGCCCTCGCGGCGCAACATGCGGCGCTCCCACGATGCGCTGGGCAAGAACTCCTTTGTCGAAGACAAGGAAACCGGCGAACTGAAGCGCCCCCACCACATCGACCTGAAGACCGGCATGTATAAGGGCCGTCAGGTCCTTACGCCGAAGGAAGACTAAGGCTCTTTCGAAAGCCGTCTTTCGTCGCAAGACATCAAGGCCTCGCCCGGACCGGGCGGGGCCTTTTGCGTGGCCGATTGCCGCGCGGGGCGAAGGTGGCTAAGCCTCCCGGGCCTTTTTGCAACCCTGCGCCGCCAAGCCTGTGAGGACCGCCATGACCGAGATCGTCGACATCACCGCCCGCGAAATCCTCGACAGCCGCGGCAACCCCACGATCGAGGTCGACGTGATCCTGGAAGACGGCGCGCTCGGCCGGGCCGCCGTGCCCTCGGGCGCCTCCACGGGCGCCCACGAGGCGGTGGAGAAGCGGGACGGGGACAAGGGGCGCTATCTCGGCAAGGGCGTCTTGGAAGCCATCGATGCGGTGAACGGCGAGATCTATGACGCCCTGTCAGGCTTCGAGGCCGAGGATCAGCGTCGGCTGGACGCCACCCTGATCGCGCTGGACGGCACGGCCAACAAGTCGCGCCTGGGCGCCAACGCCATCCTCGGCGTCAGCCTGGCGACCGCCAAGGCCGCGGCCATCAGCGCCAACCTGCCGCTCTACAAGTATGTGGGCGGAGTCTCGGCCCGGGTGCTGCCGGTGCCGATGATGAACATCATCAATGGCGGGGCGCACGCCGACAATCCCATCGACATCCAGGAGTTCATGATCCTGCCCACCGGCGCCGACACCTTCGCCGAGGGCCTGCGCATGGGCGCCGAGATCTTCCACAGCCTGAAGAAGGCCCTGAAAGACGCCGGCCACAACACCAATGTGGGCGATGAGGGCGGCTTCGCCCCCAATATCGGCAGCGCCGAAGAGGCGCTGGCCTTCATCGTCAAGGCCGGTGAGGCGGCGGGCTATCGCTGCGGCGACCACTTCCACCTGGCCCTCGACGTGGCCGCCACCGAGTTCTTCAAGGACGGCAAGTATGTGCTGGACGGGGAGGGCAAGACCTTCGATCCGGCCGGCATGGTCGATTATCTTGCCGCGCTGGTGGCCAAGTTCCCCATCGTGTCGATCGAGGACGGCTGTTCGGAAGATGACTTCGCCGGCTGGAAGCTCATGACCGACAAGCTGGGTGGCCAGATCCAGCTGGTGGGCGATGACCTGTTCGTCACCAATCCGGCCCGGCTGTCGGATGGTATCAACCAGGGCCTGGCCAACTCGATCCTGGTGAAGGTCAATCAGATCGGCACCCTGTCGGAGACCCTGGACGCCGTGGATATGGCCCACCGGGCCGGCTACACCGCCGTGATGAGCCATCGCTCAGGCGAGACCGAGGACTCCACCATCGCCGACCTGGCTGTGGCCACCAACTGCGGACAGATCAAGACCGGCTCGCTGGCCCGCTCTGACCGGACGGCCAAGTACAACCAGCTGCTGCGCATCGAGCAGGAGCTGGGCGACCAGGCCCTCTATGTCGGCCGCAAGGCGCTCAAGCACATCTAGCTGTCGTCCCGGCTCAGGCGCAGGGTGAGGACCAGCATGACGGCGGGTACGGCCACATAGAGGCCCAGTCCCGCCGCCAAGCCCCAGGCGTCGGCGGCAAGGCCCACGAGCGCCGGGAAGCCGGCGCCGGCCAGGCCGATGGCCGACACCGCGGCGCCGGTCGATCCCGCCTGTCCAGGCCGCAGGGTCAGGACGCGGCTCTGCAGGGCCGTGTAGAAGACCGCCCCGCTGAACCCGAAGACCAGGCCGCCGGCGACGACCAGCCACGCCTGGGGGCCAAAGGCCATGACCGGCAGGCTGAGGGCGGCGACCAGCGCGCTCGGGATCAGGGCCCGCCCGGGCGCTGTGGCGGGGATCAGACGTCCGGTCAGGCCGTGGCCCAGCAATCCGCCCACCAGCGCGCCGGCTGACAGGATGACCGCCAGCCCGGGGCCATAGCCTGCGACCTGGTCGAGATAGGCGATCAGGAAGGCCAGCAGCGGCTCGTCCAGCAGGCTGAAGAGCCCCATGATCACCGCCATCAGCAGGACCCGCCCATCGGTGATCAGGGCGAGCAGGTCGAGGCCGGGGCGCACCTCACCCTCACGCCTGTGCGGCGGGGGGAAGCGCTGGCTGGCGAGCCACAGTCCGTAGGCCAGCATCAGCCCGCCGCCCGCCAGGAAGAGCCCTCGCCAGCCCAATCCGACGGCTGCGGCCAGGGCCAGGGACAGGGGCGCCAGCAGGTCGCCTGCGGCCGACCAGGCGTTTACCCGGCCCAGCGCCCGGGGCAGGTCGTCGCCGGCGAGGTCCACCAGGGCCACCTCACAGCCATGGATGAAGGCGTCGCTGGCCGCCCCCCAGACGAAGGCGGCGGCGAACAGCATGATGAAGGAGTCGGAGAGGCCAAAGGCGACCATCGCTGCGCCATAGGCCAGGGCCCCCAAGGCCGAGAGCCAGCGCCGACTGACATAGTCGGCCGCGGCCTGGAAAACGATCCCAACGGTTCCGCCAAGACTGAGCGCGGCCAGGACCAGGCCACCCTGGGCATAGCTTAGGCCGACGTCCTCGCGCAGGGGTTCAAGAACACCGGCCGGCAGAAAGGTGAACCACTCGTCGGCGAATCCCACCAGCAGCAGGGCGGCGACGAGAGAATAGGGCGCACGCCCAAGCGGCGGCAGCAGCCATGCCGCAGAACGCCTCAGCCGGTCAGCGGAGCGCTCAGATCAATTGGGAGGGTGCTTCCGATCCATAGCGGCGAGTTTCGACGGCAAACGGCTGAGCTGCAACGCAAAATTAAGCACAATTGACGACTCTGGCCCATCCGCTGCGTGGAATCACCGTGCTCACAGCCGTCCGTTCCTACATCTCGACCGCCGCCCTGGCGCTCCTGATCATCTATTTCGCCTATCATGCCTTTACCGGCGATCAGGGCCTGCTGACCTCGGCCCAGCGGGACTATACGCTGGCGGTGAAATCGGCCGAGCTGAAGCGCCTGACGGCTCAGAGGCAGGATCTGGAGACCCGGGCGATGTTGCTGCGCGACACGTCGCTTTCAGCCGATCTTCTGGAGGAGCGGGCCCGGTCTCTTCTAGGATACAGCCATCCCAGGGACTATGTGATCCGCATCCAGCACGACGACTCGGTGGGCGGCTGACGGATCGGCCGGCTCTGGGTTAGGGTGCTGAACGCAAACACCACCCGGGAGTGAAACATGGCGCGCGCCAAACAGGCCGCCAAGGCCGGCGACTCTTCGGCCGAGACCGTCGAGAGCCTCGGCAAGGACAGGCTGCTCGGCTTCTATCGCGACATGCTGCTCATCCGCCGGTTCGAGGAACGGGCCGGCCAGCTCTATGGCATGGGTCTGATCGGCGGCTTCTGCCACCTCTATATCGGCCAGGAAGCCATCGCCGTGGGCGTCCAGTCGATCCAGGAGAAGGGCGATCAGGTCATCACCGCCTATCGCGACCACGGCCATATGCTGGCCTGCGGCATGGACCCCAAGGAGGTCATGGCCGAGTTGACCGGCCGGGCCGGCGGCTCGTCCAAGGGCAAGGGCGGGTCCATGCACATGTTCTCCCGCGAGGCCGAGTTCTATGGCGGTCACGGGATTGTCGGCGCCCCGGCCCCCCTGGGCACCGGCCTGGCGCTGGCCAACCGCTACCGCGAGAACGGCAAGGTGGCCTTCACCTATTTCGGCGACGGAGCCGCCAACCAGGGCCAGGTCTACGAAAGCTTCAACATGGCCGCCCTGTGGAAGCTGCCGGTCGTCTATGTGATCGAGAACAACCAGTACGCCATGGGCACGTCCCTGGAGCGCTCGTCGTCCGAGACTCACATGTACAAGCGCGGCGCCTCCTTCCGGATTCCGGGCGAAGAGGTTGACGGCATGGATGTTCTGGCTGTCCGCGACGCCGCCAAGCGGGCCGCGGCCCACGCCCGCAATGGCGATGGCCCCTTCATCCTGGAGATGAAGACCTACCGCTATCGCGGCCATTCCATGAGCGATCCGGCCAAGTACCGCACTCGGGAAGAGGTGGACGAGGTCCGCAAGACCCGCGACCCCATTGAACATCTGCGCGAACGCCTGGAGCGCGAAGGGGTGGCCGATGACGCGGCCCTGAAGGCTATCGACGCCGAGGTGAAGCGGATCGTCGCCGACGCCGCCGAATTCGCGCGCACGTCCCCCGAGCCGGACCTGTCTGAGCTCTATACCGAGGTCTATGTGGAGGCGCCCCAGTGACCGACATCCTGATGCCGGCCCTGTCTCCGACCATGGAGGAGGGGACGCTCGCCAAATGGCACGTGAAGGTGGGCGACACCGTCGCGTCTGGCGATGTGATCGCCGAGATCGAGACCGACAAGGCGACCATGGAGGTCGAGGCGGTCGATGAGGGCGTGATCGAGGAGTTGCTGGTCGAGGCCGGCGCCGAAGGGGTGAAGGTCAATGCCCCTATCGCCCGCCTGTCCGGCGGCGCGGCGGCGACCAAGGCCGAGTCCCCTCAGGCTCCAGAGGCCCCTGAGGCCTCCGGCGATCCGGAGAAGAAGGGACCCGCCGAGGCCAAGGCCGAACAGTCCGAAGGCGAAGGGCCTGCCGCCGTGCGGCCCGCCAAGGCGCCGACGGATCCCGAGATCCCCGCGGGCGCCAAGCTGGTCAAGACCACGGTCCGCGACGCCCTGCGCGACGCCATGGCCGAGGAAATGCGCCGGGACGAGACCGTCTTCCTGATGGGCGAAGAGGTCGGCCAGTACCAGGGCGCCTATAAGGTCAGCCGCGGCCTTCTGGAAGAGTTCGGCGAGCGCCGGGTGATCGACACGCCGATCACCGAGCACGGCTTCGCAGGCTTGGGGGTGGGCGCGGCCATGGCGGGCCTGAAGCCCATCGTGGAGTTCATGACCTGGAACTTCGCCATGCAGGCCATTGACCACATCATCAATTCGGCGGCCAAGACCCACTATATGTCCGGCGGCCAGATCACCACGCCTGTGGTGTTCCGCGGCCCCAACGGCGCGGCGGCGCGGGTCGCGGCCCAGCACAGCCAGGACTTTGCCGCCTGGTACGCCCACGTACCGGGACTCAAGGTGGTGGCCCCCTATGACGCAGCGGACGCCAAGGGGCTGCTGAAGGCCGCCATTCGTGACCCAAACCCGGTCGTCTTCCTGGAGCACGAGATGCTCTATGGCCAGGAATTCGACGTCCCGGAGGGGGAGGACTATGTCCTGCCCATCGGCGTGGCCAAGGTGCGCCGCACGGGCGCCGATGTGACCATCACCGCCTATTCGCGCATGGTGGGCCTGGCCCTGAAGGCGGCCGAGGAACTGGCCGCTGAGGGTATCGAAGCCGAGGTGGTCGATCTGCGCACCATCCGCCCGCTCGATCACGACACCGTCGTCGAGAGCGTGCGCAAGACTCACCGCTTGGTGACGGTGGAGGAGGGCTGGGGCCCCATGGGTGTCGGCGCCGAGGTGATCGCCCGGGTGATCGAGCACGCCTTCGACTATCTCGACGCCCCGCCCGCGCGGGTCTGCCAGGAAGATGTGCCGCTGCCCTATGCGGCCAATCTGGAGGCCGCGTCCTTGCCGTCGGTGGAGAAGATCGTGAAAGCCGCCAAGGCGGTCTGCTATCGCTCATGACCGCGTCGGTTGACCTGACCTGGCGCAGCGGCGGCTGTCACTGCCGCGCGGTGCGGTTTGAGGCCGCCCTCCCGGCGCGGGTGACCGTCCAGGCGTGCAACTGCTCGATCTGCGCCATGACGGGGTTCATCCACGCCATCGTGCCGGCCAGTCGCTTCCGCCTGACTGGGGGCCAGGACCAGATCACCACCTATGTCTTCAACACCGGCGTGGCCCAGCACACCTTCTGCAAGGTGTGCGGGGTGAAGAGCTTCTATCGCCCCCGGTCCAATCCCGATGGCTGGTCGGTCAATGTCCGCTGCCTGGACCCGGCCGAGGGGCTGGACTTCGACATCGAACCCTTTGACGGCCAGAACTGGGAGGCCCACGCCGCGGGCCTCGCGCACCTCTCCAAGGAATCCGTATGACCGACATCCTGATGCCGGCGCTGTCGCCCACCATGGAGGAGGGCACCCTCGCCAAATGGCTGGTCAAGAAGGGCGACACCGTCGCCGCCGGCGACGTGATCGCCGAGATCGAGACCGACAAGGCCACCATGGAGGTCGAAGCCGTCGATGAGGGCGTCGTCGAGGAGATCCTCGTCGAGGCCGGGACCGAAGGCGTGAAGGTCAATGCGCCCATCGCCCGCCTGTCTGGGGGAACCGAAGCCAAGGCGCCTGAGCCCCAGCCTGAGGAAGCGGCCGCCCCTGAGGCGGCGCCCGCCAAGGCCGAGTCGAAGCCTGACGCACCCGCCAAGGCCGAGCTTGCGACCGCCAGGCCCGCTTCGGCCAAGGGCGGCGAGCGCATCTTCGCCTCGCCCCTGGCCCGACGGATCGCCGAGCAGAAGGGGCTCGATCTCTCATCGATCACCGGCTCTGGGCCGCACGGCCGGATCATCGAGCGGGACGTCAAGGAGGCCAAGCCGGGCGCGAAGCCCGCGGCTTCTGCCGCCTCGCCAGCCCCGACCTCCGAGCGCCGCGGCGAGACCCGTCCGGTCCAGTCCCTGCAGCAGATGGGCATCCCCGAGGGCAGCTACGACCTCATTCCGCTAGATGGCATGCGCAAGACCGTGGCGCGGCGGATGACGGATTCCTTCCGCGACGTGCCCCACTTCCCCCTGACCATCGATCTCGAGATCGACCGCCTGCTCGAGGCCCGCGGCCGCATCAACAAGATGCTGGAAAAGGACGGGGTGAAGGTCAGCGTCAACGACATCATCCTCAAGGCCTGCGCCGTGGCCCTGAAGCGGGTCCCGGAAGCCAACGCCTCCTATTCCCCCGAAGGCATCGCCCTGCACCACCATGCGGACATCGCCATGGCGGTCGCCGTCGAGGGCGGCCTGATCACGCCGATCATCCGCAAGTGCGAGACCAAGGGTCTGGCGCAGATCGCCGGGGAGACCAAGGACCTGGCCGAGCGCGCCCGCACCCGCAAGCTGAAGCCCGAGGAGTTCCAGGGGGGCACCTTCAGCGTCTCCAACCTCGGCATGTTCGGGATCAAGTCGTTCGGTTCGATCATCAACGAGCCCCAGGGCGCCATTCTCTCCGTGGGCGCAGGGACCCGGCAGCCGGTCGTGCGCGGCGATCAACTGGCCATCGCCACGGTCATGTCGGTGACCATGACATGCGACCATCGGGTCGTGGACGGGGCGACCGGCGCCCGCTGGCTGGAAGCGTTCAAGGCTCTGATCGAAGAGCCCCTGGCGATGATGGTCTAAGGGGCCAATTCATATGGATTTCGACGTCATCATCGTGGGCGCAGGCCCCGGCGGCTATGTGGCCGCCATCCGCGCCAGCCAGCTTGGCCTGAAGACCGCCATCATCGAGCGCGAGGCCCTGGGCGGGGTCTGTCTGAACTGGGGCTGCATCCCCACCAAGGCGCTGCTCAAGTCCGGCGAGGTATATGAGCAGTTGCATCACCTGGCCGATTACGGGCTGGCCGCCGACAAGCCCCGCTTCGACTTCGCCAAGGTGGTGGAGCGCTCGCGCAAGGTTGCCGGCCAGCTCAATTCCGGCGTCGGCTTCCTCATGCGCAAGCACAAGATCGAGGTGATCGAGGGGACCGCCCGTCTTGAGAAGGGCACACCGGCGCCGAAGGTGGTGATCGCCCAGAAGCGCGGCGGCGAGCGCACCCTGCAGGCCAAGCACGTCATCCTCGCCACAGGCGCCCGGGCCCGCACCTTGCCGCAGATCGGGTTGGAGCCGGACGGCGACCGGGTCTGGTCCTATCGCGAGGCCATGGTTCCCAAGGCGGCGCCCAAGTCGCTGATCGTCATCGGATCGGGCGCCATCGGCATCGAATTCGCCAGCTTCTACCGCGCCCTGGGTGCCGAGGTGATGGTAGTCGAGGCCCTGCCGCGCATCCTGCCGGTGGAGGACGAAGAGGTCTCCACCGCCGCCCGCAAGGCCTTCGAGCGGCGGGGTCTGAAGTTTCGCATCGGCGCCACCGTCAAGAAGCTCACCAAGTCGAAGGCCGGCGTGGTCGTGGAGATCGAGACGGGCGGGAAGACCGAGACCCTGGAGGCCGAGCGGGCCATCGTCGCCGTCGGCATCGTCGGCAATGTCGAAGACCTGGGGCTGGAGTCCCTGGGCGTAAAAATCGAAAAGACCCACGTGGTCACCGACGCCCATGGCGCCACCGGCGTGCCGGGTCTTTACGCCATCGGCGACGTGGCCGGTCCGCCATGGCTGGCCCACAAGGCGAGCCATGAGGGGGTGCACTGCGTCGAGCACATCGCCGGCCAGCCGGCCAAGAATCTCAACGCCCCCATCCCCGGCTGCACCTACGCCAACCCGCAGATCGCCTCGGTGGGACTCACCGAAGCCGCGGCCAAGGCGGCGGGACGCAAGGTGAAGGTCGGGCGCTTCGCCTTCCGCGCCAACGGCAAGGCCATCGCAGCAGGCGAGACCGAGGGGTTTGTGAAGACTCTGTTCGACGCCGACACCGGGGCGCTCATCGGCGCGCACATGATCGGGGCCGAGGTCACAGAGATGATCCAGGGCTTCGCCCTGGCCATGACGCTGGAGGCCACCGAGGCGGAATTGCACGCCACGGTCTTCGCCCACCCCACCCTGAGTGAGGCGATGCATGAATCGGCCCTGGACGCCTACGGCCTGGTGCTGCACGCCTGACCGGCGGCTCGAGCCGCCCCCTCAGCCGACCCGGCGCAGTTCCGCCTCGGCCATCCGCTGGATAGCCACATAGTCGGTCTTGCCCGTCCCAAGGACCGGGATTTCCGGCACCACGATGATCTTGCGCGGCACGGTGAGTTCCGGCGTGCCGACGCTCTTGGCATGGGCGAGCAGGGCGTCGACCTGAGCAGCGCGGCGGTCGGTCAGCAGGATCAGCCGCTCGCCCTTTCGCGGGTCGGCCACGGCGATGACCGCGTGGCGGCAATCAGGCCAGACCGCCACGGCGATGTCCTCGGCGGCCGTCAGGGAGACCATCTCGCCGGCCACCTTGGCGAAGCGCTTCACCCGGCCCTGGATCTTGATCCAGTGGTCGTTGCTCATGCTGACCACGTCGCCGGTGTCGTGCCAGCCGTCCACGGGGGCCTCAACTGAGCCGTCAGCGGCGAGGTAGCCGGACATGACGTTGGGCCCGCGGACGAACAACTGCCCGCCGCCGGGAATGCCTTCCACCGGCTCCAGCCGGGTCTCTATGCCGGGCAACAGGCCGCCGACGGTGCCCCGGCGATTGTCGAGCGGCTTGTTCACCGCAATCACGGGCGCGGCCTCGGTGGCGCCATAGCCCTCGAGCAGGGGAATAGGGCCGAAGCGCTCGGCCACCAGGTTATGAGTCTCCTCGCGCACCTTCTCGGCCCCACAGACCACGAACTTCAGCCCCGACAGTTCGCCCGGCTCAGCGGCGCGGGCGTACTGGTTCACAAAGGTGTCGGTGGCCAGCAGGATCGAGGCCTGGGAGTCCTTGATCAGCGGCGGAATCTGCTTGGTGTGCAGGGGTGAGGGGTACTGGAAGGCCTTCATGCCCGTCAGGATCGGCAGCAGCACGCCGCCGGTGAGGCCAAAGCAGTGGAAGATCGGCAGCGGATTGAACATCACCCAATCGGGATCAAGGGCGATGTGGGCGGCGATCTGCTGAACATTGGCCACCAGATTGGCCTGGCTCAGCACGACCCCCCGTGGCGCGCCGAAGCTGCCGGAGGTGAACAGGATCACCCCGGGGTCCGAGGGCTTGCTGTTGGCCCGAAACTGCCGCGTCATCACCCCGCCGGCGGCGGCGAACAGCTTGTCGGCGAGGCCGACCTTTTCCCGAACCTCCTCGAGATAGACCACCTGGGCGATCGGCTCGAGGGCGTCGACCAGATCATGCAGCTTGCCCTGTTCGATGAACCGGTGGGAGGTGAGGACGGTCTTCACCCCGGCCAGCTCGCAGGCGGCCTTCAGATTGCGAATGCCGGCCGTAAAATTCAGCATGGTCGGCGTGCGGCCGATGGCGTGCAGGGCGAAGAAGGTCACGACGCCACCGGCGCTGGACGGCAACATCACGCCCACCCGCTCGCCCTTGGCGGTGAAGCCGGCGATCTTGCGGCCCAGCGCAAACGAGGCCTGGATCAGGCCGGTATAGGTGAGCGGATTGCGTTCCTGATCTTCCAGGATCGGCTTCTTGGCGCCGAACTGCGTGCGAGCAGCGATCAGGGCGTCGAATATGGAGATCTGGCTGTCGCGGGGGTCATAGGTGCCGGTCAAAGGCGAAGTCCTCCCAGGGCCTGACGCCATTCTTCCGGGCGCCTTGTTCTGGCGGCGACCCTAGAGGCGACGTCAGCGGATGAAAAGATGTGTGACCGTTCGTGATGGGCGTTCAGCCCATTCAGATATCTATGGTGTGGTCTGCTTGGCGATGAATGCCGCGATCTGTTCCACCCAGGGTCTGCGTGTGGGATCAGCCGCCAAGTGCGGCGCAGCCGCTGTCGCTGGTTCGGTCACGCGTTCACATTCCCAGAGGCCCTGACAGAGGACAGATGCGGTCTGGTCGGCAGGCGTGGTCAGGATCAGCATTCGAGTCGACCGACCAGGGGCTTCCAGAGCCATTTGCCGCGCCTGCCCCTGCATCGCTCGCCATCCCAGGCTGAGGCCACTCTGTCGGAGATCAGGATTGGCCAGCCGCCATCCATGAGTCACCCGGCCTCGCCAGGGGTCGTTCATGTCCTCCAGGTTCTGCTCAGATTCCTCCCGGGACCATGGCCGCCATTCGGGGCTTGGCAGGCGGCCCAGGCGCAGTCGGAGGGCCAGACCTTCCCAGGTCCCGGAAGGGCGGACCTCACCCCAGGTGGGGGCGCTGAGGATTGCGGCGGCGGCCGGCGCGCCAGCCTGGAGCGCCATCACGACCGTGGCGGCGCTGTCACCGGAGCCGAGCAGAATCAGGGGCCGGTCCGTTTCGGGACGGATTACCTGGGTGGTGAGGGCGGCGATGGCGCGGGCGCCGGCGGACGGAGACTCCGCATGCGCCATATCGTGGGGACCCACCCTGCGCCCGGAGCCGCCAAAGGCCTCCCACTCCAGGGTCCAGACCACATAGCCGGCGCTGGACAGCTCTGTAATGGTCTCGAACCAGGCCTCCGCCGGTTCGCCGGAATCCGGGAGGATCAGCACATGCGCCCGCCGTCCCTGGCCTGCCGGAGCGGAAACCCCGTAGCGGAGCTCCGGCTCCCCTGGCGCCTGGATCGCGCCCCAGGCCCAGCCCTCCGGCGCCAGGAACCGAGGGGAAAGGCCCGGAGGAGATCGGCTGTCGAGAGTCGCAGGCCGTGGACCCGTCGAATCACAGGCCGCCAGAACGAGGGCGGCGAGGAGGGCTGGCCAGTGGCGCATGGTCCAGTTTCAGCGCAGTTGGCCCCTCCGAGGCAAGGGCGCACATTCGCGGCTTGATCCGGAGGCCTGGAGGGACGATCTAGGGCCTATGACCGTCGTCATCGACAATGTGGCCAGGCCGCGTCCTCGCCACCCTGAAAAGCAGGCGAGACCCGATACGCCGCTGTTGCGCAAGCCCGATTGGTTGCGGGTGCGGGCGCCGGGGTCTGAGGGCTATTCGGCGACCCGAAACATCGTCAAAACCCACGGCCTGGTGACGGTCTGCGAAGAGGCCGCCTGCCCCAATATCGGCGAGTGCTGGTCGCAGAACCACGCCACCATGATGATCATGGGCGAAATCTGCACCCGGGCCTGCGCCTTCTGCAACGTGACCACCGGAAAGCCCAACCCCCTTGACCCCAGCGAGCCGGCGCGGGTGGCCGATGCGGTGGCCAAGATGGGCCTGAAGCATGTGGTGATCACCTCCGTGGACCGGGATGATCTCGCCGACGGCGGGGCGGCCCACTTCGCCGAGGTCGTGCGGGCCATACGGGCGGCGGCGCCTCTGGCCACGGTGGAGATTCTGACCCCGGACTTCCTCCGCAAGCCGGTCTCGGCCCTTGAGGCCGTGATCGACGCCCGCCCTGACGTCTTCAATCATAATCTGGAGACCGTCCCGCGGCTCTATCTCTCGATCCGGCCCGGCGCCCGCTATTACAGCTCGCTGCGGCTGCTGGAGCGGGTCAAGGAGCGCGACGCCACCCAGTTCACCAAGTCTGGCCTGATGGTCGGCCTCGGCGAATCTAAGGAGGAGGTCATGCAGGTGATGGATGACATGCGCGCCGCCGGCGTGGACTTCCTGACCATTGGCCAATACCTCCAGCCGACCCGAAAGCACGCGGCCATTGATCGCTATGTGACGCCTGAAGAGTTCGGCGCTTATGAAGAGATCGCCCGGGCCAAGGGGTTCCTGATGGTGTCGGCCAGTCCGCTGACCCGCTCATCGCATCATGCGGGTGAGGATTTCGCCAAGCTTCAGGCCGCGCGTCAGGCCTATGAGGCCCGCGCCAACGGCCAAGCCACGCTACAGGCCTAGACGCGTCTTGTACCATCGCGTCCACAAGGTGCTGCCCTACGGCCCTGATCAGTTGTTCGACCTGGTCGGCGACGTCGACCGCTATCCGGATTTCGTGCCCTGGATTACCGGGATGCGCAGCTGGAATCTCCGGTCCGCCGGGGAGGGCGTAGACACCCTCGACGCCGAGGCCGCGGTAGGATTTTCTGTCCTCAAGGAGCGCTTTTCGACCCGGGTCCGACGGGACGCCACGACGCGCACCATCCATGTCAGTCTGATTTCAGGTCCGTTCAAGCGGCTGGAGAACCGCTGGCGGTTTCACCCCGATCCTGCGGGAACCCGCATCGAGTTCGAGATCGACTTCGAGTTCAAGTCTCGCCTCCTGGCGGCGCTGCTGAACGCGAACTTCCACAGCGCCGTCGATCGGCTGATCGGCTGTTTCGAGGCCAGGGCCGATCAGCTCTACGGCGGTCAGGCCAAATCGGCCTGAGGGCTCAGCTCAGCCGCTCGCGCAGCATTTCCAGAGCGGCTTGCGCGGCCGCCTGCTGAATCTCAAAGCGCGTTTCGAACTCAAACAGTTCAGCGCGATGGGTCAGGCCGTGATTGGTCCGGGCCGTGGCGATATGGACGGTTCCCACGGGCTTCATCCGGGTGCCGCCGTCAGGGCCAGCGATCCCGGTGATGGCCACGGCGAGATGGGCGTTGGAGTTTTCCAGGGCGCCCTCCGCCATCATCCGCGCCACCGGCTCAGACACCGCCCCAAGGTCGGCGATCAGATCGCCAGGGACCCCCAGCATTTCCTGCTTGGCGCGGTTGGAATAGGTGACAAAGCCGCGCTCAAGAACGTCAGACGCCCCTGGAATGGCGCAGATCGCCGCGCTCACGAGGCCACCTGTGCAGCTTTCCGCAGTGACGATTCGCAGGGATTTCTGCCGCGCCTCGTCGATGAGAAGCCGCGCCAAGGTCTCGATTTCCAAGGAAAACATAGGGGTATCCGATACCAGGAACGAAAGGGCGCTAGGCGCCGGGTCGGCCAGACCACAACATCGGCCGCCCTGACCTTACAAGCCGAATCGGCGACATGACCCTTCCGGACATTCTTCCCAAGGCCGAACGCACCGTGGCGCCGGCCCTGTTTGGCCTGACGGTCTTCGCCAGCGCGACCTTGGTCTTCATGGTTCAACCCATGGCCGCCAAACTGCTTCTGCCTTTGATGGGCGGGGCGCCAGCGGTCTGGAACACCAGCATGGCCTTCTTCCAGGGCGCGCTGCTGGTGGGCTACGCCTATGCCCATCTTCTGCAGCGGGCCGGCACGGTGCGCCGCCAGGCGATGATCCACGGGAGCGCCCTGTTGATCGCAGCCCTGGTGCTGCCGCTTCGGGTTCATGAGCTGTTGGGTCCGCCGACCTCCGATCACCCGGCCCTGTGGCTGCTGGCGGCCTTGGCCCTGATGGTCGGGGCGCCCTTCGCCGTGCTTTCGGCTACCGCCCCCCTGGCCCAGGCCTGGCACGCGCGCATCTATCGTGAAGGGGAGGGGCGCGGGCCCTATGTTCTCTATGCGGCGAGCAATCTGGGCAGCTTGATCGCCCTGCTCGCCTATCCGCTGGTGGTGGAGCCCACCCTGGCGGTGCAGGCCCAGACCTTCGTCTGGAGCCTCGCCTATGGCGGATTCGTGGTTCTGATGGCGAGCCTTGGACTCCTGGTGGCCCGGGCGCCGGCGGTGGAGATTTCACCGCCTCATGCGGCCGCCCTGCTGGAGACCGCCTTAAGCGGTCGCCCATGGCCGCGGCGACTGATCTGGATCGCCCTGGCGGCGATCCCCTCCAGCCTGATGCTGGGGGTCACCACCCATATAACGACCGACGTGGCCTCCGCGCCCTTCATCTGGGTCGTGCCCCTGGCCCTCTATCTGCTGACCTTCATCATCGCCTTCCAGGACCGGCCCGCGATCTCCACGGAGACGGCGCTGATGTTCCAGGCCGCCGCGGTTGTCGCCTGCGCGGTGATCATGCCCTTTCACACGACCAACCTGGCGATTCAGCTTGGCGTCCACCTGGCGGCCTTCTTCTTCACCGCCCTGGTCTGCCATCAGGCGCTGGTGGCGCGACGGCCGCCCCCGGCTCAACTGACGGAATTCTATCTCTGCCTGTCCGTCGGAGGGGTGGTCGGCGGGGCTTTCAACGCCTTCGTCGCGCCGGTGATCTTCACCAATGTCTGGGAGTATCCCCTGGTCCTGGCCCTGTCCTGCCTGGCCCGACCGTGGGCTTGGGAGACCGGCGCGGCCTGGCGGTGGGGATTGTTCGCCGTCTGCGTCGTCGCCGTCGTCGCCGCCCCGGTCCTCGCGGGCCTCTATGCCCAGAGCGAAGCCGTCGTGCGCATCCTGCTGGGCGTCGTCACCGTCTCGGCCTTCCTGCTCCGGGGCAGCACGCTGCTGTTCCTGGCCACAGTCTCGATGCTGCTGATGTCCGCCCAGATGGCCGGCGACCGGGTTGACGTCCGACAGAGCTGGCGCAGCTTCTTCGGCGTGGCGCGGCAATCGGTGATGCCGGTCCAGGCCTTGGGCGGGACCGTCCATATGCTCGCCCACGGGACCACCCTCCACGGCGCCCAGGCTCGGGCGCCTGAGCACCGTTGTCGCCCGTTGGTCTACTATGCCCCCGAAACACCCATCGGCCAGGTGTTCGCCGCCAAACGGGCGGAAAAGGCCAGCCTCACCATCGGCGCCGTCGGCCTCGGCACCGGGACAGTGGCGACCTATGTCCGGGCCGAAGATCAGCTAACCTTCTTCGAAATCGATCCGTTGATGGTGCGGATCGCCAACGATCCCGACTACTTCACCTACACGACCGAGTGCGCCAAGGGGCCGATTGACTACGTCATTGGCGATGCGCGCCTCACCCTGGAGGACCAGCCTGAGGGACGATTCGATCTGCTGCTGCTGGACGCCTTTTCCTCTGACGCGGTGCCCGCTCACCTGCTGACCGTCGAGGCGGTCGAAATGTACCTCGCCAAACTCAAACCCGACGGGGTGCTGGTCATGCACCTGTCCAACCGCAATCTCGACCTGGTCTCGCCGGCGATGGCGGTTGCGGCCGCCGCCGGAGGCGCCGCCCTTCTGCAGCGTCACGCCGCAGCCTATGACAGCCCCGTGCTCTGGGAGTCGGCTGAGGATGTTCTGATCGTGGCCCAGACGCCAGACGCCCTTCGTCTCTACGAGAATGACGTCCGGTGGGAAGCGGCGGACGGAAGCCTCGCCGCCCCCTGGACCGACGCCTACACCAATCTCCCGGGCGCGCTCTACGCCCGCATGCGGGAGACCTGGACCTGGCTGCCCTGATGGCCAGACCTGATCGTCACCCCTTAGCGCGGCAGCTCTATGGTGGCGATGGCCTGGGCCGCCAGGCCCTCCTGACGGCCGGTGAATCCCATGCCCTCGGTGGTCGTCGCCTTCACACTGACCTGGTCAGCCGATAGTCCGAGGATTTCGGCCAGCCGCGCGCGCATGGCGTCCCGATAAGGGCGGATCTTCGGCCGCTCGCAGATCAAGGTGACGTCCACATTCAGGATCGCGCCGCCGCGTTCGGAGATCAGCGCCCCGGCGTGAGCCAGGAACCGATCCGATGAGGCTCCGCGCCATTGAGGGTCGGTGGGGGGGAAGTGCTCGCCGATATCGCCAGCGCCCAAGGCGCCCAGAAGGGCGTCGGTGAGCGCATGCAGGCCCGCATCGGCGTCAGAGTGGCCGATGAGGCTCTGGTCGTGGTCAATCCGAACGCCGCAGAGCCAGACACTGTCGCCGGGTCCCCACCGATGGGCGTCGAAACCCTGTCCCGTACGCACCTGCCGCGCGGCCCCCGCCAGATGTTCAGCCATGGCGAAGTCCTCTGGATAGGTGAGCTTGAAGAGCAGGGGGTCCCCAGGAATCAGGGCCACACGCCCCCCGAAGCCCGCGACGACCTGGGCGTCATCGGTGGGCTCAGTTTCAAAGTCCCAAGCGGCGTAGGCCCGACGCAGGGCGCCCAGATTGAACGCCTGGGGGGTCTGCGCCCGCCAGAGACCCTCACGGTCGGGGGTGGCGAGGTGGCCAGAGTCATCGCGTTTGAGTGTATCGGCCAGGGGCAGGGCCAGCACCGCGCCGTCGGCGTGGTCGAGGGCGGCGAGCAGGCGAGAGATGTGGGATGCGGAAAGAAAGGGACGGGCTGCGTCATGGACGAGGACAATTTCGGCCTCGGGCGCCGCGGAAAGCGCCGCAAGTCCCGCTTGCACTGACGCGGCCCTGGTGGCGCCGCCGGATGCGAACTTCACCGCGCTCAAGCCCTGAAGCGCAGTTTCCGCCTCCAGCCGCATCTCTGGGGCCACGATGACGAGAATCTCCCGGGCGCCTGCGGCGGCCAGGGCTTCTACAGACCAACGGGCGACAGGCCGGCGTGCGAGAAGGCGCCAGGTCTTGGGGGCCCCAGGCCCGGCGCGAAGGCCGCTTCCCGCGGCGACCACTATAGCCGAAAAGCTCATGCGCCGTGTGTAGGCCTCGGCGCGATGTTGTCCAGGCTTTACGGCGCCGCACAAATTGCCTAAAAAGCCAGCGGTAGGGGTGATCATAAAATGAGCAAACAGCTCACGGTTGGTACGGTAGAGGTTGGCGGACGCGTTTGGATCGCGCCGATGACCGGTGTTTCCGACCTGCCGTTCCGGCGCGCGGCCAGCCGTCTGGGCGCTCCATATGTGGCGACCGAAATGGTGGCGTCTGACGAGTTCGCCAAGGGACGGCCCGATGTGGTGCGTCGCGCCGCCGTCGGTGAAGGCCTGCCGCTGATGGTCGTCCAACTGGTGGGCCGCGATCCCCAGATCATGGCGCAAGGCGCAAGGCTGGCGGCGCGCGCGGGCGCCCACATCATTGATCTGAATTTTGGTTGCCCGGCCCGGGAGGTCATCGGCGTGGCCTGCGGATCGGCGTTGATGCGCGAACCGGATCTGGCCGAGGCGATTGTCGCGGCGGTTGTCGAGGCCGTGGAGGCGCCCGTGACCGTGAAGATGCGGCTGGGCTGGGATGAGACCTCCATCAGCGCCCCGGACCTGGCGGCGCGCTGTCAGGCCAGAGGGGCTCAGGCCGTCACGGTCCACGGCCGCACCCGCAGTCAGTTCTATCGCGGCGCCGCGGACTGGGCCGCCGTCGCGGCGGTCAAGCGAGCCGTGGATGTCCCGGTGATCGTCAATGGGGACATCGTCGACGCCGAGAGCGCCCGGTCTGCCCTCGATCAGTCTGGCGCCGACGGGGTGATGATTGGACGGGGCGTCTATGGCCGCCCCTGGATCGCGGCTGAGATCGAGTCGGGTCTCGTCGGCGCGCCCTTCCAGGGACCCGATGTCGAAGCCCGGCTGGGAATCGTGCTGGCCCATCTCGAGGACAGCCTGTTGTTCTATGGCGAGCGCCTGGGCCTGCGGATCTTCCGCAAGCATCTGGCCGCCTACATCGATTACGCGCCTTGGCCCATGCAGGCCGAGGCCAGGCGGGCCGCCCGTTCGCGGCTATGCCGATTGGAGGACGCGTCCCAGGTCAAAACCGAATTGATCGCGCTCTGGCGCGCTCCTGAGACGAGGTTGGCCGCATGAACAGCCGGACCAAGACCCCATCGGCCCGCGCCGATCTCTCCGCCCTAAAATCCGCGGCCTTCGACCTGAGCCCGGAGCCGGCCATGGTCATTGACGGGACCGGCGCCCTGGTGGCCGTCAACGAGGCGGCCGAAGCCCTGTTTGGTCAGGGCCTTGGTCTGCTGGCCCGGGGGCGGTTTCGCGCGGCCTTGCCGCCAGACTCTCCCCTGGTCGCCCTCCTGAACCGAGCCCTGCAAGAGGGCGGGGCGGTCCGGGAACGGGGCCTGGAGATCGGCCTCTTTGGCCAGCCCCTGTTTGAAGCCGACGGGGCGGCGGCGCCCCTGGGCGACGGTTCGGTCCTGCTGTCGCTGCAGGTCAAGGGCGGGGTCTTTTCGGAGTTCGGCGGAGACGCCGCGGGCCTGCGCTCCATCATGGGCCTGGGGCGGATGCTGGCCCACGAGATCAAGAACCCACTGGCTGGAATTCGTGGCGCGGCGCAGCTTCTGAAGGCAGGCGCGAAGGCCGATGACGTTCCCCTTGCCCAGCTGATCATGGACGAGACAGACCGGGTGAAACGGCTGGTGGACCGGATGGAGGTCTTCGCCGACGACGCGCCGCCAGCCCGCGACCCCGTCAATATTCACGAGGTGCTGGATCGCGTTCGCGCCCTGGCGGTCAATGGGGTCGCCGATGGCCTGCTCCTGCGCGAACAGTACGATCCCTCGCTGCCCTCCACGCCAGGGGACGAAGACCAGTTGATCCAGGTGTTCCTGAACCTGGTCAAGAACGCCGCCGAGGCCGCCCACATGCGCGGAGACGGACGCGGCGAAGTGCTCATCACGACAGCCTATCGCCATGGGGTGCGGGTGCGTTCGGCCAAGGACCGTCAGCTGCGGGGCGCGCCCCTGGAGGTTCGCATTCAGGACAACGGACCAGGGGTTCCGGCCCATCTGCGTGAGAGCCTCTTCCAGCCCTTCGTCACCACCAAGCCGACCGGCGCGGGTCTTGGCCTGGCGTTGGTGTCCAAGCTCGTGATCGGCCACGGCGGGCTGATCGACTTCGAATCCGAACCCGGTCGGACAGTGTTCCGGGTGTTGCTTCCCATTGTGACTGAAAAGGACATCACGGCATGAGCGCCGCCGGAAAAAAGATCCTGATCGCCGACGATGATTCCTCGATCCGGCTGGTTCTCTCCCAGTCCTTCACCCGCCTTGGCTATCAGGTGCGGGCCACGGGGAACGCCGCCACCCTGCTGAAGTGGGTGTCCGAAGGGGAGGGGGACCTGGTCATCACCGACGTGATGATGCCCGATGAGAATGTGTTCGACGTGCTGCCGCGCATCCGCAAGGAGCGGCCCAAACTGCCCGTGATCATCATGAGCGCGCAGAACACCCTGCTGACCGCCGTCAACGCCGCCGAGATCGGCGCCTTCGACTACGTGCCAAAGCCCTTCGACCTGGACGACATGACCGCCCTGGCGCGGCGGGCCCTGGCGCGGCCGGCCGATCCCGAGGCGTCCCGGGCCCAGGCCCGGGCGATGCGCGACGAACGGCTGCCGCTGATCGGCCGCTCGGCGCCCATGCAGGAGGTCTATCGCACCATCGCCCGGCTGGTGGGCGCAGACCTCACCGTTCTGATCCTGGGGGAGTCCGGGACCGGCAAGGAGCTTGTGGCCCGGGCCCTGCACGACATGGGACGGCGCAAGGATGGCAAGTTCGTGGTCATCAACCTGGCCGCCACGCCCCGCGAACGGGTGGAGACGGAGCTGTTTGGCCGGGCCGACGGCGACAGCGGCAAGCTGGTGGAGGCCGACGGGGGCACCCTGTTCCTTGACGAGATCGGCGATATGCCCCTCGACGCCCAGACCCGGCTGCTTCGGGTGATCGACGGCTCTGAGCCGGCGCTCAACCCCAAGACCGGCCGACGTCCCAACGCCCGACTGATCGCGGCGACAAACCGCGATCTGCGCGCCCTGATCCAGCAGGGCCTGTTCCGCGAGGATCTGTATTTCCGCCTGAATGTGGCGCCCCTGCGGTTGCCGCCATTGCGCGATCGCACCGAAGACATTCCCGACCTCGCGCGCTCCTTCCTCCTGCGCGCCAACCGGGAGGGACTGCCGTCCAAGACCATTGATCAGACGGCGCTGGAGCGTCTGAAGCTGCACGCCTGGCCGGGCAATGTGCGGGAGCTTGAAAACCTGATCCGGCGGGTCTGCGCCCTCTATGCCGAAGAGCTGATCACCGCGCGCATCGTCGAGCGGGAGCTGGCTGACCAGCAGCCCAATCCTCCCGGTCAGGAGGGGCCTCTGACCCTGGCCCAACTGGTGGAACGCCATCTTGGCGGCTATTTCGCCGAGCAGCCGGACGGCGTGCCGCCCGTGGGACTCTATGACCGCGTTCTGGAGGAGGTGGAGCGTCCGCTGATCCAACTCACCCTGGCGGCGACGCGGGGCAATCAGGTCCGGGCGGCGGAAATCCTCGGCCTGAACCGCAACACCCTGCGGAAGAAGATTCAGGACCTGGGGGTCGATTTGACCCGTGGGCGGCGCTGACGGCGAGCGAGCAGGGCGGAGGCGTCAACCTGACGTAATCGGGCAACATCTGTGTTGAGTTCTAGACACAGTTGGGCCTAGGCTAGCCCCCATCATGACCGCTCGGACCGGAAGTTTGGAAGCCGTCAGACCGTCCGCCAGACTCTGGCGCGCGTTGCAGTCGAAGTATGTTCTCGGTGGTGGCTACGTCCTGGCCGCCATCCTTACAGCGGTGGCGATTCTGCTGGCCGCCTCGCCGCCGACGGCTGGTCCTCTGCGATCGGCTTCCACGACCATACTGACGGTCCTCAGCCTCAATCTGGTGCTGATCCTGACCCTGGCGGCCCTGGTCGGTTTCCGGTTGCTGGCCTTGCTGGACGCCCGCTCTGTGGACGCGGGCGCAAGGCTGCATCTGCGCTTTGTCACCCTGTTCGCCCTGGCTGCGGTGGCGCCGGCGGTTGTGGTGGCCTTGTTCTACGGCGTGCTGGTCAATCGCGGGGTGGAGAACTGGTTCTCCGAGCGGGTGCAGACCGTGGTCGAGAACTCCGCCACGGTGGCGCGGTCCTATGTCGAGGATCAGAAGCGCTATATCGGCGAGCATGTCTCCCTGATGTCGGTGGATCTCAATCGCGCCGCGCCGGCCCTGGCGACCTCGCCCGTAACCTTCACCCACTTCCTGTCCTATCAGGCGGCCTACCATGCCTTTCCGGCGGCCTATCTCATCGACCGGGAGGGGCGGGTCCTGGCGCGAACCGAAGCGCCCGATGCGCCGCCCTTTGTCATGCCGCCGGAGTCGAGCTTCCAGGCCGCCGACGAGGGCGACATCTCCGTCCCAGCCTTCGACTCCTCCGATCTCATGCGGGCGCTCTATCGCCTCAACGCCTATCCGGACGCCTACCTCTATGTGGCCAGACCCGTGGAATCGGGAATCATCACCCACCTCATCGAGGCCGAGGGTTCGCTGATCTCGTACCGAGAGGCCGCCCAGAGCCGGGCCCGCATCCAGACCGTGTTCGCCCTCTCCTATGTGGAGACAGCCCTGCTGGTGCTGGTGGGCGCCGTGTGGCTGGGCATGTCGGCGGCGAACGCCATCTCCGGCCCTGTGGCGCGTCTCGTCCAGGCTGCCGGTCGGGTCGCGGGCGGCGATCTGAGCGCGCGCGTTGATGCTGATAGCGATCCCGAAGAGATCGCTGTATTATCACGCGCTTTCAATAGTATGACGCACGATCTTCAGGCTCAGCAGGAGGCGTTGCGTCGGGCCAGTGACGAGGCCGAAGGCCGCCGGGAATTCATCGAGACCGTCTTGTCAGAGGTCAGCGCCGGGGTCATCGGCCTGGACAGCCACGGGCGGATTTCCGCCTTGAACCGGCAGGCCGCACAGCTCCTCGACCTGGACGACGGGGCGGTGAACGGAAGAACGCTGGCCGAACTGGCGCCAGAGCTCAGCGCGGTCGCGGGCGAGGCGGCCATCGCCGGCGAGGCCGAGGCTGAGGTGGACATCCAGCGGGCCCGGGAGAGCCATCGTCTCAGGGTGCGGGCCAGCCGCAGCGAGAGCGGCCTTGTGCTGACCTTCGACGACATCACCCGGCTGGTGGCCGCCCAGCGTAACGCCGCCTGGAAGGATGTCGCCCGACGCATCGCCCACGAGATCAAGAATCCGCTGACGCCAATCCAGCTGTCGGCGGAGCGCATTCGCCGGAAGTTCCGCAAGGATGTGTCGCCCGCCGATCTCGAGACCTTTGACCGGTGTACGGACACCATTGTTCGGCAGGTTGGGGACATCGGGCGGATGGTGGACGAGTTTTCGGCCTTCGCCCGGATGCCTGCGCCGCGTTTCTCACCCCAGGATCTGGCTGAACTGGTCCGGGCCCAGGTGTTCGCCCAGGCGGTGGCCAATCCGGATTTGAAGATCGAACTGAGCGAGCCGGCGCCTGAGGTCTCGGTGATGGCCGACGGCCGCATGCTAGCCCAGGCGCTCACCAATATCCTGAAGAACGCCGCTGAAGCGGTTCACGCCCGGATGGAGACGACCCCCCGGCCGGCCGGGCGCATCCGCGTGCGCATGTCGGCCACGGCCGAGACGGTGACGGTCGAGGTCGAGGACAATGGGGTCGGCCTGCCGGAGAAGGATCGCGACCGCTTGACCGAGCCCTATGTGACCACCCGGGAAAAGGGCACCGGCCTCGGCCTGGCGATCGTCAAGCGGATCCTGGAGGACCATGGGGGCGAGCTGCTGCTGACGGACGCCGCCCGGGGGCGCGGCGCCCTTGTGACCCAGCGTCTGCCGGCCGCTGGGGCCACCGCGGGCGGCGCCCCTCATGACCACGAAATGATGCTCGAAGGAGAAGCCCATGGCCGCTGATGTGCTGGTGGTGGACGACGAGGCCGATATCCGCGACCTCGTGGCCGGCATCCTGTCCGATGAGGGTTATGAGGTCAGGACCGCTTCGGATTCGGAGACGGCCCTCGCCGCCGTGCGCGCTCGTCGGCCGGCGCTACTGATCCTCGACATCTGGATGCAGGGCGGCGGCATGGACGGCCTTGAGCTGCTCGACCTGCTGAAATCCCTCGATCCGGACCTTCCGGTGGTCATGATCTCCGGACACGGCAATATCGAAACCGCCGTCAGCGCCATCAAGCGTGGCGCTTATGACTTCCTGGAGAAGCCCTTCAAGTCCGACCGGCTGCTGCTGGTGGTCGATCGCGCCCTCGAGGCGGCCAATCTGCGGCGGGAGAACCGCCGACTGCGGACCCAGGCCATCATGCCCGAGGGCCTGATCGGCAAGTCCATGCCCGCCCAGCACCTGCGGCAGATGATCGCCAAGCTGGCCGCCGCCAACAGCCGGGTGCTGATCGCTGGCCCCCCGGGGTCGGGCAAGGAGACCGTCGCGCGCCTCATCCACTCCGCCAGCCCCAGGGGCAAGGGCGAGTTCGTGGCCATCAGCGCCGCCGGCATGACGCCCGAGCGGATGGATGTCGAGCTGTTCGGCGTCGAAGGCGAGGGCGGACGGCCTGGCAAGATCGGCGTGTTCGAGCGCGCCCACGCCGGCACCCTCTATCTGGACGAAGTGGCTGACATGCCCCGCGAGACCCAGAGCCGCATCCTGCGTGTCCTGGTCGAGCAACGCTTTCGCCGGGTGAATGGCGACGCCGACGTCCAGGTGGACGTTCGGGTGATTTCCTCTACCTCCCGCAATCTGCGCGAGGAGATCGCCGAGGGCCGCTTCCGCGAGGATCTCTTCCATCGCCTCAACGTCGTGCCCGTCGCCGTGCCGGGGGTTTCGGAGCGGCGGGAGGATATTCCTGAGCTTGTGGAGAACTTCATCGAGCGGATCTGCGAGGCCAGCGGAATGCCGAGACGCTTCCTGTCGGAGGACGCCATCGGCGCCCTGCAGGTCCGCCCGTGGCCCGGCAATCTGCGTCAGCTGCGAAACGTGGTCGAACGGATGCTGATCCTCAGCGCGGGTGACCCCAATGAGCCGATCACCGCCGAAATGGTGCCCTCGGACGCGCCGCCGGCCGATGGCGGTGGGATGTTCGGGGCCGACAAGATCATCGCCCTGCCGCTCCGCGAGGCCCGGGAAACCTTCGAGCGAGAATATCTCAGCGCCCAGATGATGCGGTTTTCGGGCAACATCTCTCGCACGGCGGCCTTCATCGGCATGGAGCGTTCGGCCCTCCACCGTAAACTCAAATCCCTCGGCCTGTCGGGGGCCCGCGCGCTCGAGGAGGGCGTCGAATAGTCATGGGGCGTATCGCTTACGTAAACGGTCGCTATGGGCCGCATTCCGAAGCCTGTGTGCATATCGAGGACCGCGGCTATCAGCTGGCCGATGCGGTCTATGAGGTCTGGTCGGTGTTCGGCGGCAAGCTGGCGGACGCCGAAGGCCACTTCGCCCGTCTCAAGCGTAGCCTCGGCGAGCTGCGGATCCCCGAACCCATGTCGCGCGAGGCCCTGACGATCGTCCTGCGCGAAGTGCTGCGGCGGAACCGGGTTCGCGAGGGGCTGATCTATCTTCAGATCAGTCGCGGCGTCGCCCCGCGGGATCATGCCTTCCCCGAGGGGTTTGTCCGGCCAGCTGTGGTCATCACGGCCAAGGCCCTCGATCGGGCGGCGAGCGAGGCCAAGGCCGCCCTTGGCATTTCCGTGATCACCACCCCTGAGAACCGCTGGGGGCGCTGCGACATCAAGACCGTAGGCCTGTTGCCGAATGTCCTGGCCCGACAGACGGCCAGGGAACAAGGGGCCGGCGAGGCCCTGTTTGTCGATGAGATGGGATTGATCACCGAGGGGGCCTCGGCCAACGCGTGGATTCTGGATCCCGATGGCGTCCTGCGCACCCGCGACACCCAGGCCAATATCCTGCGCGGCGTCACTCGCAGCACCCTGCTCGACGTTATCGGCGAGGCTGGCCTGAAGGTTGAGGAACGCCCCTTCACGCCCAAGGAGATGGCCCAGGCCAAGGAGGCCTTCATCACCGGCGCCGGCTCTCTGGTCCTGCCTGTGGTGAAGATTGACGGCCAGCCCATCGGCGATGGAACAGCCGGGCCGGTGGCGCGGCGCCTGCGGAGCCTCTATATCGAACGGGCCAAGCAGACCGCGATCTAATGTGCCGACCGTGATTGCACGGCGGCTCTGGGTTGGATTAGCTTGCCTTGTGTGTGTGGGGGCGCGTGGCCCCTTGATCTGAGAAAAAAGGGCGAAAAGCCATGAGCGAAAAAAAGCAGAACCTGCAGGACACCTTTCTCAACAGTGTCCGCAAGGCCAAGACGCCCCTGACCATCTTCCTGGTGAACGGGGTCAAGCTGCAGGGCGTGGTGAGCTGGTTCGATAATTTCTGTGTGCTCCTACGCCGTGATGGGCAGTCCCAGCTGGTCTACAAGCACGCCATCTCCACCATCATGCCGGCCCAGCCCGTCCAGCTGTATGAGCCGGCGGAAGACGAGACCGATTGAGTTCCCCACCCATCGACCATGAGACGCCCGTCCAAGGCGCGCTCATCATCCATCCCGAACGAGAAGGCCGCGGCGGCGCCCGGTCTTCCCAGGCGCGCCTGGAAGAGGCGACCGGCCTTGCCCTGGCCCTCGACCTCGAGGTCCGGCGCGGGATGGTGGCGCCCCTGCGAAAGCGCATGCCCGCCACCCTGTTCGGCAAGGGCAAGGTGGCTGAGATCGGTGAGCTCTGCGAAGAGCTCGAGATCGACGTCGCGGTCGTCGATGACGCCCTGACGCCGGT